>CAYVDV010000255.1:0-7961 GCA_964450465.1 uncultured Saprospiraceae bacterium
GTTATCCACCCCCATACACACGATCGCCTTCACTTTTTTGCGCACCAGCGGCAGCAAGGGGGAGTAGTCATTGCCTTTATCCTGGCCGCCCACGATCCAGACCGTCGGTTGTTCCATTGCCTGGAGGGCATAGAACACGGCGTCCACATTGGTGGCCTTGCTGTCGTTGACGTAGGTCACACCTTCGACCGTGGCAATCACTTCCATGCGGTGTGAAGGCGGCTGGAAACTGTTCAGCCCCTCCCCGATCAATTGCGGATCGGCGCCGAACAACAAGGCTATCCGGATGGCGCAAAACGCATTGAACATATTATGCGGGCCGCGCAATCTGCTGTTCGTCATATCGAACTGATAATGCCGCCCAACCCGGATAATACCGTTTTTAAAGAACCCCTTCCGGATCACCATCTTCTTCGCCGGCGCCAGAGCATGCCTGTCCAGATAGTCCCGGATCACCGGATCATAACCATTGAACAGGAACACATCGCCGCGCTTTTGATTTTTATTGATCTGAAACTTGGCGCGGGCATAGTTTTCCAACTGATAATCGTAGCGGTCCAGATGATCCGGTGTAATATTGAGCAACACCGCCACCTTCGGGCGGAACAGCGCGATGTCTTCCAGCTGGAAACTGCTGACCTCGAGCACGTAGATCCGCGGATTCTCCCGGGAACCCACGCCGCTTTGTCCCGACTTCAGATCATCCAGAACCAGGCGGGCGAAGGCATGGCCGATATTTCCACCTGCGACGGCATTCAAGCCCGCCGTTTTCAACAAATGATAGACCAGGCCGGTCGTAGTAGTCTTTCCGTTGCTTCCGGTGATGGCCACTACTTTAGCCCCCCTGGGCATGTGCTGCCACCCAAACTCGATCTCGCCGATCACAGGCAGGCCTTTGGCCCGTATCGCCTGCATAACTTCCGCTTTTTCCGGAATACCCGGGCTCTTGACAACTTCAGCGGCATTCAAGATCTCATCCAGCGAATGCCGGCCTTCCTCATACGGAATCCCCGCTTGTTCCAGTTCGGCTTTGAAAACGGGCTTGATCGGGCTTTTGTCGGACACAAATACCGTATAGCCCAGCCATTTGGCCAGCAGGGCGGCGCCTGTTCCGGATTCGCCGGCGCCGAGGATCGCTATACGTTTTGTCTTTGCCATTTTACCTGACTTTCAGTGTGATAACCGTGAGTACCGCCAACAGGATCTGAACAATCCAAAATCGAACGGAAATCGTCACTTCGTGATAGCCTTCTTTTTGATAGTGGTGGTGAAGGGGCGCCATTTTGAAAATACGCCGGCCTTCGCCGTATTTTTTCTTGGTGTATTTGAAATACCAGACCTGCAGCATTACCGATACATTTTCGATCAGAAAAACGCCGCAAAGCAGCGGAATCAGCAATTCCTTGCGCAACACGATCGCCAGGGCTGCAATAATGCCGCCAAGGGTCAGGCTGCCCGTATCGCCCATAAACACCCGCGCCGGAAATACATTGTACCATAGAAAACCAATACAACCGCCCAGCAGACAGGCCGAAAAGATCACCAGCTCGCCCGTGTAGGGGATATACAGGATCTTCAGATAATCCGCGGCCAGGGAGTTGCCGCTCACAAACGCCATGACGCCCAGCGCCGCAATCACGATAGCCGAAACCCCCGCCGCAAGCCCGTCCAGGCCATCGGTCAGGTTGGCGCCGTTGCTCACCGCCGTGATCACCAGAATGGTCATCAGGAGAAATACGATCCAGACCAGATTGGCGGCATTGTCGCCGAGAAACCAAAGGATGCGCGAATAGTCGAGCTCGTTGTTTTTAAAGAACGGAACATTGGTTATCGGGGCTTTTACGTGCACCAGTTCTTTATAGGAATTCTCGCCCTCCTTGACAAATACGGAATTCATCACCTCATAGCCGTGCATTGCCGCTTTTTCCGGTTCCATCCGCACCACCACTTCGTCGCTGAGCAACATCGTGCCCCCTACGATCAGACCGAGCCCTACCTGCCCGAGCACCTTGAATATCCCCTTGAGGCCTTTTTTATCTTTTTTAAATACCTTGATATAGTCGTCAATAAACCCGATAGAAGCCATCCATATCGTGGCGAACAGCATGAGGAGGATATAGACATTATCCAAACGCGCCAGCAACAGACAGGGGATCAGCGTTGCCGCTATAATGATCACGCCGCCCATGGTCGGAGTACCAGCCTTCAGGTTCTCACCTTTCAACCCGAGTTCCCGCACCGTTTCGCCGATTTGCAAATGCCGGAGTCCGTCAATGATCCGGCGCCCGATGATCAGGGAGATCACCAGGGAGAGGATCACCGCAGCGCCCGCCCGGAAAGAACTGTATTGAAACAGTCCCGCTCCGGGAATATGGTACGTTTCTTCCAGCCATTTGAATAAATGATACAGCATGTTATAGCATCGTTGGCATGATCGTTCTTTGTTAAAATATGCTGGGGGCGATTTTCCATCGCCCCGCAGCGACTGTTCAAAATAATAGTCCCTCCACTATTATGTCTTTGTTCACTTATTTGATTTAATGGTTTGGGGTAATTTCGGGAGGGTCTTCTTCCCATACTTACTCCTGAAAATACCGGAGCAGTACGGCCTTGTCATCAAAAGGATATTTCACCCCGTGAATTTCCTGGTATTTTTCGTGGCCTTTTCCGGCTATCAGGATCACATCGCCCGGGCCGGCAAGCCGGCAGGCGGTTTTTATCGCTTGTTCGCGGTTTTCTATGGTCAGTGTTTTTTTGAGATCTTCGGTATCGAGGCCGGCTTCCATGTCACGCAGTATGGCTTCCGGGGTTTCGGTCCGCGGATTATCGCTGGTCAGGATCAGCTGGTTGCTGAGCCGGGCCGCGGCGTGGGCCATCAGGGGGCGCTTGGTTTTATCGCGATCGCCGCCGCAGCCTACCACCGTAATCACCCGGGAGCTTCGCTTTTTGAGTTGTGCGATGGTTTCCAGCACCTGCTCCAGCGCATCGGGCGTATGGGCGTAATCGACGATACCCAGGCATTCGGGTTTGCCGGGGTGCGGGATTGCCTCAAAGCGTCCTTCGGCGCCGCGCAGGTTGCTGAGCGCAGTCAGGGTTTCCATTTTATCGGCGCCAAGCAGGCGTGCGGTACCATACACAGCGGCAAGGTTATAGGCGTTGAACTCGCCGATCAACCGCGCGTGCAGGGCTTCGCCGTCCAGCAACAGATGCAGTCCCGTCAGGCCGTTTTCCAGGATACGGGCCTTGAAATCTGCGGGACTTTTCAGGCCGTAGGTCTGGATGCGGGCGGCGGTGTTCTGTACCATGAAGCGGCCGTTCTTATCGTCCACATTGACCAGGGCGAAAGCCGTGGCCGGGAGCTCGTCGAACAGGCGTTTTTTGGTGTCGCGGTATTCGGCAAAGGTCTTGTGGTAGTCCAGGTGGTCGTGAGTCAGGTTGGTGAACACCGCGCCGGCAAACCGTACCCCGGCTACCCGCCGCTGATGAATGGCGTGGCTGCTGGTCTCCATAAATACCTGGGTACAACCGGCGTCGGCCATTTCCCGGAGGAGTTGCTGGAGGCTGACCGCATCCGGCGTAGTATGCGTACTGGGCACCACTGCCGCCCCGATGCGGTTTTCCACCGTGCCGAGCAAACCGGTTTTATACCCGAGCGCTGTGTAGAGCTGATGCAGAAGCGTCGTCGTGGTGGTTTTGCCGTTGGTTCCGGTAATACCGACCACCTGCATTTGTTCGGACGGATGGTCGTAAAACGCGGCAGCCAGCTGCCCCAAAGCCTCGGCGCTGTTTTCCACCTGAATGACAGTCAGCGCAGTTTGGCCGGGCTGCCTGGCCGGCAAAGTTTCGCACAGCAGCGCCACCGCGCCCTTCTCAATTGCTTTGTCAATGAACTGATGCCCGTCGAACGCTACGCCCCGGATCGCTGCGAAGCAATCGCCGGGTTGAACCTGGCGGCTGTCGAAGCGGAGCCCCTGGATGCCGATGCCGGTGTCGCCGTTGATCTGGCGGATACCGGGCACCCGTTGTAGCAGTTCTGCAAGCGTTTTCAATGTTTATTGTTTCTACGTACGTTGACTTATGTTCTCCTGTTCCAACGATTGTCGCCCTCTGGGATCAAGCGCTGCGAACAGGCGTAATTATTATTCGAGATAAAGTACTACGGTAGTCCGGCCGCTTGCCCGGGTACCGGGCGCCAGGCTCTGGCGGACAACCTTGCCCACGCCTTTTACGCGGACCCGGCAGCCCCTGTTTTCGAGCAGGAACACCGCGTCTTTGAGGCCCATGCCCACCACGGAGGGCACTGTTTTTTCCGGAACGATCCGCGGCAATGCGAGCAGGGTATCGTTCCGGGCTTTCAGAACAGCCCATTCCGGCATTTTCCGGTCGCCGTACCAATCGAGATTGAGCCAGTCGAGCGAGGCTTTCAGGTCTTCGCCCTGGCCGGCATCGATCGATGGAAGGGCGGCGGATACCAGCCTGGCCGGCGGATCACTGTTGACCGGCGGGTGCAGGGCGGCTTTGAGTGCAAAGCATTTATCGGCGATCTCCCGAAACACCGGTGCTGCCGCCTCTGCGCCGTGGTAACCACCGCGTTTCGGTTCGCTGATGACCACAATACAGGAATACACCGGATTGTCGGCCGGGAAAAAGCCGCAAAAGCCCGCCTGATAGCGAAGACCTTCGCGGGATTTGAATTTGTGGTAATTCAGCTGTGCCGTGCCGGTTTTCCCGGCAATCTGATACAAACCGGAATAGATATTATGCGCCGTGCCGTGTTCTACCACGCCGGTCAGCAATTCCTTGGCTTTCCGGATGGTGTTGCGGCTTGCTATACTGCGTTTCATCGTTACCGGACGGAATTCCTTGATGACATCGCCGTAGTTTTCGATACGCTCCACCAGGTAAGGTTTCATCATACGCCCTTCGTTTGCCACAGCGTTGTAGAACGTGAGCAGTTGCATGGGGGTCAGCAGCAGTTCGTAACCGATGCTCATCCAGGGCAAGGTGGTACCCGACCATTCGCCTTTGGAGCCATCCGGATCCTTGATAAGCGGGGCTTCTTCGCCACCGATCTCGATTTCGGTCGGCCGGTCGAGGCCAAAGTCGCGCAGGTGCTCGATAAAACTCGCCGCCTTGCGGGTATCGCCGTAGTACTGCTGGACCATAGTCGCGGTGCCGACATTGGACGACTGCGCGAACACCTGGCGGATGGTCATCGAGTCGAGCCCGTGGGGCGATGCGTCCACCAGTTCGTCCTTGTAGAACTTGACCTTCCCCTTGTACACGGGGATCTTCAGGTCGAAGTCATCGAGATAGCCGTCTTCAAGCATAGCCATAAAGGAGGCCAGTTTGAACATCGATCCCGGCTCGACCCGTTCGCCCACCGCGTAGTTATAGGTCTCCCACCAGCCTTGCGGAGTGCGGCCGATATTGGCCATGGCGCGAATGGCGCCGGTTTTCACTTCCATCACGATGGCGCAGCCGTGGTCGGCTTCGTGATTTTTACAGGCATTCATCAGGGCGTTTTCGGCCACGTCCTGGATGTTGATATCCAGGGTAGTGACGATATCGTCGCCCGAACGGGGTTCGATTTCAGCCAGGTCGTTCACCGGGATATACACGTCGCCGGGCACCCGAAGCATGAGCTGTTTGCCGGAGGAGCCGCCCAGAACCTTGTCGAAACTGCCTTCCAGACCTACCGGCAGGGCGCCTTCGCGTACATATCCGATAGTGCGTTGGGCCAGCAACTTGAACGGTCGCTCCCGCTTGGCGGTCTGCTCTACGATCAGCCCCCCTTTGTAGCGCCCCAGGCGAAACAACGGGAAGTCCTTGAGCATTTGCATTTTGGTGTACGACAGATTTTTTGCGATCGGCGCGTAGCGAATTCCCCGGGTATTGGGGTCGGCCAGCCGCAGATCCCGCAGCCATTTGGAATAGGCCCCGGGGGTGTACTGCTGGTCGATATACGTGGAAAGCATCCAGGCGAGGCTGTCCACATTTTGTTCGAAGGCATCATCTGTGAGGCCTTCTGCCTTGGCGTCAAAATAAACATCAAAGAACGGCAGGGAAGTAGCCATCAGGCTTCCGTCTGAAGCCAGGATATTTCCCCGGTCCGCGTACACATCCACGAACTTCAGAAACAGGCTGTCGGCCTTTGCTTCCCACTTCGGCGCCTGTACCACCGACAATTGGTACAGCCTGCCTGTGATCACTACGGACACAAACAAGACCACTGCTGCCAGCAGATAGACGCGTACGAGGACTTCGTTTTTGATGTTTAACATAAATGAATTAATTATTTCACCTCTATCACCTTCGGACCTTTGTTCGCCAGATCCACCCCTACCGGCTCCAGGCTGGCATCAATCTGGGACTGGATTGACTTGTACATCGTTTCACTTTTAATGGAGGTATATTGCCACTTTAACTCTTTGATTTCCTTTTGGATACGCTGAATATCCCGGACTTTTTTCTCCGCAAAATGCGCGTTCGCGATATACACCAGCGCCAAAAAACCCAGAAACAACAGGAAGGAAAAATTCCGGAACACCCACTCCGTGGAGTGGTGGCTGATGTTCAGTGCGTCCAGAAATTTCTTTGCCATGTTGATGGTTATTGATTTATCGATTCAATGCTGTGCTTCACTTTATCCTTTTTTCTCCGCTACCCGAAGTTTTGCGCTGCGGGCCCGGGGGTTTTCCTGGATTTCCGCTGCGGAAGGCTCGATGGGTTTTTTCGTTATGATCTCGAAGGGGCGCTCGATATTTCCGTAGAAATCCTTTTTGACATCCCCTTCGCTATTTCCCGTTTTCAACCAGTTTTTGACGATCCGGTCCTCGATAGAGTGGTAGGTGATCACCACCAGCCGGCCGCCGGTCCGGAGCATTTCGGTTGCGTCGCTCAGAAATGCCTGCAGGGCGCCGGTTTCATCATTCACTTCCATCCGCAGCGCCTGAAACACCTGCGACAGGTAGCGCCAGCGCTCGCCCATGACCACCGGTTCGCAGACGGCCACCAGATCACCCGTGGTACGGAAGCGGTTTTTATCCCGGAAGCGGATGCAGGCCTGCGCGAGGGTGCGGGCGTTGCGCACCTCGCCGTAATTGCCAAACACCCGCTGCAGTTCGTCCGCCGTGTAGGTATTCAGCAAATCTGCCGCTCCGCGTTCGTCGTCCGGGTTCATCCGCATATCCAGCTGCGCGTCGAAGCGATAACTGAATCCGCGTTCGGGCGTATCGAGCTGGTAACTGCTGACACCCAGGTCGGCCAGGATACCGTCAACCGTGCCGGTACGCACGCCGCCGGCGCGCAACTGCCGTTTCAAAAAGCGAAAATTCGAATGGATGAACTGGAAGCCCGCATGACCGGCAAAAGGTTTGTTCATAGCGTTTGCCCGGGCATCTTCATCCTGATCGAAAGCATAGAGGCGACCTTTGTCGCCCAGCTGGTCTAATATTGCTGCAGCATGCCCGCCGCCGCCGAAAGTCGCATCCACATACACCCCGTCCGTACGGAGCCGGAGAGCGTCGAGCGATTCGGAAAGGAGAACAGGTGCATGATACATTTATGTGTTTTGTGTTTTGCGTTTTAAAAGTCCCCCTCCCCTACTCCTTCTTCGCCGCCGCCCATTACGTCGTTGGCCAGATCGGCAAACTGGTTCGGATCGATGCTGAGCATAGCCTCGTAATGCTCAGGCGACCAGATCTCGATGCGATCGTCCATGGCGATAAGTATGGCTTCCGAGTTCAGGCTGGCGTAGTCCATCAAAGGTTTTTGCAGTAAAATACGATCAGCGCTGTCCGTTACCACCGGCGCGGCGCCGAGGTAAAAGGAGCGGAAGAACATGCGGTTGCGGTCGTTGAAACGGTTGAGACGGCTGAGTTTTGCGGTGATCTCATCCCAGACGGGCTTCGGATATAAGGTGAGGCATTTTTCGAAGCCGCGGTTCAGCACGAACTCAT
>CAYVDV010000256.1:0-7960 GCA_964450465.1 uncultured Saprospiraceae bacterium
GGTGAACCATTCATCATTCATCATTCATCATTCATCATTCATCATTCATCATTCAATAACTCTTTTTATTTTTCCAAAACCGGGCAAGTCAAAGCGTCCGCCTTGGCATTGACCGGATTAGGCCTTGCGGCAAATGCACCGGGCAACTCCACGGAATAGGTTGTCCAGCCCGCCTGGCCGCCGCCCCGGTAATCAGGCCGGTAATAATCGGTAGAAACGATTTGAGCTCCGCTTCTAAATGCGGCCTCTCTGCGCGTAATATCCCCACTTCTGGCTTCTTTTGTATCTGCATCTGCGCGGGTACGGATCATGTAACCCTCCAGGACATACTGCTGAATTTCCTGCTCAAAATTGCGTGGATCTTCATACTTCAGGAATGCGGTTTCCGGGTTACCTGGTTCGCTAAAGACGAACATCGCCCGATTTTTCAAGGAGGGGTGCCCGTCCAGATAATCAGTCCGTTGCGTCTGGGTTGCATCCATGACAAACAGCACTTTGCCTCTGGCAAGTATCAGTTCCGGCCAACCATTGTTTCGGATCGCCTCGTTCAGGTTCAGGTGATCTTTCCGAACTTTATCCGGGGTAAGCACCTGATCGAGGTTTGCGCCAAATACATCTTTAATTTCCTGATCGATTGTTTCCAGTGCTGTTTTATCAAAAGAAAGGGCACTGGTGAAGGGAGGGCCTAAAAACTGGAACAGATCCTCTGTCTTTGGTTCGATCTGGATGACAATGGGCACGTGGTCATAATGCTTTTCTGACCAAGCCTTGACCGCTTTCAGCGCATCCTTAAACGTGAGAAAATGGCTGTTAAAGTCTAGGTCGGGGAAGTGCAGCACTTTCAGTCCCGGTTCCAGTAAGGCAGGCTCGCCGGATTCCGGTGACATGCCGATAACGGCAAGGCCCATCCTGTTGTAAAACATTCCGCCGTCCGGGTCGTAATACACGTCAAGTTCGAGGCTGCGCATGCCATAATCGTCCAGTTGGCTTTCGAGGGGTACCTGGTCGTAATCCCAATCATCGGGGCTGAAGCCTTCCGGCAACATTTCGGGGTGTTCGTACATGAATTGCAGGATTGCGAAATCTGTTTTCTGGCGATAGCTGTTGTGGCTGCCGACAACCTGCAGTTCGTTGATTTTCAGGTAATTGATTTTTTCTGCGCAGCCCTGCTCGTCCTTCTGACAGCTTTGTGTGAAGAACAGGCTCACTGCGATGGCAAGTACTATTCTGAAGTACCTCATTTTTGGAAGGTTTAGTTTTAAAAAAAAGAGCCTGCCCCTGCCCTTTCCGAATTACCGGAACAGTGACAGGAACAAGCTCCCTTGTTGGTTTTATTAGTTTCCTAAGCTACGCCAGAGTCTTCTTGGCTAGGTAAAAATCGACCATTTCGAGGTTTGAAGCCAAACGCTCTTCCAGTTCGTGCATCGTTTTAGGTGGCGGAACAATCACTTTCTCGCCTTTTTTCCAGTTCAGCGGCAAAGCGCATTTGTATTCGTCTGCAGTTTGCATTGCTTCCAGTACACGTTTGATCTCTTCCATGTTTCGGCCCACATTCAGCGGGTAGTACATGATAAGCCTGATCTTTCCGTTGGGATCGATAAAAAATACCGCCCGTACAGCGGCGGTTTCACTTTCGCCCGGTTGCAGCATCCCGTACAGTTTGGCGACCTTCATATCGATGTCGGCAATGATCGGGAAATGGAAGCGCACGCCGGTTTTTTCCCGAACATTGTTTACCCACGCGATATGAGAGTGAATGCTGTCGATGCTCAACCCGATCAGGTTGGTGTTGTGTTGCTCAAAAAAGGCTTTTTCCTGGGCGAAGCCGGACAATTCCGTCGTGCATACCGGCGTGAAATCCGCCGGGTGTGAAAACAGGATGGTCCACTTTCCCTTGATGAAATCGGAGAATTTTAATTTGCCAATAGTGGTCATGGCCTCAAAGTCGGGCGCCATGTCGCCGATCCTTGGCATTGAATATGTGATATTTTCCATAAAAATGAACTTTAATTACGCGCAAATAGCAGGACAGCTCCAAAAAAAATCAAGGATATCCGTCACGTTACCGAATGATCTTATACAACGGCACAAAGGTCACCTGCTTCGGGCCGAATACAACAGGATGGAATGGAGGGAAAACAGGACTTTTCAACGACTTTAATGCCACGCAAGGCCGGCAAGCCGTGTCACCCCGCTGGTAGTCCGGATCAGAACCTCGTAATAGCCGGGAGGCAGGGAGTAGGCATTCGGGAATGTGAGGCCGGACAAAGTGGCGGAAGACCATGTGTAATCCGCTGGAAGGACTGTTCTGCCCAGGATGTCGCGCAGCGCCACTTCTACAGGTGGCTCATCAAAGGATTTGAATAACAAAAAGGAAAGATTCCCTGCCCTGCGGTCGAATGAAAAGAGCCCTGCTCCGGCGTTGTTGGGTGTATCCTCCGACAGATACCCCCCCAATGTCAGCCAGGCCCTCGTAAGGTCGGGTAATCCATAGCCCCGCAGATTATCCGGATTTGCGGATTGATCGGCGGATTGATACAAAGCCCCGGTGATTTCCAGAGCGGTTTTGCCGGGAAACGCACTCCAAAGGCTGGCGATGGCGCCGGCAAGCATCGGAGAAGCCAGGGAAGTGCCACTGGAAAGTCCGAGTTGTGTACCGTATTCACCGGCAACGACCACGCCGTCTCCCGGCGCTACCAGATCCGGCTTTATTCGCCCGTCTGCGGTGGGGCCTGTTGAACTGAATTTGGCATAGCGGCCATCGTGTGTTACGGCTCCGACAGCCAAAACACCCGGTGCATCGGCCGGCACGCCGAGGTGTTTCCAGGGTTCATCGCCGGAATTGCCCGCGCTGTTACAGATAATCATGCCGGTGGAGGCTGCAATTGCGGCACCGCGCGATCCGATGGCGGTATGCCCATTCAGTTCGTAATACCAATGACCCAGGGTGGTATCATTAAAAACCGTGTAGCCTAACGAAGCATTGACGATATCCACACCGATGCTGTCAGCCCACTCCGCCCCGGCAATCCAGTTCGCCTCTTCCACCGGGTATTCACCGCCGGTGTCTTCGGTTTTAAGCAAGAAATAGGTTGCATCGGGAGCCGTCCCGACAAAAAAACCGGGCAGGTCGGCTCCCATAACAGAGAGCACGGAAGTCCCGTGTTGCGCACTTTCATAGACGGCGCCGTCGCGTTCTACAAAATCCCATCCGGGAAACAGTCTGCCCTGCAGGGCAAGGCTGTCGAAAAAAGGCATGGTGTCCACATTGGCGAATCCGCCATCCATGACAGCTATCCATATTCCTTTTCCCCGATGGCCAGCGGCGTGCAGGGCTGGCAAACCGAGTTGGCTGTTTTGGAGGGCCGCATAGCCATACACGTTATCCACACCCGGGATTTCCGGTATTTGCTTCAGCGGTTTTCGCGTTTTTGCCGGTCGGTCAGGAGGATTTTTTATAGTGATATCCGGACCCAGGTAAACAACCTTCCGTACAAAGGGCAAGGAACGCAGATGGAGGGCGGTAGTTGAATCGGCAATGATCGTGGCTGCGTTGAGCCAACGGGACCGGTTGTGCAGGCGCGCGCCCCGGTCCGTGAGCGCCCGGAGATATGCTGGGTTGACCGGCAAGTCTGTTTCTGTTACCGGGATGTTCGCCCGGGCGCGGCGCTCCAGCGCCCGGGCGGAAAGAAATTCGGAAGGGCGGCAAGTGCAAAACGGTGTCCCTGCCTTATCTGTAAACTCCACCCACCACTTGCGTTGACTCGCTTGTGCTGAAAGCACGCCGGCAAGGGCTAAAAATACCATGGTGGGCAGTAATAAAACAGCGCGTTTATACAGCATAATTCCTATTATTTGATGGGCCAAAATTAAAGAAGGCGGGTCAGAACGACCCGCCTTTCCCAACAAGGTATTAACTCTGCAGGATATGGTTTTGTTGCCTTGTCCGCGATCAATTAAAGTTTTTCCAATCGTATGGATATGGGGTTAAAAACCGGTAATTTTCGTACCTTCGCGCACCGGTTCAAGGCGCCGTTTTTATGTGAAAATCCTGCCTGTCTGCAAACGGCTCCCGGCTGCAGCAACCGGAATTTGTAACCTGTAAAATTTTAGCATGGATTCGAGGATTGTTTCCATCAACATTGAGGACGAACTAAAAACCGCGTACATCGACTATTCCATGTCGGTGATCGTGAGTCGTGCGCTTCCTGATGTTCGCGATGGTTTAAAACCTGTGCACCGGCGCGTTTTATACGGCATGCTGGACCTGGGCGTAACCTACAATAAACCGTACAAGAAATCTGCCCGTATCGTAGGGGAAGTGCTGGGTAAGTACCACCCCCACGGCGATAGTTCCGTTTATGACACCATGGTGCGTATGGCCCAGGATTGGAGCCTGCGCTATCCTCTGGTGGACGGACAGGGCAACTTTGGTTCGATGGATGGCGACAGCCCGGCTGCCATGCGATACACCGAAGCCCGGCTGCGCCGGGTGGCAGATGAAATTTTGGGGGATATAGACAAGGATACCGTTGATTTTCAACTCAATTTCGACGATTCCCTGGAAGAGCCGACTGTGATGCCGACCAAATTTCCCAACCTGCTCGTGAACGGCGCCAGCGGGATTGCGGTTGGTATGGCTACCAACATGTTGCCCCACAACCTCGTGGAGGTGTGTGCAGCCATTACTGCCGCAGTGGACAATCCGGAAATCGATGTAGAAGAGCTGATGCAACATGTGCAGGCGCCCGATTTTCCGACCGGCGGTATCATCCATGGCCTGTCCGGTGTGCGGGAAGGCTTCCGGACTGGGCGCGGGCGGGTGGTCGTGCGCGCGAAAACAGAGATTGAAACCGATGAAAAAGGCAGGGAATCGATCATCGTAACGGAGATACCCTATCAGGTCAACAAGGCTATTTTGATCTCCAAGATTGCCGAACTGGTCAATGAGAAGCGCGTATTGGGCATCTCCGATGTCCGCGATGAATCGAACCGGGAGGGTGTTCGCATTGTCATAGAGATCAAACGCGATGCAGCGGCCAACGTGATCCTGAGCCAGTTGTTCAAGTTGACCCCTTTGCAGACCAGCTACGGCATCAACAATATTGCCCTCGTAAATGGCCGGCCGCGCACCCTCAACCTGAAAGACCAGATCGATGAGTTCATAAAATTCCGCCTGGAGGTAATCGTACGGCGCACGGCATTTGAACTGCGCAAAGCAGAAGAGCGGGCGCATATTCTGGAAGGATTACTGATCGCGCTGGATCACCTCGATGAGGTGATCGCGCTGATCCGGGCATCCAAGGATGCTGAACAGGCCCGCGAAGGCCTGATGGAGCGTTTCGGTCTGACGGAGATTCAGGCCCGCGCTATTCTGGCTATGCGTCTGCAACAACTGACCGGTCTGGAGCGCGATAAAGTACGCGCCGAATACGAAGACTTGCAGCGCAAAATTGCCGAATTAAAAGCCATCCTCGCCGATGAGGGCCTGCAACGGGGGATCATCAAAGAAGAGACCCAGCAAATTGTGGAGCGCTTCGGCGATGCACGGCGTACGGCCATCGAAATTGACGAGGCCGATATCAGTATCGAAGATCTGATTGAGGACGAAGAAGTGGTGATCACTATCAGCCATGCCGGCTACATCAAACGCACCCCGATAACGGAATACCGCGCACAGGGTCGCGGCGGACGGGGCGCGCAGGGTGTTCGCACCCGCGACGAAGACTTTCTGGAGCACATGTTCGTGGCAACCAACCACCAAACTATTTTGCTCTTTACAGAAAGCGGCCGTTGCTTCTGGCTGAAAGTGTATGAGATTCCGGAAGGCGCCAAAGCTACGGCAGGACGCGTTATTCAGAACCTCCTCAATATTCCCAAGGAGGACAAGGTACGCGCCTATATCATTGTGAAAAAACTTGACGACGAGGAGTTTATCAACCAACACTACATTATTTTCTGCACACAACGCGGGCAGATCAAGAAAACCCTGCTGGAGGCGTATTCGCGTCCGCGGCAAGGCGGCATCAATGCCATCGAGATCAACGAAGGCGATGCCCTGATCGAGGCTAAACTTACCAACGGCAACAACGAGATCATTTTGGCGGTGCGTTCGGGACGCGCTATCCGGTTTAATGAAAAGGATGTGCGCCCCATGGGCCGCACCACAGCCGGCGTACGCGGTATTCAGGTGGCGGAAGGCAGCGACCGGGTAGTGGGCATGGTCTGTGTTGATCGCGACGATCCAACGGCCACTATACTTGTAATTTCGGAAAAGGGCATGGGCAAACGTTCCGCGCTCGACGAGTACCCGACACAGGGCCGTGGTGGCAAAGGGGTAAAAACCATGCAAGTTACAGGCAAAACGGGCTCCCTGGTTGCCATTAAATCAGTGACCGATGAAGATGATCTGATGGTTACGACGACCAACGGCGTTACGATCCGCACCCCGGCCAACGAAATGCGGGTCATGGGCCGCGCCACCCAAGGTGTAAAAGTGATCCGGCTGAGCAACACCGATGAAATAGCAGACGTGACCGTCGTGAAAGCTGCTCAGGAAGAGGTTCAGGAAGAAGAAGGAAATATTGAAGGGAATGAAGGGGTGGCGGAATAAGTTTGGCTGATTAACTTTTTATTAGAAATTAAACCGAAATTTTTGCGTCCTAAGGGCGCCATTACATATAAACTAAATAAGTAGCAATAATGAAAAAATCGTTTCTCTTGCTGTTCAGCATCCTGACGATGGTTACCTATACCCAAGCTCAGGAGGATGCCGCCAAATTGGCCAAGCAGGCAGGCCGCGCACTCACCAGTTATAATATTGATCCTGCAAACAACAGCGGCAAACTGGATGAAGCTAAAACCAAAATTAACAAAGCGCTGGAAGATGCCGAAATACAAGCCAGCTCATCTGCATGGATTACCCAGGGTGATATCTACAATACGTTCCTGCAACGCGATATGGCCAAGCGCATGATAGACCCAAATGCAAAACTGAGTGGCGATAACGACGCTTTGATTGCCTTCAATGCCTACCAGAAGGGTTATGAACTTACAACTAAAAAATACGAGAAGAGCGATGCGCTAAAAGGCATTGGCGAATTACAGGGGCACCTGATCAATATCGGTGTGACAAAATATGAAGCCAAGGAATATGACAAAGCCTTCCTTTCCTTTGAGGCGGCGCTGAAAAGCCACGAAACGCTCAGCAGCAATGGGCAAAAAAGCCTGCTGGATGACAAGGAGCAATACGACAACCAGGAGTACATCACCGCTCTTGCCGCCCAATTGGCCGAACGGAATGCTGACGCACAAAAATATTACGAAGATCTGTACAAGAGAGGGACCGATAAACCGGCCGTCTATGAAGGCTTATACAACCTCAAAGTGGAAGCAGGCGACGAAGCCGGGGCGGAAAAAGTACTGGGCGAAGGCCGTAAAAAGTTCCCCACTGATTCCGGGCTGTTGTTTGCAGAAATCAACTCCTATCTGAAAAAAGGCAAACTTGACGAGCTGGTGGACCGGCTCAAGCAAGCCATCGAGCAGGAACCCGGTAACATTAGCCTGTATGTAACACTTGGTAGTGTTTACGACAACCTGTACCAGCGTGAGCTGCAAGGAAAAAACGATGCGAAGGCTGTGGAATACTTTGACTCCGCCAAGAAATACTACGAGGAGGCTACAACTAAAGACCCTAAAAGTGTGGATGCCGCTTATGCATTGGGCGCTCTGTACTACAACAAAGCGGCTATTCGCACCCAGGAACTGAATGCACTGCCGGAAGACTTCAGCTCCGCGGGGATTAAAAAATATGAAAAGCTGAAAAACGAGGTTATGGCCTTGTTTGACCTTTCATTGCCCTACTTCCAGAAAGCCGAAAGCCTGGATCCCAACGATATGAATACCCTGATCGCTTTGTCGGAGATTTTTGCCCGCAAAGATGATCTGGAGAAAGCAACGG
>CAYVDV010000257.1:0-7940 GCA_964450465.1 uncultured Saprospiraceae bacterium
TTTCATTCGTTCATTATTGCAATGTAAAATCGTCAGGAACTATACCCGGCTGTTTGGAAGCATTGATGCAAATGGTTTATTTCAACTCCAGTTGTTTTATTTTGCCATAGTCCTTCCCTCTGATGGATTCAAATACCTCGATCATTTGATTTAATTGCTCCGGGTGCGTCCCGGCAAGATTTTCCTGTTGCCCGATATCCGACTTCAGGTTGTACAGCTGGAAAACGGGCGCCGACCCGGTTTCGATATTTACCTCGTTATTTTTGGCGGGTCCCTTGTACGGCGGTATCATGATCCAATCCCCTTCTCGCAAGGCTGTTCTGCTGGTGGCCTCTACAATTAAATTGCTGCGCCCGGTATTGCTTTTCCCGAGAAAAACATCCGCCAGGTTTTGACTGTCGGGGGCCTTCATATCACTGCCGACCAGAGCAGCGAGGGAATTGAAAAAGTCGATCTGCGAGACTAAAGCATCTGAGGTTCCCGGTTGGATCACCCCTTGCCAGAAGGCGATGAACGGAACCCGCGTTCCCGCCTCGAACAAACTGTACTTTCCTCCCCGCAAAGGGCCGGCAGGCTTGTGCTTCCCTAGTTTTTCAACGGCATCGTCATAATATCCGTCATTTAACACCGGCCCGTTGTCGCTTGTGAACAGGATCAGCGTATTGGCTAACAGGCCTTCTTCCTTAAGCGTTTTGATAAATTCGCCCACGCACCAATCCGCCTCAACAATGACATCGCCTCTGGGCCCCAAGCCGGAAGAGCCTGCGAATCTCGGATTTGGCGTTCGGGGTACGTGGGGTTGTTGCATGGCATAGTACAGGAAAAAAGGCTTGTCCTTGTTTTCTTTTACATACTCTTTCGCCTCTGCTAAAAACCGGTCCGCCATATCTTCATCCTTCCATTTTGCCGATTCGCCGCCTTTCATAAATCCGATGCGCGGAATCCCGTTCACAATAGAATTATTATGGCCGTGATGCCATTTCATTTTCAACAGCTCCGGATTGTCTTTTCCGGTTGGCTCGCCGTCAAAATTGTGTTCGTAGCTGATCGCTATCGGGTCTTTGGGATCCAGATTATCTACATGACCGTCCTTGATGTAAACGGTTGGAACCCTGTCCTGCGTCGCCGCCATGATATAGCTGTAATCAAATCCGACTTCATTGGGTCCGGGAGAAATCCGGGTATTCCAGTCAACATTGCCGGTTCCCAGGCCTAAGTGCCACTTCCCGACAATGCCGGTGCGATACCCTTTGGACCGGAGCATTTTGGGCAGGGTGGCCAGGGTGGTATCGATGAGAAGCGGCGCCGTGCCGGGCAGTATTTTGGCATTTTCATTGCGCCAGGGATAGATCCCCGTAAGCAGGGCATACCGGCTCGGCGTACAAGTGGCAGAGCTGGCGTAGCCGTTCGTGAATTTCAAACCGCCATTTGCCAGATAATCCATGTTCGGCGTTTTTATTTCAGTGGCGCCATAAGCGCCCACATCGCCATAGCCCAAATCATCCATGTAAATGATGACAATATTGGGTTTGCGTACTTCACCCGAAGTGGTATCGGAGGCCTGCTTTGGGGCATTTTTACAGGAAAACAAGCCTGCGCAATAAAGGAGGTAAATAAGTAGCGTGAAATTTTTCATGAATATGCGAATTTGATTTACTCCGGTCTTTTAAATCGGTTTGGATGTTCCTGCGAATATAGTTTGTCGGAATTCAAGCCCAGGAATATCGGGTCGAGCATTTGCGATTCCCAATCGCCATAGGCTTTATTCAGGTCCTGGGAGCGCAGGCTGTCCTTTATCTTCAGCGCGCTGTCTTCCCCGATGTTTTCTACAAGATTAAACAAGCTGATCATATCGTTCAATCCAATGATTTTATCTCCTGCCGCATTCCGGGCCGCGTAATTCCGGGTATCAAATTTTCGCCAAAACAGAAATGCATGCGGCGAATCGGAGCGGTCGCCCAAAATGTAGGGCATCAAATCAACGCCGTCCAGCTGGTGTTTTGTTGCAAGCGACTGTTGCGCCTGCGCGATTGTGGTGGCGAAGATGTCCAGGGAAATAACGGAGCCGTTATACACCATGCCCTTCCGGATTTTCGCCGGCCATCGCATGGCAAAAGGAACCCGGACGCCGCCTTCAAACAGATCTCCCTTGCCCCCTCTTAGCACGCCATTATCCGAGCCATTCGTTTGTTCCGGACCGCCATTGTCGGACAAGAAAAAAATTATCGTGTTATCAGCGATATGCAGCTCCGTCAGCTTGTCCAGGATTCTGCCCACCCCGTCATCCATGGCGCTGACCATGGCAGCATAGGTTTTGCGTTTCGGATCTTTTATGGTATCGAACCTGCTGAGATATTTTTCTGTGGCCTGTAACGGACTGTGGGGCGCATTGTACGCCAGGTACATGAAAAAGGGCTGGTCCTTGTACTGCTCCATGTAATTCACGGCTTCGCGGGAAAGGGCGTCGGTCAGGTACTCTTTTTCTTCCACCCGCGAATCATTGCGCAGCAATTTTGTGTGATAGGCATCAAACTGCGCTTTAACCTCGTATTCATCCTCCAGGGTCCATAATTCGGGAAAATAGCTGTGCCCTCCGCTTAGAAATCCGAAAAATTCATCGAAGCCTCTGTTTAATGGGCGCAAGGACGGATGTGCTCCCAGATGCCATTTCCCAAGGGCAATCGATTTGTAATTGGCCTTTCCCAAAACCTCTGCCAGCGTCTCCTCCGTTTGCGGCAGTCCCATCTCCGGGTCATTCGGCGCAAACAGCGGATTGCGGCCAAAGCCAAACCGGTCCTGGTATCTTCCCGTTATCAATCCGGCTCTGCTCGGGCCGCAAACAGGGTAGCTCACATAAGCACTCGTAAACTTAACCCCCTCCGATGCGATCCTGTCGATATGCGGCGTGGGAATATCGGGGCAACCGTTAAAGCCTACATCCTGATAGCCCAGGTCGTCCGCGAGTATGATGATGACATTCGGTGCGGCAGGATTTTGTTCCAAAGGATTTTGCGCCCTGCAGGGCAGTAGTCCGAAAAAGCCAAGTATGAGTACAGCAAGTCCCCTCTTCATGGTTGGATGAACCGGTTTTATAAAATTAATAAAAGACGTAAAGTCCTTTGCAAAAGAACGCCTCTGTGCCTGATTCGGCGTGTCCTGAAGGCACTCCGGCAATGGGAGCACCGGCACTTTTTTTACAAACCACATTCCGTCGGGATCGTGGATCAAAGTTATTGCCCGGGAAGAGGATGGAAGGGGACTATAAGTTCAAATTGTGGTTGCAATGCGGTCAATACTAAGTACCTGGACTGAATTAATTGATAAAATAAACGCAGGGATTTTGAGGCAAGACAAGGCATTTTTTGAGGGCATAGCAGCGCTACGGCTGAAAAAAATAACGCAGTATTGCGGCAAAAGACCAAAGTGGATTTTATCAATTAATTCGGTCCAGGTACTTAAATTCTTTAAGTCGATGGCTATGGGAGGTATTCTACCGCAACAACACCATCCTTCGCATCAGCCGCACACCGCTTGTTTCCAGCGAATAAAAGTAAACCCCCGGGCCGGCGCCGGAAAATTCCTTTTCCAAAGTCAGGGAATGCAGGCCTGCGCTAAAATTCGACGTCCGGGAAAACCACACCCGCCCCACACCGTCGACGACCCGAAGTGTGGCGGTTTCCGCCTCCGGCAAATAAAAGCCGAGGACCGTGCTGCCGCTAAACGGATTCGGCTGGTTTTGAAACAACTCGATTCCCTGTTGTTTAACCGTTTGGCCGTCAAAACGCAAGGCAAGGCGGAGTAGTTCGTACTGCCCGCCGTCGGAATCCCGGTAGGCCTCGGGCCGGGTTTTCACCGAACTCAGTTGCAGCAGGTCGCTCAGCCGTCCGGAGTGTTTTGCCCGGAATCGCAGCTGCCAATTGGCCTGCCCCCCTTCCGCCCAGCTGGCGGTGAGCAGGCTTTCATCGGGAAAAACCGCAAAGTGCTCCGTGCGCATGCCCGGGCCCGGGTTGATACGAAGCAGTTCCAGGCCCGGAAACGCCAGACCGAACTGGAAGCCGGCGACAGGTTCGGCGACCGCCAAGGGTACGTCCAGAATTTCACCCGCCTGAAACGCCCGGTCTGCCAGGTCGAGAAACAGCGTTTCACTTGTGCGATCCTGCGGACCTGCGTCGGGCTTATTCACCGCCGCATTACCGTCCACATCGCCGATTTTTACCCCGGTAAAATGGTGCACGGGGTCCGTCGGATGCGGCGCAAATGCGGTTTTTATCTCCGGAAAAACGGTCTGAAAAGGATTGGCGATGTTGGGGAAAACGTAATCGGCATCGATAAAGCGCCAGGACGGACTGGACGGCAACTCCGTGTAAATACCCAGGATCAGCTTGCGCAGTTCGATGATATCGAAGGTGGAGACCGAACGGGAACCGTTTGCGTCGGCGGCGATGATGCGGTAGGGGCTGCTCAAGGGCTGTAGTCCAAGAACGTGTTTGTTGATCAGCAGCAGGTCGAATGTAGATACCCCGTTCAGTGGATTGTCGTTGCGCCGGGGTGTAAGGACATAGGCGTCCTTGGCGCCGACCGGAAAGGAATAGATACCCAGGGAATCCGTTGGTTTATGCAGGGTGTACGGCGTTTGCGACAGCGGCGTAACATCGACCTGTACGTCAACGTCGGCAATGCCGGCCCCGTTTTCCGTGCGAATTTGTCCGGAAACCGTAATCTGCGGAATTCCGCAGGCGCCGCTCTGGTCTGTAATGGAAATATTCTGCTCACAGATGGTCTCGTTTCCACACTTGTCCGCCACAATCCACTTGATTCGGTGTTCTCCCTGGGGTAATTGGGGTATCGTATAGGCCAGGGGATTCTGCAGGGTGTTCCAGCGCACGCAGGCTGTTTTTTGATTGCCCTGGGTAATGGTTTGCAGGGTAAATCCGTACTTCTGGTTGGCCGGCACCGGTCGCTCATCGAAGGAGCGGGATTGCCCGCCGGTGTAGTTGGGATTCATTGCGTTGCCGAATTGTACGTTGTTGTATCCGGGGAGTTTAGTGCTTGAAACCACCGTTTCCTGCTGGCCGTCGTTGTCCAGGTCTAAAAACAACAGATAGCGGACCTGCACATCTGCGCCTGCACACAGATCGGTGGCGGTGACGCATAAATCGACCGGGCCTTCGCAAAGATCCGCTGTACCGGTGTTCAAATTGTACCAGTACGATTCATGCCAAAACTGGGGGTCGTTCGTCGTACTGTCCGGAATCGTCACCGTACCGTTTGTGCAATTGCTGAACAATGGTTTTTGCACATCAATAATTTTTATTATCTGCTTATAGCGGTATCCGTTTGCATCGGCGGCCCAGAACATGCTGTAATCCGTTGCTTGCTCAGTTGGCGTAATTTTAACCAGCGAAGGCGCCCAGGGTCCTGTTGTCCCCGGTGCTGAAACGACCGGGCCGGACAGGTTGCTGGGGTGGTTTACGACAGTGTTGGGATTCGGGTTGGGAACATCGGTCAGTGCCACGGCAGTATCGTAAGTACAGGCATTTGTGATCGTCCAGCTGCGTTCGATTTTGTAGCAGGCATCCGGCACGATATCAAAAATTTCATCGGTAAACGCCGCCACCATATCCTCACAATTGGTTCCGAAAAATGTTGGCGAACCATAAGAGCCGTCCGGGTCGCAGGTGGTGGCGATTACGTCGTCGGGGAAGCGGATAAAATAGTCCTGCGTGCTGCTGAGTTCGATCTGCTGCACACAGCTGCCGCTTTGTCCGCCGGCTTTATCAAACACTTGAAAAACCCGCGCGATCGTTCCCCGCGAACAAGCGGAATCAAACTGGGTATAATCCCTCCATTCCGCCAGCGAGTCGGCCCGGCAGGAAATCGCAGGAAAGCCGTACGCCGTCAGGTCCGGGTCAAAGTCGTCGCAATCCACACTGACATCTGCCGGCGCAGTACAGACCAGCCCCAGCGTATCCACGACCAGCACGTTCAGGGCACAGGTACTGAATTGACCTGTCGCAAACGTATCGGCGACAGCGCCGGGCGGCAGCGGCAAGTCGTAAACCCGGACCGAGACCGGCAGGGTGTCGCCCGCCTCGGCGCAGCAAAACGCCAGCTGGTCCTCAAACTGCGGCACAGCGGGCCCGCAGGCACTTCCCTGGTTGCGGCGTATCTTGAAAGCAAGCGGCGTGCAGGCATCTGAAGAGCCCGCCGCCGGTAATCCGGCCGGTAAAACAGCCTGCCCCGCCGTATCGAGCAGGATGGTCAGGAAGCTGTCGCACACCACAAGGGGCGGCTGGCCGTCCCACACTTGCAGGGCAATTTCGCAGGAGGCTTCATTACCACAAGTATCTGTGGCGATATACAACAGGCTGATCAATCCTACAGGGAAATCCGGCACGCTGCCCAGCACAGCGAGCGTATCGGAACTCGCCGGATCGTTTCCGGAAAAATCGCCCAGCGTGCCCACGAGGTTGTGCGTCAACCCGTCCACGGTCCAAAAGGCCGTCACAGTCTCCACGGTCGAACAAAAGTCGGAGACGATCAAATCCGGCAAGTCAACCGCAGCGACGCAGGAATCGGTCGGAACAAGCAGCACCGTATCGCCCGGACACTGAAATACCGGCCCGTCCAGGTCCAGCACATCGATCCGCTGCACACCGCTGACGGGGTTGCCGGGGCCGATCGGGCGACAAGCGTCGCGCACCGTCCAGCTGCGGTGAATGCGGTAGCTGCCTCCGCAAAGCAGTTCGATGGAATCGTCGTAAAACGCATCGATTTCGCAAAACGGGGCCGTCAGCAAGCTGTACAGCCGGCTGCCTGCGGGCGCTGATGGTCCGCCGGTGAATTGGATAGCCGTATTCGGGTCGGCGCAGGAAACCGCAAGGTCAGGCGGGTAAACCACGTTATCCACCGAACGGATGCGGTTGATGGTTTGCACGCAGGAGCCGAGGTTGCCGGACGCATCGAGCACCGTCCAGGTGCGGCGTATGTAGCCGGTGACATTTCCCGGAGAGTCGCAGGGCAGGTTGAAGAGTTGGTCGGCAAAGGTTTCGGTCAGATTGGCGCCTGGGCAATTTTCCGAAACCAAAGGTCGCCCGGCCGCGATACCCAGACTGTCCTGCAGGAAACCCGGCTCGAGGTGTGCAGTGGGCACTGCGCAGGAAATTTCGATTTGCGGGCAACTGAGCACCGGCGGCAGGCTGTCCACCAGTTTGACTCTACCCCAGCAGGAGTTCCCGGAAATACGGTGCTTTGCGCGCATCGAGTAGGTTTTCCCAAGGTCGCTTGCCGTAAATTCAGCGGGCTCCCAGGGACCGTTCCCGAACGGCGCTACCCGGTCAACTTCCAAAATAAAGCCGGCCGGACAAGGGAACGGCGCTAACAGCGCGTCTTCACCGGCCATTTTTCGCGTACAGGCATTGTCAAGCGCCAGCACCGCGGTGTCTTTACAGGAAAATCCGGATGCTGGTGGCGGGTCAACCTGCACTGAAAAGGAGCAACTGGCCGTATTCCCGGCGGCATCCACCGCCAAATAAAGGTTGACCGTGAGGCCTATCGGAAACGGCTGGCCGGAACTGATGCCGCTTACTTTTGCGAGGATAACACCGGGCTGGTCGTCTTCCGCTGTAACAGAATAGTTATAAACAGTATCGCAACCGGTACCGGAAATAGCAAGCGTCACAGATGGCGGGCAGGTGATGGCCGGCGGAATGGAATCGGTAAAAGTGCTGGACAGGGGATTGGAAAAGCAGGGACAGGCGCTCAAGCCAAGCGCCAGGAGCAGTGGGGAAAACCGGTTCATAAAGGCGGGCTGGTTTTAAGATTTACAATAAAAAACTACCCGATAAAATTAATCCGGATCCGGTCAATTTAAGATGTTAGGGCTGTTGAAATTTTGTCTGAAAAAGGACAGAACGCGATAATAATGAAATGGCAAGTAC
>CAYVDV010000258.1:0-7930 GCA_964450465.1 uncultured Saprospiraceae bacterium
ATTGTTCATGTCCCAGTAATTGTCCGGCCCTTGTTCCACATAGAAGATATCGTCAAGGGCTTCGCGTGCCCAGGGTTTGTCCTCCAGTTTTTTGGAAGTGACCAGGTACACGGTTGCGCCGGTAGATTTCATACCGCGCAAAAAATCGTTGCCTTTAAAATAGCTGGATACGCAAAGGAAAGTGATGGGCCGGCTCATAATTGAACAAATTTGAATTGGTTGAGCAAAAAACGAAAAAAGTTTTCATAGTTCACAAGTCCGGCGCCGAATAGATGGAAATAAAAATCGCCGGAGCGATTCTTCTGAATCTTCCGGCGATCAAATATTTTTCAATAAAAGGAAAATGGAAAGGTAGGAGAAATAAAAAACGCTCAGTCAGGCATATTCTTTATGGATTGTTTTATTCGTTCTCGAAGGGCCTGAGGGGCCTTATGCCTGGGTAGTCTGGCGTGCAGAAAAGTGCGGAAAGATTCTTCTTCGGGTGAGTGCTGGCTTTCGGGAAGAATGTCTGTATCCGGTTCGGTAATTACCGGGAGATCGGCGCGTTGTTGCTGGAGATTGTCCACTACTCTTGGGCTAAAGCCGACCAGATTGCCGGGTGATTTACGCGGGTTCTTCATGCTGCAAATAAAGTTTGTGTCGATGTTCTGCTGCCCGGTTTGCTGCCGCTCCCAACACCCTCCTGGTAAACAGACAAATGGTGCGGCCGGTTCCGGTTGCCAGCCGGTTGCCGGGCTATTGCGCACGATTTGTTTGACAGGATAAAAACTGTTTAGCATGGTGGTGTACGGATGAACGGGAAGTTTTACGAAAACTGGCCTGCAAGAGAACATAGACCGGTGAAAACTAAGCGATTGTGAGGTGAAGAAATGTTAATTTAAAATGAAAAAAAGCAATTTCCAAGAGGCTTTTCGGCATTATAGCAAGAGGGTTTACCGCGGGGGCTATGCAGCCTGGCCGGGTAAACCCTCCTTGTTATCAGGTTAAATGCGAACGGCAGTCGCCTTCTGCGAGTGCATTTGTTTCTGCCTCGTCCCCATCAACATCAAAGCCTTGTCCCTGCGCATATTCCCGGAGTTTTTCAGCCAGGATATTGCGTGCGCGGTGCAGACGCGAGCGCACCGTACCGATCGGGATCCGGGCCAATGCCGCGATTTCCTGGTAGGTGAAATCTTCCAGATCGAGGAGAACGACCACGCGAAACTCGGGCGACAGGGAATTGATGGCCCGGGTTACTTCGTCGCCAATGAGGCGTCCGCCCATTTCCTCGTGCAGGCCGAAGTAGGCCGGCGTCACGGGATCATCCTCATTGTGGTACACCACAATATCCTCATAGTCCACCTTCCGCGGCTCGCGCACGGTAGCACGGTACTCGTTGATGAACGCGTTGCGGCAGATACGGAACAACCATGCTTTGGCATTCGTGCCGGCTTCATAGCTGCCCATAAAGCGCCATGCCTTCAGGTAGGTTTCCTGGGTCAGGTCTTCAGCCCGCGTAGCGTCATTGGTCAGGCGGTACGCGAACGTGTACACAGCGTCCATGAGCGGGTAGAATTCCTGCTCAAAGATTTGCTGGTAATTGGCTGGTGTCAGTTCGTTAGCCATGATAGTAAAGGTAGCCATTTCGGGTGGTTTAATAGTAGGGTGCAAAAACGCGTATTTCACCCCGGTGAAATAGCGAAACGCCTGCCGGGGGTACAAAGGTTCCCGGCTTTTAAAAAAAATGCAAAAAAAATTTCGGGCGCTACTTAAAAAGACGTGTCCGCCAGGTCGAACCGGAAGTAAATGTTGATCCCGGCATTGGTCATGCGCGATTGCCGGACGGTTTCGTTGGTAAGGTCCAGTTCGTAAAAAATTTCACAACCGACGGCCGAGCGCTCGGCGCCGCCCAGCACATGTCCGCAACCAACCCGGAGCGACAGCAGGTTGCCCGACTGTGTGCCCAGTGGCTTGGCAGGGTTGTAGAAAGTAGCCAGTTTGTCCCGGGCTTCTTTACTGGTGCTGAACGTGATGGTTTCCGAGCCAAATCCGGCATCTTTAAATACCCGTTTGAACCCGCCATGGGCCGAAAAGAAGAAATCGGAGTCGATCGGGCGGAAATCTTTGCCAAGACCCAGCGTCAGGCCGAACATCATTTTCTGGTAGCTGGACGGCGATGACATATAGTCCATATTCAGGAATACGGGAAAGAGCTTGTGCGCGACGTAAAGGTTCAGCCCGTACCGGGGTTGGGAATAGGAGGAGCGAAGCCCGTAGTCTTCTTCAAAATCAGCCCAGGTGTAGGATGCCGGTTTGTGGCTGATTTCTACGAACTCGTACACTTCGACCAGATTCGTGGCCTGAAAATGCGTATTGTGGTACAGTTTAGATCCGCCACCGTTGACTCCAAGGCGGATAAAAAGGTTTTCATTTTTTTGTGCCAACACCGGAAGGGTCAGCAAAAGCAGGGTGAAAAGTGTAAGTGTCTGTTTCAACATGGCGTCTTTTGATGATGAATAATACTGTCAAAACCCAACCGAAGGATCAGGAATGGCGGTAGTACACAACATGATTACGAGGGATTAGCCAGCTGTCGCAAAAATCGTTCCGGTAAATCCGGACTGGCTGAAGCATGGCGTTCTTTCCATGATGGTAAGCGGAAACAGGGGCGCAAGATACGTATTTTTGGAAGTTTTTCGTATCACTACAACTTAAACCGTACATACTTGATCGTCTTTCCTTCGCCCAGGTGCTTGCTTTCGTACAGCGTTTGGATTGCAAGTTCGGGATAGGGAAGCGGTTTGGCATAAATATCGTCGTCGGCGTACAACAGGGTACAACGAGGGTCGGCAGCAATAGTGTCGAGGGTAAAGCGGTAAAAGTCAGGGTCGTCGTGTTTGAGGTGCACCAGTCCGCCCGGCCGGAGGATTTGGCGGTATTTATCGAGAAACCAGGGAGAGGTCAGGCGGCGGTTTTCCTTGCTGGGGCGCGGGAAAGGGTCGGGGAAGGTGATCCAGATCTCATCCACTTCGGCCGGTGCAAAAAAATGGTCGATCACTTCGATGCGGGTGCGCAGGAAGGCGACGTTGGCCAGCTGGCTGTCGAGTGCTTTTTTGGCGCCTCTCCAGATGCGGTTGCCTTTTATATCTACGCCGATAAAATTGCGCTGCGGAAATTGCTGCGCCAGTTCCACCGTGTATTCCCCGCCGCCACAGGCCAGCTCGAGGGTGATCGGATAATCATTTTGAAAATGCTTGTCGCGCCAGCAGCCTTTCAGGGCCACTTCCTTCATGCCGCTGCCAACCAGCGCCGGCTGCTGCACATTGTAACATTCATACACATTGGGAAACGCGAGTACCTCGGCGAATTTGCGGAGTTTGTTTTTACGACTCATGCCGGAAAAGACGGATACGAAGTTTGATCAGAATATAGTGATGGTTGATTTAACACCGGGTAAGACGAATGCGGCGATCTCTTCCTGGCTCAGAACGGTGATTCCCGGAAAATACGGTCGCAGGGCGGCGGCGACTTCAGACCGTGCGCTACCTGGTGTCAGAAACACGGGTTTGGGAAAATCCGCCTGCGTTTGTTCGTACACCCTGCGCAATAAGGTGTGGAATGCACTGTCTGGCCGGGGCTGCTGGTCGCGAAAAAATCCCTCGCGGAAATCGCGCAGGATTGCCGCTTCAAACGCATAGCAGGGTAAGACGCCCGCTTTGAGATAAGGATACGCCAGCGGGTATTTCAGGTTGGCCCGTACTTGCCCCGCCAGTTGGGTCGTGCTCAGCATAGTGGTCAGGGTGCCGGGGGGCACAATGGCCACCCGGCTCACCGGCGGAAAAAAGGGCCGATACCGGGTATCGTCTATGCTCACCGGTCCGTCGATGCGAAGCAGTACATCCAGGATCTCCGGGAGATTGCGGATACTGACCTTTTCGCCCAAGAGTTCGCGCAGGATGGCGCAGATACGGTGACTGGGCCACTGCTCCCTGGTCATGATGATAAGCGAACGGTTGGTTTCCTCGAGTTTATCCATCAGGGCATCGGTGATGCCCGTATTTACAAACCAGGCGCCGCATTCGCTGACCCAGTATTCCACCCAACTCAGGACATATGCCCAGGGGCCTTGCATATCCGGTAGCCGGAACGGATCGTCAGCCGGAGGCTTTTCCGCCAGAAAGGTTTCACCGGCTGGTGCATAAAAATGGCCCTGTGCGGGGTTATCGTATAACACAACGCCCGGTTCGGGTCCCGGCAGAACGGGTAGCCACAAGTCATTCAGGCGCAGCCTGAAATTCCGGACCCCGGGCTCTGCTGCTGTTTCCAGTTGCAATACCGGCAACAGAATGCCGAGATCCTGATAGATCTGGCGGTAAAGTTCCGGAAACCGGGTTTCCCAGCCTGGGTCTGTCGTGGATTGCGCCTGGGCCAGATCGGGATGTACGACCAGTTGCAGGGCGAGTATATCTGGGTTTTCGATCAGGGTCTCAAACGCTTCTTCCGCGCTTTTCTCCGGACGCCAATGCTCAAAACAAGCGCTCAGGCGTTCCAGGCTGAAACCGTTTTGCAACAGCAGGGTGGCCAGGGAACGCCACACCGAAAGCGGGGCGCTGCTCCAGGAAGGTGCGACCTTGGAGGTCTCCAGGCATTGTGCGCGCAGCTGGCGCAGTTGTTCATCAGTGATCAGCCGGGTGCGGTGCCGGAACAGGGTGCTCAGGATCCGGAAGGCCAGCGGTGCAGCCTTTTGAGCGGGATGATATACCGGTACAGGTACCCATTGCCCGTCGAGCTGGATCGAAAAATCAAACAGATCAAATGGTTCCGGACTATGGCGCAGCGATACGACTGGCTCGGCCGGGAGGCCCAGGGCAGGCCAAAGTTCCGCCAGCCCCTGTGCGATCTCGGCCTGCAATACGGCAATATCCGGCGCTGTGGCGTCTGGTATCGCGTACAATTCAATATCGATGTCAAACCGGCTCGGCATACCTGTCAGGATGAAGTGGAGATATTATCGGGTGAAATCGAAGTCTGGATTTGGTTCAGGGTATTTTGGAACAGGGCATCGTCCTGCTCTGAAAGGACAAGGGGAGCCAGCATTCGCTGTTCAGCCCCCCCGGGCAGTTCGGTTTCTTTGAGGACGGGGATCTGGGGCAAGGCGGCCAGGATACTGCGCAGATAGGGCCGCAGTTCATCCTGGGGGGCAACAAGCGCTAGGGCCTCGCCGGTATTTTCCTGCGATAAACGGATCACGGCGCCCAGCATGCGTTGCGCGTAGGCCGGCGGCAAAGCCAGATACCGGGTATTGTCCTGGCCGCATAGGCCGGCGTTCAGCATGCGCTGTTCCTGTTCGCCCAGCCGGACGTACCGGAAGTGCTCCTGTGCGCCGGGCAAATGGGGGCGCAAGGCTTCCAGCATGCGCAGTTTTTCCACTGCAATTGCAACCGGCATTCGCATGCCATCCAGGTTGCGGTAGTGCTGATGCAGTTCGGGCAGAGGGGGCAGGGGCGTTTGTTCGGCCAGCAGCGCCATTACCACGCGGGTAAAATGTACCAGCTCGGCGTTGGGCAACAGCGGTACTTCCCGGTCAACATCCCAGTAGTTGACAAAGAGATCGAGGCAAAACCAGCTAAGAAACTGCTCCAGTTGCTCCAATACGGCCGACATGGTTGGCGGATTCGCATCGGAAACTGCCAGGTGATCGTACACCACGGGCGTTTCATAGAGTCTGAACTGATACACCCCCGCTTCGGCGTTGATGTCGCGGTAGCGAAGGCCCGGCAAGGTGATGGCAAACTTTTCACCCATACGACGGCGCAGTTCATCGGTAAGGGCGGTCATTTCGGGGAGCAGGGTTTGGAAGTCCTGCGTGATCTGTCCAAGGAGGGGTTGGCCCACTTCCACATGGATCTGGTATAGTATGGGGAGATCAGCCAGATGCGGGTTGTGCCGGATAAGGGCCAGTTGGCGCCGTTTTTTGGGAATGGAAGAATCCCGGGGAGCAAGGGAAGCGGCCTGGTTAAGGGCTTCCAGTGCTTTTTCAAAGTCCGCTTCGTCCTGGTTTTTGCGGTACAGCGCTTCGAGACAATCAAACTGGTTGGTATAATAGACGGGTTCGGCAGGTACCAGACTGGCGGCATTGCGGTAGTAGGGCAAAGCCTCGGCATAGCGCTCGGCATAAAAAAGCGCGTGGCCCTGCCGGTTGGCTATACCGGCTGCCGTATCGGGCGGGACTTCGCGGGCCTGAGCGGCTTGTTCCAGGAGGAGGACGGCCTGATCGGGTTGTGGAAGATCGGGATCTTTATACAGTTGTTGTGCCAGTTCGTACAACTCATTCAGGGCGCCGGAATCTTCGAAGGGGTCGAGTGCCCAGGCGCGAAGCAGCGCGGTTTCCGATTCTTTGGGACGGTTCAGTTGTCGGAGGCAGCGACTGATGGCTGTTTGCATAAAGCGTTCCCAGGATGGGATGATCTGCCGAACGTGCTCATACTGAGCCATTGCCATTTCCCATTGGTCTTGCGTTTCATGCAATCGCGCCATTGCCAGGTAGCCTTCCCGTGCTTCGGGCGCCAGTTCGATGACTTGTTGGAAAACAGCTTCCGCCTGATCGAACTGTTTGGTGATATCGAGGTAAAAATACCCGAGGTTTAGCCGGGCCATGATCCCTTCCGGGAATAGTTCAACGGCCTGGCGGTGATAATTTTCAGCTTTGAGCCGGTACTCATCCCCCTGTGCCTGGTAGATTGCACCGACATCTGTACGGGTAAGGAAGTTGGTCAGGGGATCCAGTTGGGTTATGCTCTTCAGGAGCGGCTCAATTTCTTTTTCTTTTTTCGAAAACCACTCGGCTTTTCCGTACAGATCGATCAGGCGGCTGTGGCAGATGGTGTTGCCCGGCCGTTTTCGGCTGGCCAGACGGTAGAGGCTCTCCGCGTCATCAAGTTGTCCTTTTTCCATCAGGACGTCCGCTTTTTGCAGGATGCTGGGCACATGATCGGGATCCAGGGCCAGGGCTTCTTCGGCCAGGCTGAGCGCCCGGGCGATATCTTTTTCCTTTTCCGGTCCCTTCAGGTAATATTCGATCCAGCCATGAAGGGCGAGCGGATGACCGGCCAGGCGTGTTTTGGCCAGGTCAAATTCTTTTTTGGCCTGTTCGTAATCGTAATGGAAATACAGATCGATTTGACCACATACGTAGTTGTGGTAGCCGCGCTGGTCATCCGGCAGATTTTCATCGGCGGCCAGATCGTGGAACACGGTCCGGGTTTCCACCCAGCGCCGGTCGAGAAAGCAGCGAATGAACTGCCGGAAGGGTTCCAGGTTTTTGCCAAAACGCTGCTCCAGCGCCGGTGCATGGCAGAGCGCCTGCATGACGGCTGGGCGCCAGTGAAAGCTGGCCTCGGAAAACGCCTTCCACCAGCGGCGCCTGTCGTTAGTTTCCTTGGCGTCGTCTTTAAGTACAAACGCTGCGAGTTGTTCGTCGAGCGCATCGGAAAAGGCCGCTCGAACGAGCAGGAAAGGTTTGGGGTCGGCCGCTGCCGCCAGGGCTTCACCGATGAGATCATCCAGGCGATCCCATTGCTTGTACCAGTCCTCCTCAATCGCCATAGCCGTCCGGATGCGTTCCATTTGACCGGCAAAGGCATACATGTCGAGGCCTTCGAGGGCTGCCCGGCGGTATGCTTCTGCGAGGATAGGATCAAATGAAACCTGATGCATATACGGCTTTTTTATGGACAAACACTTGGGTATGGCGCCGGTTTAGCGGGGCGCATCGATTTTATCTTCTGATTTCGGCCTGGCTTTCGGAGCGACAAGGTGGGGCCGGTCTGAATCCACTGTTTTTTTTGCAACTGCGGGGAAAGCGCCAGGAAGCAAATACTCCAGCAGGGCATTTCCAATACTCCGGTTTTCGCGTGATAGTGCGTTGTAGTCTATGTTTCCGGTGGCATAG
>CAYVDV010000259.1:0-7919 GCA_964450465.1 uncultured Saprospiraceae bacterium
GGGTTTGTCGCCGCCCACCACGGCTGTGCGCATACTGCCGAGGCGGCTTCGGGTGAAAGTGACGGTGCTGTCCAGGGTTTGCATAAAGAGCAGAATGGTGGTGCTTTTGGCCCAGTCCTTAACCCAGAGGTATTTCCACCAGTCCACGGGATGGCGCAGCACCTCCCAGCCTATGCGTGCCAGGCGGATGAGGAGATTTCTCCCTTCCACATAGGGTAGCAGTACCGGCCGCCAGGCGCCGGAACCCGGACCGTAGCGGCACACTTCGAGGTGGCTGTCGGGGTCGGGGTGCAAAATCGAGCCGATGGCCACGCCTTTGGAAAGGTCTTCCTTGCCGTCCAGTTGGGTGACCATGATCAGGCTTTCGTTGTTGGTACGAACGTCGCGGCCGACCCGGTCGGAGAGCCGGGGCAGGGACGTTTTTTTGAGTTTGAGCAACAAGTTGACGGTGCCCAGCACGCCGCCGGCAAACACCACGCCCCGGGTGCGCAAAGTTTTGCGGCGACGCCCCAGCCAGCGGGTGGAGGATCGGAAGCTTACTTCGTAGCCCTCGCTGCCGTCGGCTTTGCCCAGCGGGGCGACGTCCAGTACCTCGTGCTCAGCCAGGATCTCCGCGCCCAGTTGTTGGGCGAGGTAGAGGTAGTTCTTATCGAGGGTGTTTTTGGCGTTGTGCCGGCAACCGGTCATGCAGGCGCCGCAGAAGTGGCATCCTGTTCGTTCAGGCCCTTTGCCGTCGAAATAGGGGTCGGGCGTAGTGACGCCGGGCTCGCCGAAATGCACGGCCACGTGCGTGGTGTCGAAATGCTGTTCCTGGCCGATCCCGCGCGCCAGGTTGCGCAGGGCGTGGTCGTTATCGAAGTGCTGGGGGTTGGGTGCGGCGCCAAGCATGCGGCGGGCCATATCGTAGTGCGGGGCCAGTTCGTTTTGCCAGTCGGCCAGGCCCTTCCAGCTGCCCGATTCAAAAAATGCCGGTTTGGGCACTGGCAGTGTGTTGGCATACACCAGCGAGCCGCCGCCCACTCCGGTGCCGGAGATAAAGCCCACGTGCCGGAAGATGGTGATCTTCATGATCCCGAACCAGCGCAGGGCAGGAACCCAGAGCCATTTGGATAACTGCCAGTTCGTACGGGCAAAATCCTGTGCCCGGTACCATTTGCCTTTCTCGATCACCAGCACCCGGTAGCCTTTTTCCGCCAGCCGCAGCGCGCTCACCGAGCCGCCGAAGCCGCTGCCGATAATAATGTAGTCGTATTGTTCTTCCATCGATAAGTTCTTTCCTGCCGGCACCAAACAGTAAAATACCGGCCGGGTTTTCCGTCGGCGCGAAATTGAAATAAAATAAAAGCAAAGTCCCCTTTTCAGAACGAAATATTTTGTGCGTACTCTGGATTTAGTATAAATATTAGATAAATAACCCCAGTGTGACAAATGTCACAGTGAATGATTTCAGCGGCGGATATCTTTACGGCATGAGAAATTCAAAACAACCGGCCTGTGGCTTCGGCTTGCAGGAGTTGTTGCTGTTTTGCAAAAGATTTGTGGTAAATTTGGACAAAAAACAATGCTGACTCGATTCACCAAACCCGAATTGCCCCGTACGCTGAAACGCTATTTTCCCAATCTCGAACCTGCGCTGTTGCAGGAAATGGCCGACATTGGAGAGATCGTCTCTCTGGAGGAGGGTAAGCCTGTTATCCAGGCCGGGCAACAATTCCATTATATGATATTCGTCCTGGAGGGCAATATCAAGGTGTTCCGTGAAGATGGCCACGGCGGAGAGTTTTACATGTACTCCCTGAGTTCCGGTTCTGCCTGCGCGCTCTCGCTCGCCTGCGCCGATCGCACAGAACTAAGCGCCGTCAGGGGTGTAGCAGTCGAGGACGGCCTAGCCCTTTTGATCCCCCTCGAATACATGGAGATCTGGCTGACCCGGTACCGGTCCTGGGCGCGTTTTGTGGTGAAAGCCCTGCATGACCGGATCGAGGATGTCTTGATCACCTTCGACCAGGTTGCCTTCCGGCATCTGGACGAACGCCTGGAGTTTTACCTGGAAAAAATGCAGGACAATATGGGCACGTCCAACCTGCACATCAGCCACCAGCAAATAGCCGCCGACCTGAATACTTCCCGTGAAGTCATATCCCGCCTGTTGAAAAAACTCGAACAGCGGGGCATGATCATAATGCATCGAAATTCAATCGAAATACTTAAAACAATTTCAGCTTACTAACCGGAATGAGATACGGATTTATCATCGATAACCGGAAATGTATAGGATGCCACGCCTGTACCACTGCCTGCAAGAGCGAACACGAGGTTCCTGTCGGCGTTTTCCGGACCTGGGTCAAGCAGGTGGAAAAGGGGACCTTCCCCAGCACCCGACGGGTGTTTTCCGTGCTGCGCTGCAACCACTGTACCGACGCCCCCTGCGTGGAGATCTGTCCCGTAGAGGCCCTGTACACCCGCCCTGATGGGATCGTGGACTTCGACAAAAACCGCTGCATCGGCTGCAAATCCTGCATGCAGGCCTGCCCCTACGATGCCTTGTACATCGACCCCGACACCCACACGGCGGCCAAGTGCAACTACTGCGCCCACCGTGTGGATGTCGGCCTCGAGCCTGCCTGCGTGGTGGTCTGCCCTGAGCATGCGATCATTTCCGGCGATATCCACAACCCGGAGTCGGAGATCAGCCAAACGCTGTCCCGTCACCAGACGATGGTCCGCAAGCCGGAAAAAGCAACCATTCCCAACCTGTACTACATCGATGGGGATGAATTCTCCCTCACACCCAGCGCTGCCGAGCAGCCCGAAGGCAACCTGTGGAGCGCGCAAACCCGCGGCGTCGGCCACTTCGCGCACCACACCGAGCGCCTGGCCTGGCAGGGCGAGGACCTGGTAAAGGAACTGCTGGAGAAAAACGCTACCGTGGTGGAAGCCGCTTCCAACGGAGAATTTGCACCGACCAAGAATATCGAAGTGCTGACCGGCCAGAATGCCAAACGGGTGTACAACATCCCTGGCAAAGGCATCCTTTGGGGTTGGGAAGTACCGGCCTACGTGACCACCAAGGCGATTTCCGCCGGCGCATATCTGGTTGCCTGGCTGCTGCTGGTCAATCGCACAGGCGGCAGCTGGACCGGCGTCGAGTTTCAGTGGGGCCTGGGCATCAGCCTGCTCTTCCTGGTGCTCACGACGGCTTTCCTGGTCAAAGACCTGGACCAGCCGAAGCGCTTCCTGTATGTGATCCTGCGCCCGCAATGGCGTTCCTGGCTGGTGCGCGGCGGCTATGCACTCTCGTTGTTTGGCGCGCTGCTTACCCTGCAACTGGTCTCCGCCGTTATGGGCTGGGAAGGCCTGGCCGGTGCGCTGGTGTTGCCGGGACTGGTGCTGGCTGTGACCGTGGCCATCTATACCGCCTTCCTGTTTGCCCAGGCCCGCGGACGCGATTTCTGGCAAAGCCCGCTGCTGCCCCTGCACATGGTCGTGCACAGCCTCATGGCCGGCAGCGCCGCCTTCGCCCTGATCGACGGGCTCGGCCTGCAGGAGATCGGCAATGCCCCCTCGGCATTCCTGATCGTCAGCCTTATCCTCAACCTGCTGGTACTGGTAACCGAGCTCACGATCTCGCACCCGACTGCCGACGCAAAGGCCACTGTTGCCATGATCCTCAAGGGCCGTTACCGCATGGAATTCTGGGTGATCATTCTGGCCTGCAACGTCCTCCCGATGGTAGCCCTCTACCTTGACGGTGGCAATGCCCTCACCAAGGTGCTCGCCGGTGTGCTGGTGATCCTGGGAATTTACCGGCTGGAAAAAATGTGGATCGAAGCGCCGCAGCGGCTGCCGCTGGCGTAAGCGCTCCATATTCGTTAACTTAAAACTTTGCACCTAAGTATATGCCAACGTTCATCGAAAAAATAGCCGAATCCATAGGGATCATCCCCAAACTCAACAAGGGGGGCGAACCGCTCGAACGCCTGCAGCCCGGTAGCGACCTGACCTATTACCCGCCGCCGGAGCGCTGGAACGACTGGACGGAATACGAGGCCAAAGCCTGGCCACGCCGCGAAAAACATACCTACGATATCGTACCCACCACCTGCTTCAACTGCGAGTCGGCCTGCGGCCTGCTGGCCTACGTAGATAAAGCCAACGGACAGGTGCGCAAGTTCGAAGGCAATCCCTACCACCCGGGCTCCCGGGGACGCAACTGCGCCAAAGGGCCGGCCACTATCAACCAGATCAATGACCCTGACCGGGTATTGTATCCGCTCAAACGCGAAGGCAAGCGCGGCGAAGGCAAGTGGAAACGCGTGAGCTGGGAGGAAGCGCTCGACGATATCGCCGGCCGCATTCGCAAAGCCCTCCAGGAAAAACGCCACAATGAGGTGGCCTATCACGTGGGCCGCCCCGGGCATGAGGGCTATATGGACCGCGTATTGCAGGCCTGGGGGATTGACGGACACAACTCCCACACCAACATCTGTTCATCGGGCGCGCGCTTCGGCTATGCTATCTGGCACGGCCACGACCGCCCCTCGCCCGACCACGCCCACGCGCGGGTCATCCTGCTCATTTCCGCTCACCTCGAGTCGGGGCACTACTTCAATCCGCATGCCCAGCGTATCATCGAGGGTAAAATGAACGGCGCCAAACTGGTGGTGATGGATCCCCGCCTGTCGAACACGGCCAGCCTGGCCGACCACTGGATGCCGACCTATCCGGGCACCGAAGCCGCCGTGCTGCTGGCTATGGCCAAGGTAATTCTCGACGAGGGCCTGTACAACCGCGACTACCTCGAGAACTGGGTCAACTGGCAACAGTGGCTGGAAACGGAATTCCCCGGCACGCCCGTGGTATTTGAACAATTCATCGAAAAAATGCGCGGCGCATACGCCGAATACACCCCGGAATTTGCAGAAAAGGAAAGCGGTGTCAAGGCAAACGTCATTCGCGAAGTGGCTATCGAGATCGGCAAGGCCGGTTCGCGTTTTGCCACCCACAACTGGCGCTCTGCCGGCTCGGGCAACCTGGGTGGATGGGCCGTGGCCCGCTGCCTGCACTTCCTTAATGTGCTCACCGGCTCCGTGGGTACCGAGGGCGGAACCAGCCCGAACGACTGGAACAAATTCCACCCGACCTTCTTCGACAAACCGCCGGCCCAGAAATTCTGGAACGAACTCCATTTCCCCCTCGAATACCCGCTGGCCTTTTTCGAAATGTCCTTCCTGCTGCCGCACTTCCTCAAAGACAAGCGCGGCCGCCTCGATACCTACTTCACCCGGGTGTTCAACCCCGTGTGGACCTACCCCGACGGCTTTATGTGGATGGAAGCCCTCAGCGACGAGGAAGCCGTGGGCTGTCATATCGCCCTCACGCCCACCTGGAGCGAGACGGCCTATTTTGCCGACTACGTGCTGCCCATGGGCCTGGCCTCCGAACGCCACGATCTGAACAGCTACGAAACCCACTCCGGCGTCTGGATCGCCTTCCGCCAACCGGTTTTGCGCGAGGTGGCGCGCCGGCAGGGCCGCGATGTACAGTTTACCTATGAGGTCAACCCCGGCGAGGTTTGGGAAGAAGACGAGTTCTGGATCCAGCTTTCCTGGCGCATCGATCCCGACGGTTCGCTGGGCATCCGCAAGCACTTTGAGTCGCCCTACCGCCCCGGCGAATGCGTCACGGTGGACGAGTACTACCAGTACATCTTCGAACATACGAAAGGCTTGCCCGAAACGGCAGCCAAAGAAGGGCTCTCAGCCCTGGAATATATGCGGAAATACGGCGCTTTCGTGGTTGAAAGTTCCTCGTATCTGAAGAACGAAAAAGAACTTGGCGAAAAAGACCTGGAGGGTGCGACCACTGATCCCAAATCAGGGGTCATTGCCAAAAACGGCAAGGCCATCGGCGTGATGGTCAAAGGCAAAGCTCAGGTGGGCTTCCCCACACCTTCGCGCAAACAGGAATTTTTCAGCCCGACCATGGTTGACTGGAAATGGCCGGAATACGCCATCCCGGCTTATGTCAAGAGCCATATTCATGCCGACGAGATCGACTACGCCAAAGGGGAATTCCCCCTGTTGCCGACGTTCCGCCTGCCGGTGCTGATCCACTCGCGCTCGGGCAATGCCAAATGGCTGTATGAGATCGCCAACCGCAACCCTATCTGGATGCACCCCTCCGATGCCCAGCGCCTCGGCATAGATACCGGCAGTCTGGTGCGCGTGTACACGGATATCGGCTATTTTGTCGACAAAATATGGGCTACCGAGGGCATGAAACCCGGAGTGCTCGCCTGCTCGCACCACCTGGGCCGCTGGCGCCGCCCGCAGGACGCACCCGGTAACCGCTGGGCTACGGCCACCGTCAACATCGAGTCGGACGGCAAGGGCGGCTGGAAAATGAAAACGCTGCGGGAAATCGTACCGTTCAAGTCTTCGGACAAGGACAGTGCGCGTATCTTCTGGAGCGATGGCGGCGTGCACCAGAACATCACCTTCCCGGTGCATCCCGATCCTATTTCCGGCATGCACTGCTGGCACCAGAAAGTACGCCTGGAAAAAGCGCATCCGGAGGATCAGTACGGCGATGTTTATGTGGACACAAACAAGAGTATGGAAGTTTACCGCAAGTGGCTGACCATGGCTCGCCCGGCGCCGGGGCCCAATAACCTGCGCCGCCCGTTGTGGATGAAACGGGCGCTGCGGCCGGTCGATGAGGTGTTTTATTTGAAATAAACAGGAATGCAAGCGTCAAACTGTGCTGGTAAATACCACTTTTTTACCTTTACAGTTTGACGCTTGTTCTGTTACTAATCCATAGCACTATATGAACCTGGGGAGTTTACTCAAGGCGCAAATCCAGCACGTAGTCGAGGAGGTGAAGAGTTCTCTTCCCGATGATATCCACTTTGATTTCAGGAAGCACGTACTTCCGCATTTTTTTCCCTTCCTGGCCTGGAAAGACGAGCTGAAAACCCCAGGTACTTTGCGGGCCGATCTGATGGCGGGCATTATTGGCGCCGTGATCGTGTTACCCCAGGGCATTGCATTTGCCCTGATCGCCGGGATGCCGCCGGTGTACGGTTTGTACACTGCCATGATCACCCCGATCGTTGCGGGCCTGTTCTGTTCTTCCAGGCATGCCGTTTCCGGACCGACGGCGCCGATTTCCCTGGTCGTCTTCGCTGCGGTCAGTAAACTGGCCGAAGCCGGTTCGCCGGAATACATTGCCAAAGTCTTGTTCCTGACCTTTCTCGCCGGTGCGATCCAGCTTGCGCTGGGAATCGGGCGAATGGGCCGCTATATCAGTTTCGTCTCGCACGCCGTAGTGGTGGGCTTTACCGCGGGAGCTGCCGTACTCACTATTACCAATCAGATGAAAGGGGTGCTGGGGATCAATATTTCCTCCCGCGCGGCCTTTCTGGAAACCTGGGAACAATTGCTCGGGCATATTAGCCAGATCAACCTGCCGGTATTTTTTGTGGCCTTTTACACGCTAATTATGGCGGTGATGGTCCGGAAATACGCGCCCAAGCTGCCGCATTTGCTGATAGGCCTGGTGTGCGGCACCATTCTGGCCTGGATGATGGGAGGCCCGGCCGCAGGTATTCCTTTTGCCGCGGAGATCCCGCGCCAGCTCCCCAGTCTGTCAATGCCGGGGTTTTCGGCGGGGAATTTTCACAGCATGTTGGGCGATGCCTTTGCCATTGCGCTGCTGGGTATTATTCAAACAGTCGCCGTAGGCAGGGCCATTGCCGTGCATTCGGGGCAGCAGATTGACGGCAATCAGGAGTTGGTCGGCCAGGGCCTGTCCAATATGCTGGGCAGCTTTTTTTCCTGCTATGCGGGTTCCGGCTCATTGACCCGTTCGGCCCTGAACTACGAAGCCGGCGCCCGCACGCCCATGTCGGCCAT
>CAYVDV010000260.1:0-7859 GCA_964450465.1 uncultured Saprospiraceae bacterium
CCGGAAAACAAAACCAAATACATCGGCGCCGAGGAAAACTGGCGCAAAGCCGAACAGGCCATCATCGATGCCGCCGCCGAAGTAGGGCTGCCCACGGTGACCGAACTCGGGGAAGCCGCCTTTTACGGCCCCAAACTCGACTTTATGGTGAAAGATGCCCTCGGGCGCTCCTGGCAACTGGGCACCATCCAGGTGGATTACAACCTGCCTGAACGCTTCAACCTGACCTACGTGGGCGCCGACAACCAGGAGCACCGCCCGGTGATGATCCACCGCGCGCCCTTCGGCTCCATGGAGCGCTTTACGGCCGTGCTGATCGAACACTGCGCGGGTAAATTCCCGCTCTGGCTTACGCCCGAGCAGTTCGTGGTGTTGCCGGTCTCCGACAAGTTTGTCGAGTACGCGCTTCAGGTGAAGCAGCAACTCGAAGCCGAAGACCTGCGCGGCACCGTCGATGACCGCAACGAAACCATCGGCCGCAAGATCCGCGACAGCGAACTCAAGCGCATCCCCTTCCTCCTTATCGTGGGCGAGAAGGAACAGGAAGCCGGCACTGTGAGCGTACGCAAGCAGGGCGAAGGCGACCAGGGCGCAGTAAGCGTGGGCGCGTTTGCGGAGATGGTGAACGGGATGTTGTAAGGCGAACTGCCATTTAACTGGGAACCGGTGCAAGCGCTTTCATGCGCCTGCGCCGGTTCCGTTTTTTGGCTAAGATTCCAGTGCTTTACTTTGACTTGGTTGAAATCCTTGTGAATAAACCTTGCGGGAATTTATTTTCTTTTAAAAGCGTGGTGGCGCCTGTTTTTCAAATACTATCGCAAAGCACCTACTCCCTATTCTTTATGATCTTCCCGGTGCCCACAGCCTGAGTTCCTTGCTGAATAGTGAGCAGGTATATCCCGTCGGGCAGCAAGCCGGCGTCCAGTTCGTACTGCGCACCGGTGAACGATGCTTCCAGCACGGCTTGGCCGGTCAGCGACCATACCACGAGACGCAATTCCGCGGTTTCCGGAAGGCCGTCCAGCGTGAGGCGGACGATCCCGGTCGTGGGATTCGGCGCAGCGGCGATGCGGATGTCCGGCAGCAGCGGCGTGAGCGTTTCCACCAGGATGAAGTCTTTGCCGATGGTGTGCAGGGTTTGATTCGTAATGATCGGGGCATTGTTGTCGAAGTAAATGGCTGCCGAATTCCGGATAGTGGTACCCGGCGCCAGGTCGGGTAATTGGCTGACGCGGAATTTGACAAAACCCTGTGATACGTCTTGCCCTTGTGAGGTATCGGGCAGGTAGATATTCGGGAATCGGAAAACGACCACACCGTCGCCCTGTATGTCGAACTGATACGGGTGACTGTTCGCGCCGGGTCGCACACTGGTGATGTCCAGTTGTTGCACGGGTAACGTATCCCGGATTTCTACGTTGACCGCCGGTGCCGTGCCGGTATTCTGAAAACGGATCACGTATTCGATATCGGTGTTTTGATTGATGTAATGTTCGTCGTCGTAGCCGCGCGGAAAGCCGTTTTTATCGTTGGGGTCAAAGGAATTAACGCTTTCCAGGCAGAAAATATCCAGCCAGGGCTCTTCGTCTGGCAAGGCGTACTGGTTGACGTAGCCCAGACTGAAATTGCCGCCCGCGCCGCAGCCTTCTACCCAGGCCACCGGCAGGTTATGGCCCGGGAATCCGGTGGATTGCTCCGCTTCCAAGCGGAAAAAAGAGCCGTCGGCCGGAAAACTGATCTGCAGTTCCTGGCCGGCATCCAGTTGGAAAGAGCCCGGCGACTGCATGAGCAACACGTTGTCCTCGATCACAATATAGTCTTGAGCCTGGGTCATATTGCCGGTTCCGACATTGCGGATGATGAATACCACGGAATCGCCCTGACAATCGACCATGACCTCTATCTCGGAGCCGTCCCATTGCAAGCCCGGTGTATTGCAGAGCGTGTCGGGATAGGCGTGCGCTTCCACACAGTAGGTAGTACCGACCGGGTCGTCGCAAGGCACTTCGGTATAAATAAAGAGGTAGCCACATTGTTCGGACGGAATATCGCCCAGGTTGAAGGTGTAGGCATTGCCATTAACGTCATCCCAGGGCACGCTGGAGCCGGTAACTTCGAGGGCGGGATCCACGGTAATCACTACGGAGGCATTTTCTGCCAATCCCGCTCCTTTGTTGCAATAGCGCACGGAATACGAGGGGTTGAAACAGGGACGGATAGCGCCGGTCACCACGCTTACCTCCATAACCGGGCAGGGCGGCAGAGTGTCGCATTGCATCCCGATGGGAATGAATACCCCGTTTCCGGGCAGGAAATTAAAGCGCATCTGTTGCTCGCAGGTCACCCAGCAGGTAAGCCCGTCGCCGGGTTGGTCCAGCACCCAATACCGCACCAGGCCGGTGTAGGAGTTGTCGATGCCGGAAAGATCGGAGATGCAGAACCGGCCTTCTGCGTCCGTTATCGCGGTAAGGGTAATGCTTTGAAGATAGACAGGGCTTTCCAGGAAAATTTCTACCGGCCAGTTGGCGAACACCGGCTCAAACGCGTCCTTCTGGCAATCGCCGTCGAAGTCGCGGAACAGGATGCCGCAGATGCTATCGACGGGCTGCGGGTCGAATACGGTCACATAATCAACGCTGTTCAGGGTATCGCCGGCAGGTACGGTCAGCAACAAAGTGTCCTGGCAAACGGCCCACACAGCGTTTGGCCGGCGGAGTGCGACGGTGTACTCACCGGGCGCCAGCGGTAGGGTGTAGTGTCCGGTGGAATCGGTAGTGGCCCACCAAATGAAGCCGGTAGTATCCACCGCTCGTACGTCCCAATTGTACTGTACAGAATCGGCATTAGCAATACAATCCGCATTAAGATCCAGCCAAACGGTCCCGCTGATGCCTGCCGTGTAATCATGGCCGTCTGCGTCCAGTCGCAGGATTCGAGGGAAGGTTTCATGAATGCCGATGTTGAACGTTCGGGCGCCACTGATCAGGCACCCCCCATTGTTCAGTGCATGCATGTACTGAGCGGCAAACCTCGGAACGGGCCGTGCGGAAACCAGATTTCCCTGGGCATCAAGTCGCATGATCTCCATGTAATCTTCAGTGAGACCCGAGCCATAGTGAGCGCCTGCGACCCAGAAACCTGAGCCGTCCGGCAGAGTGGATACCCGGTAGATACGGTCCGGTCCGGGCAGGGTGCGTTCCCAAAGGAGGTTGAAATTACTGTCCAGTAAGGCGACGCTGGCTTCTGATTGTCCATTGACTCCGCCGAGAAACAAATGATCATCGGCCGTGACGGAGATATCCTGTGCATTAAAGACAAAGCCGGTATCCAGGATAACATCCGACTGCCATTGCCCATCAATTGACCAGCGCGATAGCGCCGTGTAACCGGCGTTGATATCTGCAAAGCCAAGGGAGATGATGCTTCCGGAGGAAAGGTGTTCCATCTTGGTTAGCACATTGATATCTTCTGCCGGCGAATCGAGCCAACCAAGTACATTGCCGTCGGCATCGGTTTGTACCAACAGTCCTTCCGGCCCTACGCCGCCGGCCAGAAAACCGCCGTCATAGGTCGCCAGGCATCTTACAGATTCGAAGGCAGTCAGATCTGCCACTTGCTTATTCCACAGGATACCGAATTGCGCATCAAGCAGGAGGATAAAGTTGGCGACTGTATTGCCTACCGTCCGGGCGTACAGGATGGCATAGCCGCCGTCGGCCGTCGGGACGAGATCGTCGGCCCGCTCATCACCGGAAAAATTGAAAGGAACGTATTGTATCACGGCGCCGCCGGCGTCGAGTTTCATCAGGCCGAAATGCCGGAGGCCGGACGCGCCGGTGTTCCAGGTGTCCGACACCAGGGCCAGCGTACCGCCGTCCGGCAACGGCAGAACACGAACAGCTTCCGCGTTCATGCGCGGTTCAAAATCGGTGTAGGTGCGATCCCAGCCCTGTGAAAGGGCAATCTGCGGAATGGACATCGTCATCAGCAAAATCAGGAGCAGATTTCTGTGCAGCATGGCTTCAGTATTTTATTTGTGAACAGGTTGTTTTCTTCTTGACGCTACAAAAGTGCTCTGAAACAATGCTCCTGCAAACAACACTTTTGTACATTTGTCAAAAAGTAAATCGTAAATTTATTTTTTTAAATGATTGAAAATAAGATAATTAAATTATTTAGTTCATTATCAGGGGTGGAAAAGCGCGAAGCGACGGTCTTTCTCGACAGTCCCTATTTCAACCGCCGCCATGATGTCTTACGTCTATGGGAAGCTTTATTAGAGGCTAAAGGGCGCTTTTCTGAACTTTCGCCCGAGGCCTTATTCCGGAGGGTGTATCCCGACAGACATTTCGACGATGTTGCCTGGCGCCATGTCCAATCGTTTCTGCTGGAACGGCTTGAGTCCTTTCTGACCCAGCGCGCACTGGAACAGGCGCCATTAATGGCTGATCTTCACCTGGCGCCTGTTCTTAGGGAAAAAGGACAGGATAAGGCCCTTGATCATTTGTTTCGCCGGTCGAGTGTCACCTTGAACAAAATACCCCGCGACCACAGCTGGTATTATTTGCAGTATCGCCTGGAATGGGAAAAATATGTGGCGCAGGAGTCGCATTCGCGCACACGCGACAACAATCTTACGGAAATAAGCCGGGCGTTTGATGTTTATCTGTTTGCAGGCAAACTTCGCCTTGCCTGTCTGACTGAATCACATCGGGCCGTGTACAATGTCGATTACGATCCCGGTTTTTTACCGGTGTTGCTGACCTGGCTGGAACACAGCGATTTGCTTGAAACCCCCATTGTGGCATTGTATTATCATTGTTACCGGGCTTTGACCGATGGCAGTGAAACTGATTTTCGCGCTTTTCGGCGTCAGCTGGAGCAGCAGAGCGTCCAACTACCTGCCGAAGAGCAACAAAGCCTGTTGTTGTTGGCGGTCAACTACTGTATACGTCGGTTGAATACTGGAGAAAAGCGGTACATCAGGGAGGCCTTCGACCTTTACCGGGTTGGGCTGGATACCAGCGCTTTATTGGAACATGGATATCTGAGTCGCTTTGCTTACAAAAACATAGTGGCGTTGGGCCTTCGACTGGAAGAATTTGATTGGGTCGAACATTTTATTCACGAATACGAGCCTTTTCTGGAAGAAAAATACCGTGCCGCCAACCGGGACTACAATCTCGCCCGCCTTTATTTTGTACGCAAGGATTTTCGCCGTGCCATGCCGCTGCTAGCCTGCGTCGACGAGAGCGATCTCCTGCTCAACCTTGACAGCCGGGTGATGTTGCTAAAAATGTACTATGAAAGCGGCGAATGGGATGCGTTGGATGCCCTGTTGTCCAGTTTCCGAATTCTGTTGTTGCGGAAGAAAAAGGTCATTGGCTATCACAAGAACCATTACCTGAACATTTTGCGGTATGTACAAAAACTGATTCGCCTCAAGCCACAGGACAAACAGGCCATTCAGCAGTTTCGCAAGGAAATTCAGGAAAATACGGCGGTGCCGGAAAAGGAGTGGTTACTGGAACAGCTGGGGACCTGAGGCATTTCTCTAACCCTTCGGTTTCGCCCAACTTAACTTCATCTGCCAGGATTACGCTGTCTCATCGAAGGCGAGAAGGAACAGGAAGCCGGCACTGTGAGCATACGCAAGCAGGGCGAAGGCGACCAGGGCGCAGTAAGCGTGGGCGCGTTTGCGGAGATGGTGAACGGGATGTTGGAAGGCGATTTATTTGGGAAAATAGAAACCGGCGGGGAGGGGACATATACCCCTTCCCCGCTGTTGTTTTGGACCATAAGGGTTTTGGAATAGATTATTTACAGATCACTATTTTCCCCCAGGCCACTTTCTCCTCATTCTCCAATCGTAACCAATACGTTCCTGCTGCAAAATCCTGAAGGAAAAGTGGAAAGGGACTTTCATCGAGTTTCACTCGCCGGGTAGCCAGCAAACATCCCACAGCATTGTATAATTTCAGGTCGAAAATGCCATGCAAATCAATTGTTTGCAGGTTCACCAAACCGGCTGAAGGATTTGGGAAAACATATATTGCCTGCTTACGGGCCCCGTGTTCAAAAATGCCGTTTACTGTTTCAAATACGACAATTGTGTCTTTTGCCGAATTGATGCAACCCGTTGTATCCTGGTATTCATAGTTAATTACATGATTGCCTAAACCAGCCAACACCGGATCAAATTTGCCGTCTTTGACCCCTTTGCCTGAATAAATGCCGCCATTTGGCATTCCTCCATCCAATACGAATACTTCCTCATTAATCTCAATGGAATCAAAAGAAAGTACAAACTCAATTATTGGCAAGGGATACACAGTAATCGTTTTCGAGTCAGTATTGCTGCATCCCGTCGGCAGATCGGTGTAAGTATAATAAATGGTATGAACTCCCACTCCGGATATCTCAGGGGAAAATATTGCCCCGGAAATCAATATTCCCATCCCAGTGTAAGTTCCACCGGGAGGATACCCGCTGCCGAGCACAAAGGGTTGCTCGTTCACACAGACAGGAAATAAGTCTCCCAATACAACGGCAGGTAAATCATTTACCGTCACTATGATGCTTGCCGAACCGGTACAGCCCTTTTCATCTGTAACAGTTACTGTATAATTTCCACCTGTTAATACCTGTATTGAAGAGAGCGTTCCTTCACTTTCCCATAGATATTCGATACCGCCTGAAGCGGTAAGCAAAACGGAATCTCCTTTGCAAATAACAATTGGCCCATCTGGTATAATGGATGCATCCGGTGCTGGATACACGGTGACATGTTGACTTGCAGTTGCGGTGCAGCCGTTAATGCTGGTTACCGTGAGGAGGTAGGTTCCGGCAGCGTTGATAGAAATATCGGGGACTATTACAGGCGTGCCGTTTGTCGAAAAGCCGTTTGGGCCATTCCAGTTATAACTATCGCCGCCGCTCGCCTGCAAAACCAATGTGTCGCCTGCGCAATATGGGTTTACAGGCTCAAATTCTGGTACCGGTAAAGCATGCACTGTTAGTGTCAGTGTGTTGGAGATGGCTTCGCCTCCGGCAATGCAATGTTCGAAAGATGTCATTACACAATATACCGCATAAACACCAGTATCCAATTGCAGGTAGAGTGTTGCATTGCTACCGTTTTCAACAAGTGAATCATTGACGAACCACTGAATAGCAGGCGTATCGCCAGCGTATTGCGTGATTGAGTTCACGATAATATCCTCGCCAATGCAAATACTTGAAGCGTTGGAAGTTATAAGTACCGCTGGTGTCAATAATTCTGTTGGCTGGATTTCCTTGAAGACTGCCAGATTTTCTGCAATTAATGAATCGGCATAAAAATAATCCCGAACAGAAGACTTGCCGGAGTGCTCTGATAAATAACTATCCATATTCATCAACATAGGCCCGACACTACCCCCAAAGCGTGGTACAGAAAGCCAGGGCCCCCGGAATCCCAGATTATTAACCAGTGGGTCAAAAGCAGCATCGGGATCGAGATGAAAGGCATCGGGCATTCCAAAAACGGGCGACCAAAAACGGCATGCGTAATTTTTCCAAAAATATTCATCCAGAGTATCGTAATAATACTGCCATAGCGCTTTTGTCTGGTCCGGAATATACAAAATAGCCGTACCACTTCCGGATACTGCAATGGTTCCATTTCCGGTTTCGCCATTGTCTGCCTGGCAACAATATCCGTATTGATGGTAATTGGATACGTTAACGGAATCTGTTCCGGAGACGACAGTGATACCTGAGCTATCAGGGCCTTCACAAGCAGTCGTACCAAAGATCAGGGGGACATAACCGAGATATGCGTATTCTTTTTGACAGTAGTGCAGGTCAGTTTGCAGCGC
>CAYVDV010000261.1:0-7837 GCA_964450465.1 uncultured Saprospiraceae bacterium
CAGGACTTCGCTTGTTTACCGGAGAAAGTACTTCAATGCAGGTTATCAGCCGGTTCTTTTCCACATCCCGAATTTGAATGACCGGAATGCGTACAGTAACGGTAGGTTCAATTATCACATCCGGTTCAGTCACCACAGTTGGCTCCTTGTACGTTACTCGCGGCTCTTCCATCTGTCGCTTCAGAATTGCCACGTCGGGATAAATGATGCCTACTTCGGATTCAGGGTTGGTGTCTTCAACAGTATAGGTTTCTACGCGTGCTACATATTTTGGAGCAATTTTCGGGGCCAGCAATTCTTGAAAAGCCGTTGCCAGGCCATGGTGCACATCAGGCCAAAGTGATCCTTCGAGGTACGGATCCATGCCCGGAAATGGGGAGGTACTGCTCATAACAAGTCATTATTGCCCGGTTTAACCAAACGGCAACATCCAAAAATACAACGATTTTATCAACTGTTTTTCAAATCATAAAAACTTTACCGTTGGGCTCTTTACCGGCATCACATTAAAGCCACTTAGTACACATACGGAATGATCCGGCATTGCACTCTTTTGGTGTAGTCCTCCCACAAACTGCCGTATTTGGCGGCGCAGCGTTTGTCGTCATCCAGTTGCCTTGGTATCAACAGCGCCAAATAATAGACTGGATACAGCCAGGGCCACACCGACTCCGGATGGCCGACGCTCAGGGCGATACCCAGGCCCATGAGGATCTCGCCCAGGTAGTTGATATGCCTGCTGAGGCCCCAAAACCCGTTGACCAGCAAGGATCTGTTTCCATCGGAAATGGTTTCCGGGTGAATGCCCAGAAAGGGTCTTTGCGGCTGAGTCTTAAAGAAAAACTTTTGCATGTTAGCGCCCCTTGCCAGGCCCCAGCCGGTGAGAAAAACAAGGGCAACCGCGACGAGTCGCCAGACAGGTATTCCTGGGTCCGGCTGCGAAACCGTAGCCCATAGGGCAATGGCATAGAAATAGGGGTAAAATACCAGGCAGCCCCAACCCAATTTAAAGCCCACGCGCTCCGCAAAGAAATCATAGGTATAGAGGTGTACTTCCTCGAAAGTCAAATAGTCGAAAACAAAAAACGTAAGCATGCCGGCGCAGAGCCACACGCCCGGCGATGCGGAGTCGCCAAATTCCAGGTAATGGTGGGCGGTAAAACTCAGTACGTGCAACTCGAGCATCACGGCGCCGATCAGATACAGCCAGATTTTGGTATCGATGCGTCCGTTTAGAAATTGCGGGTTTTCCAGCCGGCCGAGAAAAAGATCGGCAATCAGGGCGTTTCCCGTGCCGGGGTGGGGTAGTACTATCCATGCCGTAAAGAGCAAGCCAAGCGTACAGGCGCCAGCAAGGCTATACCAACGTGCGGTATAGAGCCAGTCATACGGCACCCACCCGGTATAGCCCGCCAGAAACCATAGCCCGATAGCGAAGAACAGAACGAGCCGCCCGTTTAAACGGTATTGCAGGGGCACTCCGTTTGCATCCCGTATGTATCCTTTTACCCAACGGGCAGGCAAGGCATAATGCAGTGCCGTGAGGAGCGCATAGATAACCCAGGGGGTAAAAAAGCCGCTTAGTTTTGCAATCATGACAAATCCTTGGTGTTGTTATCCATGATAGAAATGGCGAGTTTTCTCGGCAATAAACGGCCCATAAAGAACCGGGCAATTTTATTTGTCAATCCGGGAACGACCGTCGGGCCTTTGCCCAATGCGTTCAGCGTTTCCTCCGCTACCTGATGTGCATGCAGCGTGCCCGGCGCTTCCCGCCTGTTTGCCGCCTGTACATACCCGGGCGTCCGGATCGCGCCGGCACAGGAAGCCAGCACATCGATCCCCTGGCCCTGCAGCTCTTTCCATAGCCCTTCTGCCAGGATCGTATTAAATGCCTTGGAAGCGGCGTAAGTCGCAATTTTAGGGCTGCCCTGGGTTCCGGCAAGCGACGACATTAGTACAATACCGCCCTTTTGCCGTTCGAGCATTTTAGCAGAGACCAGTTTGGACAGCAGTAATGGCGTTTTGATGTTGACATCGACAATTTGCAGGAGTTGGTCTTCCGGAATATCTTCGAAGTTTCCTATAGGCGCATAAGCCGCATTGTACACCAGCAAACCGATATCCTGGCTCCATTGGGATACCTGTGCTTTGATTTGTGCCGTATCCGCCAAATCAAGCGCATAACAGTTGACTTCAATGGAATACTTGCTGCGCAGATCGGCAGCAAGAGCCTCCAGTTTTTCCAGGCGCCGGGCAAGCAGAACCAAATGGAGTCCGCGCTTTGCCAGCGCTTCGGCAAAAGCAGCGCCCAGGCCTTCGGATGCGCCGGCTACCAGGGCCCGGGGCCCATATTTTGTTTTGAACGTTTGCATGTCCGGACAATGACAGTATTTCAAAGCCGGAAGGTAGAAAAATTAGAACGACCGATTTCAGGTGCCTGCAATAAATCATTCGGGGCATTTTATTACATTTGTTCGAACATCAGGCCCCGCCGCCGGCGTGGGGCATCCTGGATCGCCAAAACTTCCGGCCAAATGAGCAAACGACTCCTTTTCCCGATGATTTTGACTGTTTTTCTGTGCATGGTGTGTACGCTCGCTGCACAGAATACCCCTTCGTCCCCGGAGATGGAAAAAGGAGTAACCCCCTCAGCGCACCCTGCTCCTTCTGGGAGCGCTGTTGGCAGCGCCACTGTACGGGCAGTCATCGTCGGCATCTCCGATTACCAGAATCCAGCCATTCCGGATCTTCGTTTTGCCGACCGCGATGCAGAGGCATTCGCCCGGTATCTTCGCTCAGCAGCCGGCGGCATGTTGCCTGCGGAGAACATTAAACTTCTGCTCAACCAGGAGGCCACCGGAGCGGCGGTAGCCGGCGCCATCGACTGGCTGGTGGAACAAACGGAGGAAGGCGACGAGGCAATGATCTATTTTTCAGGCCACGGCGATGTGGAGCGCAATGCAAATACACAACCGGGGTTTCTGCTTTGCTGGGATTCCGGACCCAAAATTTACATGGCCGGTGGAACCTACAGCCTGTATTTTCTCCAGGAAATGGTTTCCACCATGTCAGTCCAAAAGAAAGCTAAAGTCATCCTTATAGCCGATGCCTGCCGCTCGGGGAAACTTGCCGGCAGCGCCATAAATGGTCCGCAAACGACCGCCGAGAACCTCTCCCGGCAATACCAAAACGAGATCAAGATCCTGTCCTGCCAACCCAATGAGTATAGCCTGGAGGGCGAACAATGGGGTGGGGGACGCGGAGCGTTTTCCTTCCATCTGCTGGAAGGCCTGATTGGTCTGGCAGATCAAAACAGCAACAAAGAGGTCAATCTAATGGAGATCGGCCGTTATCTTGAAGACCATGTGTCACCGGAGGTCGCCCCGCTAAGCCAGGTTCCCATGACCGTCGGATCCAGAATGGAAGTGCTGGCAAAGGTCGATGCCGCTATGCTTGCCCGTCTGTTGGAAAGTAAAAAAACGGCACCGACCGGTTTTGATGTTATCGGCGGAAAAACGCCGGATGGGGTATATGCAGAATTGGATTCGAGCATAGCCGTCACCTACCATGCATTCCGGCTCGCTTTGCAAAACAAGCGCTATTTTGAACCCGCGGACAGCAGCGCAGACCACTACTACACGCTGCTGATGTCGGATCCTTCCGCCGGGGCACAGCACTCCTTCATACGAAGGGAATATGCCGTAGCCCTGCAGGACGACGCCCAGCAATCCATCAATGCCCTGCTGGCTGCGGACCCCGATGCCCTGCTGCGTTCCAGGGTAGATTTTTATGTAGCCTATAAGGACTTCCCCCGGCTCCTGCATCGCGCGGCAGATATCCTCGGAGAAGAACATTACATGTATAATAACCTGAAAGCCAGGGAATATCTTTTTGAAGGCGTCCTCCTTTATTTTAAATACCGGGCTGTAAAAACAAACACGCCGGCACAGGGAAATGAAATTCTTGCCTGTTACAACAAATCCCTGGAGTACGAGCCGGAACTTCCCGTGACTCATTTTTTCATCAGCATTTGCTATGCGAAAATATTGAATGAGGCAGAGCCGGCCATTAAGCATGCCGAGATTGCCGTCGGATTTGCCGGTTCATGGACATTGCCCTATGTGCATCTTGCGTATTTCCTGGCGAAGGAATTCAAGCAGTTCGATGCCGCCCGTCAATACCTCGACCAGGCGATGGCCATGGATTCCGCCGATGCAGGAGTATGGCGGGGCTGGGTGTCCTGGCACGCGTATCAGAACCATCTTCCCGAAGCGCTGGAGGCGGCCCAAAAAGCCCTGACCCTGGCGCCCAATGATGCCTACAACTGGATGAACTTCGGCAATCTGAAACAAAGCCAGTACAAGTTTGCCGAAGCGGAATCGGCACTCCTGAAAAGCATTGAGCTGGATTCCGGCCTGCAGATGGCCTATTACAGCCTGGGGAAGAATTATTATCGCTGGAAAAAGTACGACCTTGCGGAAACATACTATTTAAAGGCTATCGCGCTCGACCCCGAGAACGAGCAGTCCCGCACCGCCCTGGCTTTTTTCTATGCGGGCTTCGAAAAATACGCAGAAGCGGAGGCCCAGTTCCTCGAATTGATCCGGTACACTGATCCTAGCGCCCGAACCTGGTTTGATTTTGCCCAGGTCAGCACCGCCAACGGGCACCCGGAAACAGCCTTGGGGTACCTGGAAAAGGCTCTGGAAAAAGGAATTCGCGACCGGAAAAAAATTGAAGAGGAAGATGCACTTGAGCCGCTAAGAGCCTTGCCGGAATACGAGGAATTGATGCGCCGCTATTTTAAGGATTGATAGAACCAACCAAAACATTTAAAATAAAATCAAAATGAAAAACAATTCTTCCTTATTCCTGGGCATGCTTATCCTTGCTATGCTGACCAATTGCGATAATGTTTCAGTAAAGAAGCCAGAAGCCGCCGGCATTGCGATAACGGTAAAGGACTATTATACCAAAAAGCCATTGGCAGAAGTAAGGGTCGTCCTGCACAATGGCGGTGTCAGCACACCGGTGGATACGACAGCACTGGATGGCAAATGTACGCTGACGAACGTAACGAGCCAGGATAGCTTCGATTTCATAAAACCGGGCTATGAGGACCTGGAGATCGTTTTTGAAGATTTTAACGATCTCGCTTCTGCAAACTTCTATCTGAAAAGTTCCACTCCTCCGTTGGAACTCCGTTGCCTGAAGGGCACAGTTCACAATGCAGGAGGTGCAACGATTGAGAATGTATTGGTTTTTTCCGGGACCGATACTACGAAAACCGATAAATATGGCGCCTACCGACTGCCTATATCCATACCGCAGCATACAGAGGTCACCTATTACAAGAACGCTCTGGGGGCAAAAATCAAAATCAATGTCGAACAGGATACCGCCATAGTGGATGTTTTCATCGACGGGATTACGCTGGATTCGATAAATACGAAATTGCCGCCCGTACCCAAATCCGGCCAGTAAATAAATGGGATGATAACTTCCTCCCTCAAAAAGTATCAATACGGTAACCACTAATCATATTATTGTCATCCGGCACGCTTTTCCGGACCCAAGCACTTGAAATCCGCAGATTATGATGGCACGCCTTTATGTTATGCTGCTCGCAGTTGGTCTAATCCCTGTTTCCACTGTCTGCCAGGAATATATCCGCTATTACCACCCTATTTTATCCCCACCGCTCCCCGAGAGTATCAAAGGCGAACGCGGGACCATTCGCGCTTTGGTGGTTGGGGTGAGCCATTATCAGGATGAAGGCTATTTAGACCTTCCCTATGCCCGGCGCGATGCCGAGGCTTTTGCCGCCTATTTGAAAACCCCGGGCGGAGGGAGCCTTTCCAGTGAAAATTTGGAATTGCTGACCAATGAAACGGCGACACTTGCCCGTTTCACGGATGCCTTGAACTGGATGCTGACAGACAGCAAGGCCGGCGATAAGATTGTGGTCCATTGTGTCGGGTACGGGAAATTCGACCACTATGGAAAGGATGTAAGGCTGCTTTTTTATGATTCTCCACCGGCACCCACTGATGCGGGCTTTTTCCCGCTTTCCAAACTGACAGACTTGTTACAACGGGCGACCAAACGTATGGGAGTCCGGATCCTGCTTTGGGTGGAGTTCCGGGCCTACCCGGATAGTGCTACCCTGCCGGCTTCCTGGAGCGGGTCGGATACCCACAGTGGCATGCGTACCCTTCGTTTAGGCAGGCTGGACTCGGCAGAAACGGAGGGTGCGCCGGACACCCTTTCAAATGGAAATTCGTACAGCAACACCTTTTTGGGCGGTTTGCTGGGGTTGGCAGATGATAATCACAATGAAAAGGTACACGGTCCCGAAATTCAACGCTATTTACGTGGTCGGGAAAATGAACATCCGGGAGGCAAAACTTTTGCCAGTTTGTCCTATCCTGCCCGGGACGAATGGATCTGCAATGCCCGGGAAACGACCCGCAATACGCTGACCGGGCAGTTGAGCAGCCCGTTTTCTCCCCTGTTGTACCTTGAAGTCCAACCCCTTGATAAATTTATGCAAACCAATGCCGATTCTATGGCCCGGCGCCAGTATGAAGATTTTATCCTGACCATCCGGCTCGGACAGCTGATGACTCCTCCGGAGCGTTGTGCGGCTTCTTTGCTCGACAGCCTGTTGAGCCGGCCGGAGTTATCCCCGGTGTACAAACAATTGCAACGCAGAATGGCTGTCGCTTATCAGGATGAAGCCCAGCAGGCATTGAATGCCTACCTGCGGGCCAGTGTCAAGGAACTGAACCGAAGACGAAAAAACCGCGATCACTACAGATTGTACCCGGAATATCTCCAGCGCACGATCGATATACTAGGCCGAAATCATTTTATGCGCCAGCTGCTGGAGGCCAAACTCCTTTACTTTGAAGGGCTGACCTTGCGCCTCGACAGTCAGCACAATGCCGACACCTCCTTGTTGCCCAAAGCCCTGGAAAAACAACTTCAAGCGATTGAACTGGAGCCGGAAGCAGCCTTTGTATATAACGAAATCGGGGTGCTGCATTTTTTGATGAAGCAGGATGCGGAGGCGGAAACTTATTTCAACCGCGCTTTGGAGTATTCGCCGACCTGGGGTATCCCACAGTCCAATTTAAGTTTGACGCTGCTCCGGCAAGACAGAAAAGAAGAAGCCAAGGATGCCGGTTATAAAGCCATCCAGCTCAGCAACTGGAACCCCAATACATTCCTGAACCTGGGCGTCGTTTACAAGGAACTGGGCGATTATGAGGGCGCTGCAAAATTATTTCGCAGCGCCCTCATAATCGATCCGGAATTTCCGGATGCCCATTACAATCTGGCTTGCATCCAGGCATTGACCGGACAAGGGGAGGAGGCTATGGCCTCGCTCCGGCAAGCTATCTATTTCGGATACGACCGGCCAGATGAAATGACTACGGATAAGGATCTTGCAAGTTTACAAAAAACCACTGCATTTCAACAGTTGGTGGCGATCCATTTCCCGGATTTCCGGAGGTAACCCCCGATCCAGATACCCGGACTTAAAACCGGAATGCCCGACGGGCGTAATAATACGCGCCGGAGAAGCCCATTTGCACGGAAGACCAGTTTCCAGGCAGTGAAATTTCCCTTAGAATATCGGCTTTTTAAAAATAGGATAAAAACTATTGCTACATGAAAAGTCGCGGTATATTGTTCCCTGAAAAACAGATAATTTAGAATAATTCTGCAGATTTTATGCTGGTCGTTTTGCAAATATCTGTTGCCCTCTACTGTCCTTTCTGAATTTTTAACCAAAATAATATTATTATGATCCGTTTTCTATCGAAGC
>CAYVDV010000262.1:0-4055 GCA_964450465.1 uncultured Saprospiraceae bacterium
GGCTGGCGTAGGCGTTGGGCCGGATAACATAACATCTACCCCAGCAGCGGCGAACTGTATGTTGACGGCCGGCATGTCAACCGCATGCGGGAAAAAGAACTCGCGCACCTGCGCCTGCACACGATCGGTTTTGTCTTTCAAAACTTCAACTTGCTGGCCCCGCTATCGGCAGAGGAAAATGTGGCCATGCCTCTTCGGCTCCAGGGAGTACCCAATCATGAGATCAAAAAACGGGTGCAAAATGCGCTGGAAATGGTGGGCATGACCGATCGCCGCAAAAACCTCCCCCGCGCACTTTCCGGAGGACAACAGCAGCGCATCGCCATCGCCCGGGCGCTGGTCACCAACCCGAAGATCATTCTTTGCGATGAACCCACTGCCGCCCTCGACAAACAATCTATAGATATTGTGCTTCAGGAATTGCGCATGCTGGCCGACCAGGGTAAATCCGTGGCCGTGGTCACCCACGACCCGCGCCTCAAACCCTACGCCCACCGCATCATTGAAGTGGAAAACGGATTCGCCCGCGAAGGCGGCAACATAGAGTAAGCCACCCTATTAACCACATCGACCACATTAACACAAACACCATGCGTATCTTCCTGCTGCTGATCCCAACCTTATTTTTCGCCTGCGGCAAAAACGGCGAACAGGCAGCCGGCGGGCCCGCCGTTGTTCGCGACAGCACCGTGGTGCTTCAGGTGCGCGAAGTAATGGGCATTGCCATTATCGAACCCGGCGCGCGGGTCAGCGCACTGGCTTCCGAAGCCAAAGGCATCGTGCGGGATATTGCTGCTCAGCCCGGCCAGCATCTCCGGGCGGGACAAGTCATCCTGACCCTGGATGCAACCGTAGAAAAAGCACAGTTGCAACAGGCCAATTCCAAAATGGCCGCCCAAACAGAGGCGGTAAAAGCAGCGGAAGAAAACCGGCGGCTCCTGCAACTCCAGCGCACCAAAGCCCGCAACGACCTCGCCCGCGATTCGTCCTTGCACGCCGGCAAGGCACTCACGCAACAGGCGCTTGACGACAGTCGCTTCCGGGTGCGTGAACTCGAACAACAAATCCAGGCTCAGGAAGCGCTGATCCGCCAACAACAGGCGCGTATTGGCGAGTTACAGGCCGACATCCGTTATGTTCAGGCGCTGGTGGACCAGAAAACCGTACGCGCCCCCGCCGATGGCACCCTGTTGTCGCTGGATGCACGCAGCGGCCAATCCCTGGACGCCAATACCGTCGTCGGCGACTTTGCACCGGACGGGCCCGTGATTGCCCTGACCGAGATCGACGAACTTTTCGCCAACCGGGTTCGGGTCGGCCAAAAAGCGGTTATTCGCCCGCAGGGCAAAAACGACACACTGACCACCGGCACCGTCATACTTACGTCCCCTTACCTGCGCAAAAAATCGCTGTTCTCCGACAAACCCGACGACCTCGAAGACCGGCGCGTGCGCGAAGTGCGCGTTCAGCTCGACGACCCTTCCACCGTTCTGCTCGGCGCGCGCGTCGAATGTGTGATAGCATTGGAATAAATCTTATACGCGGGCGACCGCAAGGGTTGCCCCTACCGTCCACCGTTCATGCTAAAAACTGCGATCAAATTCATCCTCTACGATAAGCCCAAGGCGATCGGCGCTCTGGTAGGCATTATTATTTCGATCTTCCTGGTGGGGCAGCAGGTCGGCATCTTCATTTTCCTGACCAATGCCATGAAAAGCCTGGTGGCCAACCACAACCAGTATATCTGGGTAGTGGATTCCAAAACGGACAATGCCAATCAACTGGCCGATCTGGACATGCGCATAGGGCGGGAAATGGCCAGTTTGCCGGGCGTGGAGCGGGTACATCCGGTGGTGCTGGCCGGCGGCGCCGCCAAGTTTGCCAACGGCAAGTCAAGTGGCGTCACGCTCGTCGGCACGGAAGCGCCGGAGTTTGTCGGCGGCCCCTGGGGCCGCAAGCCGGTTTACCCGCGCGACATGTTGCCCGAGGGCGCCATTGTGACCGAGTTTTTCGATCAAAAAACCCTGGGCGGCCTGCAACTCGGCGAGTATTTTGAGATCAACGGAAAGAAAGTGTACAATGCCGCCCACACCATGGGCGTACGTGGTTTCGGCACTCCTGCCTACATGTTTACTACCATCGAACGGGCCCGGGCGCTGGCGAATTTTCCCCGGGACAAGGCGAGTTTCTTCCTGGTCCGGTGGAAGCCCGGCGCCGACAAGAACCAGGTTATTGCGACAATCAACAAAGCCTTGCCGGCGGTGCGCGCCTGGGATGCCGACCAGTTTGCCGCCTCCACCGTGAACAATGTCCTCCGTTCGAGCGGTATCGCGCTCTCAGTCGGCACCCTGATCATCTTCGCCATACTCTCGGGCCTGGTCATCATCGGACTCACGCTGTATTCGGCGGCCATCGACCGCCTGCGCGATTACGGAACGCTCAAGGCCATCGGCGCCACCAATGGCTATATCACCCGGCTGATCCTCACCCAGGCCCTGCTGATCTCCCTGCTTGGGTTTGCCATCGGGCGCTTACTGGTTGAAGGTTTCCGGATGGGCATTGGAAAAGCCGGCACCATCTTCGACTTCCCCATGAGCGTGCAGATCGGATTCTTTCTGCTGACCCTGGTGATCTCGCTGGGCGGTAGCCTGTTCGCTATCCGGCGCATCAACTCCTACGAGCCGGCCCAAATTTTCAGACAGTAAATAATTCGCATGAAAAACGCCTGTATTGCCGTTGCTTGCCTTTTTTTATTCCAGCTTTCTTCGCCGGCCCAGTCGCCGCAGCGCATCACGCTGGACGATGCGATGCGTATCGCCCGGGAAAACCGGCCGGAACTCAAGGCCCGGGATATCCGGATCGGGATCGCTGAAACCGCAGACGAGAAGATACGCGCCCGGTGGAAGCCACAAGTCAGCGCATCGGCCGACCTTCGCTGGAACACGCAACTGCAATCCAATGTGCTGCCCATCGGAGCCTTCGGCGTACCCGGAGTGCCGGCCGACGCCACCAAAACGGTAAAATTCGGCACACCGTTTAACAACGCGCTCAGTCTGCAAGCCGAGCAAAAAATACTGGACTTTAACCGGAACATCGACAAAAAGATCAACGCCAATACCGTAGAAAACCAGCGCAACCTGCTCGAACAGGAAAGCGTCACCCTGCGCTATGCTGTTGCGGAGGCATACTATGCTGCCCTCTGGCAAGAAGAGCGCGTCCGGTTGGCCCAACAGGCACTGGACCGGGCGCAGGTGCTGCTCGAAGAAGGACAAGCGCGATTTCGCGACGGAGCATTGCTCCAAAACGAACTGGACCGCCTTGCCCTCGACGCCGGCAACGCCCGGCTGGCGCTTGCGAACGCCGGGCACGACCGCCTGCTCAGCATCCAAAATCTCGTATACCAGCTCGCGCTGCCGCCTGAGACCCAACTTGAACTCGCCGACGGCTTTGATCAACTCCAACAGGCCAATTCGTCCCTGCCCCCGGCCCGGCCCGGCGAGCGCCCCGAGATTCGCGGCGAGCAGATCGCCGCACAGGCAAACGAGCTGAACCGGCAAAAAGAACTCCTCCAAATGCGCCCCAGTCTCTCGGCCTATGGCAACTATACCTTGCTCCAACTGCACGAACAGCCCAATCCCTTCGCCGCTAATACCTGGTTTCCGTTCAGCTATCTCGGCTTGCGCCTGAGCGTCCCGATCTACGACGGCAAACAGGCCCGGTTGGCCGCCCGCGATTTTGAACGGCAGCAACAGATCAATCAACTGAACGCGCAAAAACTGGCAGCGGACTTTTCCTTCGAAACGGAAAAATACCGCACCGCCCTGCTGCAGGCCGAAGCCAGCCTGCAGCAGGCACGGGAAAACATCCGGCTGGCCGGACAGATCCTCGAAACCGACCAGCTGCGCCTGCGCCAGGGCGTTATCCTGCCCGCCGATCTGAAAAACAGCGAATACGCCCGGCAACAGGCCGAAAACAACTACCTCTCGGCTCTTTACGATTGGCTGCTGGCGGGACTGAACTGGCGGCGGGCGAGCGGGAATTTGTAGTAACCGGGC
>CAYVDV010000262.1:4155-7784 GCA_964450465.1 uncultured Saprospiraceae bacterium
CGCAATTGTTTCTCTTGGATTCTTCTTCCTCGCTCATACGGGCTTTGCCCAGTCCCCCGCCGTACATCCGGAAAACGGTGGCGAACACGCTGCAATCACTATTAACGCCATTGGCGGTGCAGTAACCGGCGCAACTGGTGCAACCGGCACAAATGCCCCCAAACCCAGTGTTGGCGCTATCGCCGTCGCAGGTGCTGCCACCGGCTTTTGCGGCCGGGTGGATCAAAGCACTGCCGGTGTTTCGGCAGATAACAAAACAGGTGAAGCAGGCAACCCGCAAACGGCAAGTGCAATCGTACTTTCGGATAGGAAATAAGTACAACAACGTTCAAAAATGGACGAAGCCCATTTTCCCTTGCCGGGAAAATGGGCTTCTTGCTTACTGGCGGAACGCTGTATTGACTAGCGTAAAAAGGATTTGGTTTATTGCTCCAGCAGCCGCAACAGATACTCCCCGTATCCGCTCTTCAGGTATTTCTGCCCCAGGTTTCCGAGCTGGGTATCGTCAATAAAACCCATTTCCCAGGCTATTTCTTCGATGCATCCGATTTTGAGTCCCTGGCGGGCTTCAATGGCCTGCACAAACTGGCCGGCTTGCATAAGCGACTCATGGGTACCCGTATCGAGCCAGGCGTAGCCACGACCCATCACGCGCACTTGCAGGCGGCCCTGGGAGAGGTAGGTCTTGTTAACATCGGTGATCTCGTATTCGCCGCGCGGACTGGGTTTCAGATTGCGGGCAATATCCACCACGGAGTTATCGTAAAAATACAACCCGGGAACGGCAAAGTGACTCTTGGGCTTTGCCGGCTTTTCTTCGATGCTGATTGCCCGAAGATCCTGGTCAAATTCGACTACGCCGTAGCGTTCCGGGTCGGCGACCTGATAGGCGAAGATGATCCCACCTTCAGGATCATTGCACGAACGCACCATTTCACCAAGGCCGGCGCCGTAGAAAATATTGTCGCCAAGAATAAGCGCCGCCGGATCCGAACCAATAAAATCTGCACCCAACACGAAAGCCTGGGCCAGGCCATTGGGCACATGCTGTTCAACGTAGGAAAACTGCATACCCAACTCGCTGCCGTCGCCAAAGAGCTGGCGGAACTTGGGCAGATCGTAGGGCGTGGAAATAATCAACACTTCGCGGATACCCGCCAGCATAAGCGTACTGAGCGGGTAGTAGATCATGGGTTTATCATATACCGGCATGAGTTGCTTGCTCACTGCCAGCGTAAGGGGATAGAGTCGGGTGCCGAGCCCGCCGGCGAGGATAATACCTTTCAAAGTGTTGCTTTTACCTCTTTGATCACATACGATTCGATGACGTCGCCGACTTTGATATCGTTGAAGTTGCGAATGGTCATACCGCATTCAAGGCTGGAGCGCACTTCCTTGGCGTCTTCCTTAAAGCGCTTAAGCGATGTCAGTTCGGCGTGTTGGCCTTCGTGAACCGGGTAGATCACAATACCGTCGCGGATCAGGCGTACATAGTGGTTGCGATTGATCTTTCCTTCCTGGACAAAACAACCGGCCACAGTACCCACTTTGGAGATCTTGAACACCTCGCGCACTTCTGCTTGTCCGGTGATCTCTTCTTCTTTGGTGGGTTCAAGCATGCCTTCCATAGCAGCCTTGACTTCCTCGATCGCTTCGTAGATAATGGAGTAAAGTTTGATCTCCACGCCTTCTTTTTCGGCCAGTTTGCGCGCCGTAAGGGACGGGCGCACCTGGAAGCCGATAATAATGGCATCGGATGCGGAGGCCAGCATCACGTCGCTGTCGACGATCTGGCCGACGGCTTTGTGAATGACATTGACCTGGATTTTCTCCATAGAGAGTTTGATCAGGGAGTCGCTCAGAGCCTCTACGGAACCATCCACGTCACCTTTGACGATAAGGTTGAGTTCCTTAAAGTTGCCCAGGGCGAGGCGGCGGCCGATCTCTTCGAGGCTGATCCGTTTGCTGGCGCGGGTGGCCTGTTCGCGGATGATTTGTGCGCGCCGGGTGGCAATATCGCGGGCTTCCGATTCGGTAGCCGTTTCCTTGATCTTTTCACCGGCCTGCGGAGCGCCGGACAGGCCGAGCACGAGCACCGGGGTTGCCGGGCCGGCTTGTTTGACCTTTTTACCGCGTTCGTTGAACATGGCGCGCACCTTGCCGGAAAACTCGCCGGCGATGATCGGATCGCCCTCGTCGAGCGTACCGTTTTCGACCAGGATCTTGGTGACATAGCCGCGGCCTTTATCGAGCGATGCTTCAAGCACGGTGCCGATGGCTCGCCGGGAGGGGTTGGCTTTCAGATCGAGGATTTCCGCTTCGAGCAGTACTTTTTCGAGGAGTTTATCGACGTTCAGGCCTTTTTTGGCGGAAATATCCTGGCTTTGGTATTTGCCGCCCCATTCTTCGACGAGGAGGTTCATTTGCGCCAGTTCGTTTTTGATCCGGTCGGGATCAGCGCCGTCTTTATCGATCTTGTTGATAGCAAAGACCAGCGGGACACCGGCAGCCTGGGCGTGGCTGATCGCCTCCCGGGTTTGCGGCATGATGCTGTCGTCTGCGGCAATCACAATAATCGCGATATCCGTCACTTTAGCACCCCGTGCGCGCATGGCGGTGAAGGCTTCGTGGCCCGGCGTATCGAGGAAGGTAATCTTTCTGGCATCTGCGCCTTCACCGACGATAACCTCGTAGGCGCCGATGTGCTGGGTAATGCCCCCTGCCTCGCCTTCGGCTACATTCGCCTTCCGAATATAGTCAAGCAAAGACGTTTTACCGTGGTCAACGTGACCCATTACCGTAACGATGGGTTGACGCGGGCGCAGGTCCTTTGGATCATCCAGTTCCTCTTCTTCCACCTCCACCTGTTCTTCGGCGCTGATAAACTCTACTTCGTAGCCGAATTCGCTGGATACCACTTCGATGATTTCAGCATCGAGGCGCTGGTTAATGGAAACGAAGATACCCAGCGACATACAGGCTTTAATGATATCCGCCGGCTTCACATTCATGAGCGAGGCAAGGTCGGAAACCGAGATAAACTCGGTGACCTGCAGCAATTTGCTGTCTTCGGCCATTTCAGCCATTTCGGCCCGCTCGCGCATGACTTCGCGTTTATCCCGGCGAATTTTCTGGCGTTTGCGACTGGCGCCGGCGCCCAGGCGCGTCATCGTTTTGCGGATCTGATCTTCAATTTCTTTTTGAGAAACCTCTTTTTGATCCGTTTGACGGCCCCGGCCTTTTTTATCGCCCTGGTTACCGGTCAACGAGGCCTGGATGGCTTCGGCCGTAATGGGCTGCTGTACTTTTTTACGCTTGCGTTTGCGGCGCTGGTCGGCGTCAGCAGCGCTCCCACCGGGTGCTTGCTGGCCGCCGGGGCGAGTGCCCTGGCCTTGTTGCTGTCCACCCTTGCCGTCACGGCCTTTACCCTTATTGCGGTCGTCACGGCCGCCTTTGCCGCGCTCGGATGGCGGTGTGGACTCTTTTTTCTTTTGTTCGAGATTAACCCGGCCCAGGATCTTCAGCCCGCGCAATTGCGGAGCATCGGCGCGGTAGAAATCCGAATCCGGCGTCTGCGCTTCCGTACCTGCTGGCTCTGCCGCCGGGGGGGCGGGCGGGGCAGTTTGCTC
>CAYVDV010000263.1:0-7768 GCA_964450465.1 uncultured Saprospiraceae bacterium
TTTGTCGGCTCTTGAGCCGTATAATCCATACCGGGTGACGGATGCCGAATTTCTTGTAATCAGTTGGGGGCCCTTTTTTGGAGCGCTCACTGCCGCCGTCGATCTGTTCCGCCAGACGGAAAAAATCAAGGTCGGCGCCGTCCAGCTCCGGCAATTATACCCGCTTCCTGCACAAGAGTTATCCCGTTTGTTCAGCGGTAAAAAAGCCATAACCTGGCTTGAGCCCTACACCGGCCTCCGCTCCGGAGCGGTTCTGCCGGAGGCACAGCTGCAGGCCATCCTGCAAAATTGCGGAAAAAAAGCGCCGGAATACTACCGGGGAGTCCTTGGAGCCGATGCCGGCCCGGAGGCCATTGCGGCGGCGCTTCAAAACATGATGCCCCGCGGAACCCATAAGACAAATTACTATCTGGGCATTTCGTTCACCCAGCCCAAATCGGAGTTTCCCCAGCATGAGATCCTGCTGCAAACGATCCGCCGGGTGTATCCGGAAGTATCAGAATGGACCCTGGACTACAGCGCTCTGCCTTCCGGAAAAATTGCGGCAGCCGGAACATCCCGGCTTCCCTGGGCTGTGCGCCGGCAAAAAGACCTGGCCCCACCTTATGCCCGCATGACCCGGTTTCACCACGATACGGGCGCGCTGTACGCTGCCGGCGCCCTGCAGGAACTGGTCGCCGATCCGTTTCAGGCTGTTCCCGCCATTCCATCCGGAAGCGCCGGCCTCGCCGGCAAACCGGCAGAACGGCTCAACCTGCCGGTATTCCAGGCAGATCGCTGTACCGGATGCGGCGATTGTATGGTGTATTGCCCGCATGCCGCCCTGCCCGCCCTGGCCCTCAGCGTCGAGCAGATCCTGCGTGGAGCCATGGACATTGCCGGCAAGAAAGGCGCCCCGCTCACTCAACTCACGCCCCTGCTGAAAAATCTCGGGATTATCGCCGGACAGGTCATCCGTGAAAGTCAGACTCCGGTCACCCAAATCGGCGGTTTCCTGCCGGAGGCCTTTACACGGCTGGCGGAACAAATGCGCATGGATCCGGAAAAACAGGAGAAAGTGCGTCTCGAAATTGAACAGGTAACGGCCTTGCTCGCTTCCCTCCCGCTGGCCGTCACCGATACATTTTTCACACAACCAGACCTTCAGGAGAAAGGCAAAGGCGCCCTCTTCACCCTGGCCCTCGATACCCAGGCCTGCACCGGATGCGGCATTTGCGCCACCGTTTGCGCCCCCAAGGCGCTGGAAATGACGCCGGAAAGCAGTATCCTGTTGCAACAGGCGGAACAAGCGCTGGATATTTGGGAGCAACTGCCCGATACGCCCGCAGAAACGATCGCCCGGATGCACCGCGACCCGGAATACGACTCACTGGCGGCCATTCTGCTCAGCCGGCACAACTATCTGACCCTGTCTGGCCCAGGTCCGGAATCAGGCGCTCCCGGCAAAACGCTGCTGCACCTGCTTACCGCCGTTACCGAATCCATAGCCCAGCCACGGGTAGCCGCCCATTACAAGGAAATAGAGCAACTGATCGCTGACCTGTCGGAAAATATCCGGAAAAAACTCGCGGAAGCACTGCCTTCCGAGGATTCCCTGGGCCTGATCAGTGCCATCGCCGGCGCCGGCGGCCGCAAATTGCCGCTGGACGAGATCATCGGCAAACTCAGCGATCTGGAGCACCTCAAACTCGTGGACACCGCCGCGCTGCAACGGAAAATCCAGCTCGCCAACGACCTGAAGGATCTGCTTTGGGTCCTGCGGACAGGCCCCAACGGCGCAGGACGCGCGCGCTACGGGCTGGCTTTATCGGGCAATACGCAAGACTATGCCGGGCAATTCCCCTTCTACCCCTTCCAGGCTCCCGTGCTGATGACACCGGCGGGCTCGCCCGATCTCGGGCTTGGCCTGTTCGACGCTTATTTGCGGCATGCAATTGATAATTTCCGCCTGCTCCGCCGGGCGCAACTCGAGATCAAGAACCAGTACCGCCCCGAATTTCACGACGCCATCATAGCGGATCTGGACTGGGATCAACTGAGTGCTGAAGAGAAGGCCCTCATACCCCCGCTCCTCCTGGTGTGTGAACGGGACTCGTTACCAGCCAATTTCACCGAACGCCTGTTGCCGCTTCTGGCCCAGGACCGTCCGGTCAAAGTGGTTATCCTGGACCACTGCGCGCCGGCGCCCGAAACCGTTCACAGTTACCTGGCAGCCCGGAATATGCTGCTCGACCTCGGGCGCTCCACCCGGAATGCCTTTGTATTTATGGGTTCACTGGCAGCCCGCGGCCCCCTGTTCGACGGTTTGTTGCACGGGATCCGGACGCAAAAGCCAGCGCTGCTGCTGCTGCATGCCCCCACGCCGGCGCAACACCGGCTTGCCGGACAAAGCTGGGCCCGGCTGCCGGAACTGGCCCTGCACACCCGGGCATTCCCTTCGTTTGTTTTCGATCCGGAAAAAGCCGGCGCCTTACTGGCCAGCGGCGTTTCGCTCGAAGCCAATCCCGAAGAACGGGAAACTTGGGCCACCGCAACGCTGAAGTACATGGAAGGACAAGAGGAAAAAGAACACATAACCCGCCTGAGTTTTGCCGACTGGCTCTTCACCCTTGATGAATGGCAGGATCACTTTACCGAGGCGCCGGCCGGCAGCAGTGCCGGAGTGGAACTCGACGCATACCTGCAACTGGAAGTAGCAGCCCGGGAAGGAAAGAAAGCGCTGGTCTTCCGGATCGGCGCCGGTGGCGAGCGAAAACAATACGAAGTATCCGAACAAGTGGTGGAGGCAACGCGAAATGCACAAATAGCCTGGAATTATCTGCGGGAAACCGCCGGCACCCTGAGCGCACACCCGCAAAAACTCTGGGAGGAAGCCCAGACAGCACTGTCGGAACAATACGAACAGAAAATCAAGGCGCTGCAGGCCGAGTTTGAGGCCCGGGCGCAAACGATGGAACAGGAGTTCCTGCAAAAAATGCGGGTGCAATTGCGGGAAAAACTGGTCCGGCTGGCCGCTGCCGGCAAGAAGCAACAGGAACTGACCCCCAACGATAACTAGGCGCATGGCAACGAGCACTGACTTTCGCAATTTTGGCACCTTGCCGACCTTCCGGCACGGTGTTCACCCGGAGGAATACAAAGACCTTTCGAGCGCATCGCCGATCGAGCGGATGCCCTTTGTGGAAGAGTACACCCTGCCGCTGAACCAGCACCTGGGCGCCCCGTCCAAACCGGTGGTTCGGGTAGGTCAGCGGGTGCGCCGGGGCGAGATGATCGCCGAACCCGGCGGCTTCGTTTCCGTGGCCCTGCACAGTCCGGTTGACGGCACCGTAACCGCCATTGACCTGTTTGACCACCCGAACGGGCAGATGCTGCCGGCGATCCGGATCCGGATCGATCCGTTTTCCACCCAGAAGATGGAAGCCCGGACCATGCCGCCGGTAGAGGAAATGAGTTATCCCGAGTTTATCAACGGCGTACAAAAAGCCGGGATCGTTGGGATGGGTGGCGCGGCTTTTCCTGCCCACGTGAAGTTTTCCATTCCGGAAGGCAAGTCCTGCCGCTACCTGATGCTCAACGGCTGCGAGTGCGAACCCTTTCTCACCTGCGACCACCGCATCATGATGGAATACCCGGATGCGCTGATCGACGGGACCCGCATTCTATATCAGTTTACCAAAGGCGACAAGATCTACATCGCTATCGAGTCGAACAAACCCGACGCCATAGCCGTGCTGCAGGATGCCGCCGGCGCCAGCGAGCTGCCGATGGAGGTGGTGCCGCTGCAGGTAAAATACCCGCAGGGCGCTGAAAAAATGATGATCACCGCCATTTTGGGCGAGGAAGTACCGACCGGCAAATTGCCGCTCGATGTGGGCACCATGGTATCCAATGTCGGCACCATCGCGGCCCTGTCCGATTATTTCCGCTACGGCAAACCGCTTATCGAGCGGGTCATTACCGTTACCGGCACAGCGGTACGCCGTCCGGCCAACCTGCTGGTGCCCATCGGAACACCCATGCGGCAGGTGGTGGAATACTGCGGAGGCGTGACCACGGATTCACCCCGCATCCTGCTCGGCGGACCGATGATGGGCATGGTGCAGAAAAACCTCGACGTGCCGGTGATCAAAGGGACCTCCGGCATCCTGATCCTGACCGAGAACGAGGTGCGGGACCTGGACACCTATAGTTGTATCCGTTGCGGCCGCTGCCTGGACGCATGCCCCCTGTACCTCAACCCTGCCCGTATGGGCCTGCTGGCCAAAAACGGTTTGTGGGACGAAATGGAAGACTACAATGTGATGGATTGTTTCGAATGCGCCTCCTGTTCCTATGTTTGCCCTTCGAGCATTCCGCTGGTGCAGAGTTTCCGCATCGGAAAATCCATTATTCGCGAGAAAAAAGCCCGGGAAAAGAACAAATAACGCTGTATTGACATGGCTGATCCGACCAAAACCATCATATCCACCTCGCCTTTTTTGCATGACCAGGCCAGCACGCCCAGGATCATGTGGGAAGTGGTGTTCAGCATGGTACCGGTGCTGCTCGCCGGGTATTATTATTTCGGCCTGAGCGCCATATTGGTTACCGCCGCGAGCGTACTGGCCTGCATGGGTACGGAGCGCTTGTTCAGCAAAGACCGGAACAGCCTGCGCGACGGTTCCGCCCTGATCACGGGAATCCTGCTTGCGTTCACCCTGCCGCCGGGTTTTCCGCTCTGGATGGCCTTCGTAGGTGGCGTGGTGGCTATCGGCATGGGCAAACTGATCTGGGGTGGTTTGGGACAGAACGTATTCAATCCGGCCCTGGTGGGTCGCGCATTTTTGCAGGCTGCATTTCCCAGCGCAATTACCACCTGGGATCTTCCGACCGGAGGATATTTCACTGCGCGTGGCGCCAATCTGGCCCTGCCCTTTTTCAAAGGCACGGCGGTGGATGCCATCAGCACGGCAACCCCGCTGGCTAAAATGAAATTCAGCCACGAAGCAACGCCCTGGATGGACCTGTTTACCGGAAACACCAGCGGTTGTATCGGCGAAACCAGCGCCATTTTGCTCGTCCTTATCGGCATTTACCTGATCTATCGCCGCCTGATCAACTGGCGGATCCCGGCCTCGATGTTGCTGGCCGTGGGCCTGCTGAGCGCGCTTATTTATGCCCTTGGCCCGGACAAATACCCGGCCCCGCATTTTATGCTGATGGCCGGCGGCTTGCTGCTGGGCGCCGTGTTCATGGCCACCGACCTGGTGACCTCGCCGCTTACGCCCAAAGGGCTCTGGATCTACGGCGTCGGGATCGGCGTACTGGTGGTGGTGATCCGGGTATGGGGCGGTTTGCCGGAAGGCGTGATGTATGCCATCCTGATGATGAACGCCACTACGCCGCTGATCAATAAGTTCACTAAAACCCGTGTGTACGGTCACTAATGAGCGAAACGGTTGACATAAAACAAGGGCCGGAAAAGTCCGGCAACGGTAAAAAGGAGCCCAGTTCCATCCAGCTGGTAATGACCCTTGGGCTGGCCGGCTTTTTCTCCGGCATAGTCCTGGTAGGTGCTTACTTTCTGACGCTCCCGATGATCCAGGCCAACACAGCCCGGGCCCTGGAGCGCGCCATCTACAAGGTGCTGCCTGGCTGCCAGTCGTTCACGACACTGGAACTGAACAAGGACCAGCTGGCGCCCAAGTCCGCCGGGCAGGCTGGCGGCAACGACAATGTGCTGTTTGCCGGTTACGGCGCCGATGGAAACCTCGTGGGATTTGCCATACCCGCGCAGGAAACCGGTTTCCAGGATGTGATCGTTGGGCTGATCGGCTACGATCCGGCAAAAAAAATGATCGTGGGATTTGAGGTTCTGGAGAGCAAGGAAACACCGGGGCTTGGCGACAAAATTTTCAAGGACGCGGATTTCCGGGAAAATTTCAAGGCCCTGGCGGCGCCGGGCATCGTGGTCGTGAAAAAGGGGGAAAAGACCAAACCGAACGAAGTGGAGGCCATAACCGGCGCTACGATCTCCTCCAAAGCGGTGGTGCGCCTGTTGAACAAAGGATTGGGTGGCTGGGAGAAAGCCATTGAGAGCTCCCTACCCACCTTACTTAAAAAGGAAAAATAATGCAAGAGACGGCAAACAAGGAAAGCGGCATGGCGCAGGAGTTTGTGAAAGGACTCTGGAAAGAAAACCCGGTATTCGTGATGGTACTGGGGATGTGTCCATCGCTGGCGGTGTCCAACACAGCCATCAACAGTCTGGCGATGGGCACGGCCACGCTGTTCGTGTTGTTTTTTTCCAGCATGCTGGTGTCGCTGCTCCGGAAGATCATCCCGGCGCAGGTGCGCATCACGACGTATATCGTGATCATCGCCACTTTTGTCACCCTGGTCGATTTCCTTCTGGCGGCCCTGGTGCCGGATATTCACAAGGAGCTGGGCGCTTTTATCGCCTTGATCGTGGTGAACTGTATCATTCTGGGTCGGGCTGAAGCCTTTGCCGCCCGAAACCCCGTGCGCCTGGCCATGGCCGACGCGCTGGGCATGGGCGTGGGTTTCACCTTTGCGCTCTTGTGTGTCGGTATCATTCGCGAAGTACTGGGCAGCGGCTCCCTGTTCAACATACCCCTCTTTGGCGCCAGTTTCGAACCCTGGGTGGTGATGGTGTTGCCGCCCGGCGGGTTCATGACCCTGGGATTCATGTTGCTCTTCTTCAACTGGATGGGGCAACGGAAAAAGCAAAAACTAAAACAAGCGGCATAGCATGGACAACCTGCTTTGGATTTTCATATCGGCCTTGTTGGTCAACAACTTTATCCTGACCTATTTTCTCGGGATATGTCCCTTTCTGGGAGTAACGACCAACCTGACGACCGCCTTTCGCCTCGGCCTGGCCAACGTGTTTGTCATGCTGATCACCGCCTTTAGCGCCTGGGCGCTGAATACCTATGTACTGGTAGGCGCGCCCTATCTCCGCCTGATCAGTTTTATCATCGTGATCGCCAGTACGGTGCAGTTTGTGGAAATGGCCATCAAAAAAATGAGCCCGGAACTGTTCCGTGCCCTGGGCATTTTTCTACCTTTGATCACCACCAACTGCGCCATTCTCGGCCTCGCGCTGTTTGCCACCAACAAAGGCTACGGCCTGACCGAGAGCCTTGTGTATGCCCTGGGCGCCGGCGGCGGCGTCACCCTGGCGCTGGTGCTTATGGCCGGTATCCGCGAAGAAACCCGCATTCTCGATATTCCGGATGTGGTGAAAGGCACTGCACTCAGTCTGATTATCGCCGGCATCCTGTCCATGGCGTTCATGGGCTTTGCCGGGATGTTTTCGGGTGGGTAAGTCAGTGATCGTAGCAAGCCGACCGGATTTTTGACTTTTCCAATTTCAAATTGATATTTTGACTTTAAATGGGCCTTCCCGGATATTGAATTAATTTTTCAAGCCAAAAGGTAAATTTGAAAAGGTAAATTTGAAAAGAGTATCCCTAAAAAAACCTTAAATTGGTTACGCCATGCAATACATACTTCCTGTTCTCGCCGTGGCCGGCCTCAGCGCCGGATGGGTGCTGGTCCAGCTGCTGGCCCGGCGCATGGGCACTAAAAATCACTTTGACCACAAGCCGGGCTGCGGCGGCTGCAATTGCGGCGGCGGCGTGTGCGAGCGGGAATAGGTTTTTGATTTTGCCGATCTGCGCGAGAAGGATTGGAACGCGGACACGGATTGCCGCGAATTTTTTTGAGTGGAAGAATATGGACTTTCATCTTGAAATTTACA
>CAYVDV010000264.1:0-7759 GCA_964450465.1 uncultured Saprospiraceae bacterium
CTTTTTTAAGTCAAAAGGTAAATTTGAAAAGGCAAATTTGAAAAGTATTTAAGCCTACAAACCCTTAAGTAAGTTGATGGCTATGGGGCGGTGGAGGCGGCCGTTTCCCCCAAATCCCCTTGCTGCTCCGAACATCTCCGCCGAAAAAGTGTTACTTTTGTATTGCGAATTAAAATCCCGCACCATTCATGATTCAAACTTGGCTTAAAGATCTGGTGGAGCGCCATGCCTTCGGGGCTTGTCAGTATCTGGGTGAAAAGATCCACGTGGCGCCTGCGGAAGTGCGCAAGTACTTCATTTACACGTCCTTTATCGCCATGGGGTCGCCGCTGATCCTGTATCTGATCATCGCATTTTGGGTCAATGTCCGCCGCTATATACGCCGGGGCAAGAGTATACTGTGGGAGTGATCAGAACATCTTGAGCAATCCTTGTCGCGCTTTTGCCACACCCTCAAGTGGCGTAGTCAGGTAGTCTTCGAGCTCGACGACGTAGTATTTCAGCCCGGCCTCCTTACTTTTTTGAAAAATATTTTTGAAGTCCACCACTCCGTCGCCCACCTCGATGGTTTGGCGTTTTCCGTATTCCGCCAGGTCTTTGGCATGGCACAGCTCCCAGCGTCCCGGATAGAGCCGGAACCAATCCGTTGCGTTGTTTTTGGCATAGGTAACCCAGCACAGATCCAGTTCGAAGCACATGAGCGCCGGGTCCACTTCATGCAGGAGCCATTCGATAAGCAGGCGCTGGTCGGGACCGCGATCGAGGAATTCGAATTCGTGGTTGTGATAGCCAAAACGGATACCGTTTTGTTTGCAATAGCGGCCAGCGGCGGTGTAGAGTTTGACCAGCCGGGCAATTTCGGGCCGTTCTTTTATTTCCATAAAGGGACAGATCAGGTATTTGAGCCCCAGTCCCGGAGCCGCATCGATCCACCTTTTTACCTGATCGCGGATATCGCCGGTTTTTTCGTCAAAGTCAGCCAGCGTAAGTCCGGCGTGCGTACTGTGCATTTGGAGGCCGTTATCCCGGAGCAATTTGCCAAATTCGGCATACGGCAGGCCAAAAAGGCGGCCTTCCTGGTAACCGTAGGCTTCCACTTCCCGGTAGCCGGTTTTAGCGACGGCAGCCAAAATACCGGCCGGGTCTTTAACAATCTCCGTGCGTAAACTATACAGCTGCAATCCGATATGTTCGGGTACGGGCGCCGCAGGAACGAAGGACCGGGGACTACCCAGGGTTACTGCCGTGGCAGCCAATGCAGAGGTTTTGAGGAACTGGCGGCGGGAAAATTTCGGATGCATAAAACGGTTGGATTTTTTAAAAATAGTGTGGATCAATGCTGCGGCTAAGATGCTGAATTCGGGATAAGCGGCCAAACAAGCACTCTAAATATTTTGCCCCGGGCCGCCCGGAGCCGGCAGGTTTTTGCCCGCTTCGAGAATTTATGAAATTTTCCGGGCACAAGTCTTGGTAATTTGGAGGTCAATCTTTGTATTTTACCCGCCGAAACTTGATTGTTTACCGTTTTTCGACGGGGATACAATTGTTGTGCCGGGCAACCGGAAGGTCCGCCTCATCCACCGTCTATCATCCACCGTCTATGATACAAGTACTCCATATTTCCGCTGAATGCTACCCGGCCGCCAAAACGGGTGGATTAGGCGACGTCGTTGGCTCCTTACCCAAATACAATACGCAGGCTGGAGTGTTGTCGGCTGCCATTATCCCCAAATATGCCACCAAGTGGATCAATAAACAGGACTGGGTGACCGTGTTCGGCGGTTCGGTATGGATCAACTGGCGGCAATGGCATTTTCGCGTGCAGCAACATGCAGGCAATACACTGGGCTATCCCTTGTTCGTCGTCGATATTCCCGGTTTGTTTGACCGGCCCGGCATCTACAATGAACCCTCGGGCGCACCCTACGGCGATGAGATCGAGCGGCACATGGCCTTCCAGCAAAGCGTACTGGAATGGCTGCTGTCCTTCCCCTGGCACGATCGTCCCCGTGTATTACATTGCCACGACCACCACACCGCCCTGATCCCCTGGATGGTCAAACACTGCCCTGCTTACCAGCAACTGGGGCCAATCCCCACGGTCTTTACTATCCATAACGGACAATACCAGGGCGCATTCGGCTGGCGAAACGGACACTTGCTGCCGCCGTATGAAGCCGGCGCCAAAGGCCTCCTGGAATGGAACGGCATTATCAATCCGATGGCTGCGGCGCTTAAGACGGCCTGGGCGGTTACTACCGTATCGGAGTCCTATTTGTACGAGTTGCACACCAGCAGCCTGGGCCTGGAGCCACTTTTCCAGCAGGAATGGCGCAAACAGCACGGTATTGTCAACGGTATCGATGCCAACGTCTGGGATCCGACCAACGACCCGATGATCCAATATCATTTGGACGGAAACAATATTTCAAAATTCAAGACCCGGAACAAGCGCGTGCTCTGCGAGTGGTTTGGCTTCCCTTACGATGCGCCGCTTATCAGCTTTATCGGCCGCCTGGTTGGCGAAAAAGGCGTCGACCTGCTACCCGATACCTATCGCCGCTTCATTCATGCCGGCGGACGGGTCAGCTTTCTGGTGCTGGGCACCGGCGAGGCCTGGACGGAGAACCAGTTCCGCTCCATGGCGCACCAGTTCCCCGGCCGCTTCAACGCCGTGATCGATTACAACGAAGCCCTGGCGCACCAGATCTACGCGGGCTCCGATTACCTGATCATGCCCTCGCGGGTGGAACCCTGCGGACTCAATCAGATGTATGCCATGCGCTATGGCACGATCCCTATCGTGCGTTCGATTGGCGGCCTGAAGGATACCGTGCCCGATATCGGCGAGCCCGACGGCTCCGGACGGGGGATCCGCTTCGACCAGTTTTCGATCGAAGATGCCTCCCATGCCATTTACCGGGCGGCATCCATGTGGCACAACGACCCGCAAACCGTGGAGCGCTTGCGCGAGCGGGTCATGGGCATCAACTTTTCCTGGGAAAAAACCATCGAACGGTATTTCGAGGTGTACCGTGGACTTGGGGCCCATATTGCTCCGGAAACGGCAGCAACACCTGCGGAGGATACTCCGGCGGTCAAATCGCCTATCGTGAAAATACCGACGAAGATAAAGAAGGTTGCGGCAAAGGAAACGGCTAAGGAGCCACCGGTACAAGAAACCCCGGCGGTCAAAGCGCCCATTGTGAAAATACCAACCGGGAGAAAGAAGACAACAGCTGAAATCCCGGCCGAACCTGAATCACCGCCTGCGGCAAAAAAGCAGGTGGCGAAAAAAGCCCCCGCAGGGGAAAAGGCATCCGCCAAAAAAGCGGCGCCGAAGCCGGAGGCCAAACCGCCGAAAACCAAAGGGCCTGCTGTAAAGAAAAAAACGAAGGAATAATAGTTACCGGTAATACAACAACCAAACCATGATAAAAATGATATGTCTGATCCTCGGCGGTGGCGCCGGCTCCCGACTCTTTCCGCTCACGGAACAACGCTCCAAGCCCGCAGTACCCATCGGCGGTAAATATCGCCTGATCGATATTCCTATTTCCAACTGCATTCATTCCGGGGTAAAGCGCATGTTCGTGCTTACGCAGTACAATTCCGCCTCGCTCAACGCACATATCAAGAATACCTACAACTTCGACCAGTTTACCCGGGGCTTTGTCGATATTCTGGCTGCAGAGCAAACGCCCGGTAATGCCCAGTGGTTTCAGGGCACAGCCGATGCCGTGCGCCAAAGCCGCCAGCACTACGAACGCCACGACTTCGACTATGTCCTGATCCTGTCCGGCGACCAGCTTTACCAGATGGATTTCGAATTGCTGGTGAAATACCACATCGAAAAAAAGGCGGATATCACGATCGCCTGCCTGCCGGTGGATGCGCGCGATGCGACCGGCTTCGGGATTATGAAGGTGGACAACAAGGGCTACATTCCCCGTTTTATCGAAAAACCCAGCGCAGACAAACTCCCGGATTGGGTCAGTGAGGTTGGTCAGGCGCATCAAAAACGCGGCCGGGTATACATGGCCTCGATGGGTATTTACATTTTTAACAAGCAAACGCTGCACGACCTCTTCGAACAGCATCCGGAGGCTACGGACTTTGGCAAGGAGTTTATTCCTGCGGCCCTGCAGAGCGGCCTGAAAGTGGCCGGTTACCAGTACGACGGCTACTGGACAGATATCGGGACCATACGCTCCTTTTTTGAAGCCAACATAGAATTAACCGATCACATCCCTTCCTTCAACCTGTTTGACAACAGCCGACAGGTATATACCCGCGGTCGCATGTTGCCGCCCGCCAAATTTTACGGCGGCACCCAGATCAATCGCGCGCTGGTGGCGGAGGGCTCTATTGTCCATGCCCGCATGATCGAAGGCTCCATCGTCGGGATACGCGCCCGCCTGGGCGAAAACTCCGTGATCAAGGATTCGATTATCATGGGTAACGACTATTACCAGACCCTGCAGGAAATTGCGCTGAACCCGGACCAGATCCCCATGGGCGTTGGGCAGAATTGCCATATCGAGCATGCGATCCTGGACAAGGACTGCCGCGTGGGCGATAACGTCGTGATCAAAGGCGGCGATCATCTGCCCGACGTGGATGCCGATGGTTTCTGTATCCGCGACGGGATTGTAGTCGTGAAGAAAGGCGCGGTCATACCCGACGGCACGCGAATTCTGTAGGCGCGTCATGCAACGCTTGTGTTTTGCCCTCGATCTTAAGCCCGACCCGGAGCTGATCGCCGAATATGAAGCCTGGCACCGCGCCGTGTGGCCGGAGGTGCTGGAAAGCATCCGGGCGTCCGGCATTGCAAATCTGGAGATCTACCGGGCGGGTAACCGCCTGTTTATGATCCTGGAAGCCGGCGATGATTTTTCCCTGGAGCAAAAAGCCGCAGCCGATGCGGCCAATCCGCGCGTGCAGGATTGGGAGGCGCTCATGTGGCGCTACCAGCAGGCTGTGCCGGCGGCAAAGCCCGGGGAAAAATGGGTGTTGATGGAGCGGATATTCCGGCTGTAGAACAGGTCTAGTTATTCAACATTACCGGCATTACCAGCATCAGGATCTCCCGGTCCTTGTTGTCTTCTTCCAGGGGAGTGAGGATACCTGCCCGGGAGGGAGTCGAAAACTCCATGCGGATCTCCTCGCTGTCGAGCGCCACCAACATTTCCACCAGAAACTTGGCGTTGAACGCGATGCGCAGGGGCGAACCGTCGAACGTGCAGCTCATCTGCTCGGTGGCTTCATTGGAGAAGTCGAGGTCCTGGGCCGAGATCGTGAGGCTTTTTTCCGAAATATCGAGTACGACCTGATTGGTCGTTTTGTTGGCATAGATCGCAATCCGTTTCAGCGAGTTCTGAAAATCTGCGCGGTTGACCGTCATCAGGTTGGGGTTATCCACCGGGATCACGGCATTGTAGTCCGGGTAGCGGGCGTCGATCAGGCGGCAGACCAGGTTCATATCGCCGAATGCAAAGAAGGCATTGGCTTTGTTGAAGGAGATGGTGACGCTGTCGTCGGCTGGCAGGGCATTCTTCAGCAGGTTGAGCGCTTTTTTGGGCACGATAAACGAAGTCGCCACTTCACCGGCCAGGTGGTGGGTGGTGATCTTCACCAGTTTGTGCGCATCGGTGGCCACGCAGGTGAGTTTGTTGAAATCCACCTGGAAATAAACGCCGGTCATAGCGGGGCGGAGTTCGTCATTGGAAGTGGCGAAAATCGTTTTGTTGATCGCCTCCTGCAGGTAGCGGCTGTTGATCTTAACGGTGTCCACGGTTTCCGGCTCGGGAAGTTTGGGGAAGTCTTCGCCGTTTTCGCCGGCCAGGCGGTATTTGCCGTATGACGAGGTGATCTCGATGCCGAAGTTCTCTTCATCGATGGTAAAGGTCACGGGCTGCTGCGGGAGCGCTTTCAGCGTCTCGAGCAGGATCTTTGCCGGCACGGCCACGGTAAAATCGTTGTCTGCCAGCACCTCGATCGAGGTGGAAATGCTGGACTCCAGATCGGTGGCTGCGATCGTAAGTTTCTTATTTTCAATCTTGAAGAGAAAGTCCTCCAGGATGGGTAAGACCGGATTGGAGCCTATGGCGCCGGAAGCAACTTGCAATTGCTTGAGGAGTTCGGAAGAGGAAACACTGAATTTCATGGAAAGAATATTAGATTCCGCAAAAGTAATAGCTCTGGTTGGGCTTTTTGTGGAAAAAAACTAACAAGTTGTTAGGAACAGTGGGGAAGGGGCGGATTGCAGGGTAGGGCTCTGGCGTTGCCAATAGGACTGTCACCGGATCAATGTTACCGACCCTATTTTTTTCCCGTCCCCACTTCCAGCGTCAAAATTGCCTTCCCAAATTGTTCCGTCTTCAAACACCGCTTTTTTAACCTGCCAGATGTATACGTCTTGCGGCAGTATCTGACCCTGAAAAGTACCGTCCCAAAATTCGGCGGGCCGGCCTTCCTGAAGCAAATCGGAACGCCAGAGCAACTGGCCGTAGGACGAATAGACCGCAATTTCGAACTCCTTCAGACCGACGCCCTTGGGTTGGAAAACCGCCGCTTCACCGTTGTTCATACCGGGTGTGAAAGCATTGGGGATGAAGAGCCCGCGCATACTGGTTGGGATGACGACCATGGTAGTATCGTCGGTACAGCCATTAGGGCCGGTGACAACCAAGGTGATGGTTTTCGGTCCGTTGGAAAAATACCGGTGCGTAGGGTTTTGATCCTCTGAAGTGCCTCCATCGCCGAAGTCCCAATCCCATTTCGCGGCATCGATTGACAAGTCGTCAAAAGAAAACATACCGGAAGGCGGGGTAGTAGAGGTTTCAACAAAGGAGAAATTAGCCAGAGGGCTGGGGCTCACCAGAATGATGGAGGTAAAAGCAAGGGTGTCGAAGCAAACGTCGCGATGAGAAGCAATGAGCGTAGCGCTATAGGTTCCCGGTTGGGAGAAGGTATGCACTGGTGAAAGTTCAGAAGACATATCGCCATCGCTGAATAGCCAAAGGGCATTTGTGGCGTGCAAAGACATGTTTTCAAAGATTACTTCCAACGGAGCGCACCCCTCGGCAGGCGTCCAGGCAAAATCGGCCACGGGGATGGCATAAGCACTGAAGGTTTGCTGGGTCGTATCGCTACAGCCGAAAGCGTTTGTTGCGACGAGGGTGACCGGGTAGTCGCCGTCAGCAGTATAGACAACCTGCGGATTGTTTTGTACGCTGGTGGTATTGTTGCCGAAATCCCAGAAATAACCGGTTGCATCGGGTGTTTGATTGATCAAATCCACAGTAACCGGCAAGCCGCATAGCCGGTCGCGTTGCAGGGCAAATGCCGGTGAAGGGATTGGGTAAACCGTAATGTAGTAGAGCGTGGTGTCGTTGCGGCAGTTGTTAAGATCGATTCCTTTCAGTGTAACGGCATACTGGCCAGCTGTGGTAAAGATGTGGGAGACGTTCGATCCGATTTTTGTATTGCCATCGCCGAAGTCCCACTCAAAATAGGTTGCGCCCAGCGACTGGTTGGTGAATTTAACGGTCAGGGGCATGCAGCCGTCGGGCTTATCCGGGGCAAAAGCGATTGCGGGTAATTCCAGCACAGTAACTGGCGCGCTATACGTGGCAGGGCAACCATTTTCTGCAGAAATACCGGTTAAAGTCACTGTATAGGTACCTGCCTGGGCCCAGGCATGAGCAGGGTGGTAAAGTAAACTGGAATCGCCGTCTCCAAAGGTCCAGGTGGTTCC
>CAYVDV010000265.1:0-7756 GCA_964450465.1 uncultured Saprospiraceae bacterium
AAGTCATTAAAGTCATTAAGGTCATTTGGGGTCATTAAAAGTCATTAAAGTCATTTGGGGTCCTTAAGGTCAGTGATGGGTAGTGGCTATAGAGTGTTAATGAGGCCGGCTGCGAGTTTCATGCGTTTTATGTCTAGAACCTGCCGCCAATACCCCTAATGCCCCCAAATAATGACCCTGAATAATGCCCCCAAATAATGACCCCAAATAATGACCCGAATAAAATGACCCAAATAATATCATCCAAACCTCCGCAGCGCCTGCATCAGCCGGTCGGGCAATTCTTCGCGGCAGGCGGCCTGGTAGTCCTGAAACGAGCAGGGGATGAGATAGTGGCGCTGGTATTTTTTCCGGGTGGTGACGGGTGTTTGCATCCACCAGCGGCCGCTGCGGGTACTTTTCCAAAATGTTAGTTGGTAGTGCAGTTGGCGGAAATCCACGATGTATTCGGTGAGGCCGTCTTTGGAAGCGGGGTAGTCGTTTTTCCGGTTGAAAAAGCCCTCGAGGAAATACCAAAGCATTTGACTGACGGCCTGAGCGGTTTGCTGTTCGCGGTCTTGATCGCGATGGTATCCGAAGATACCGAAAGAAGTCAGTTTGTCGCTCATGCCGGCATAGCGGCACAGTTGGCAGGCCTCTTCGAGGAAATAGCCCGAGGGAGAAGGGGAGGCTACTCCCGGCGCTTCGCTTTGTTTGAGTGCGCTCAGGTGAAAAGCGAGCAGGTCGGCATCGCGGAGCACGGGCTCTGTTTCTTCAATTGCCGAGCGGGATTTGCCCAGGCGCAATGCGTCAAAATTGCTGTTTTGCAAAAAATCGATAAGTGCGGGATCCACCTGATGGGTTTGGAATCCGACCAGCCCGAAGTGGAACAGCAAGGGATGCCGGGGTTGGAACAAGGGGGTATAGACGCTTTGATCGACCGGCACCTTTTTGGGGTCGCCCAGACGCAGGCATTCATCAACCACAGCCAGATTGACCAGGGACTTGGCTTCCTGGTAGGCCAGAAACTGGGCGCGGGCCAGCTCGTCGGAGTGCGCCAGCAATACCGGTAGTATTTTTCCGCTCAAAAGTTCGAAAAGAACGGGGATCAGCACCGACGCTTCGGCCCGGCGCAAATTACCGAGGTCGGCAACAGCTCCCTTTGGAAACGGGTACATACTGCGGTAAAAGACCTCCCGTACGGCATTCGCTTCTTTTTCGCCGGCGCCGATCAACGCGATGCGCACCCCCCGAAGATCGGGGAGTTGTGTGTCGTGTAGTAAAATATTGCGGCCGATCGCCGCCGCCGGAAGCGCATCGAGTTCCTTTCGAACTGCGGGTGGAACAGGTTTTAACCAGTTTTGCAACACTGCGTTTTGTTTTGATGGCAAAAAACGGAGTTTGTTCCGTAATCCGGCGGAAAAGTTTTTAAAAAGAATTTGCAACAACAAGAGTGTACCCAGCGCGCGAATTCCGCCTGCATTTTACCTACATTTGCGGCAGTTTTGGAAAGGTACCCGTCTTTTTGCCTTAACCTAACCATTTTTACACCACACGGATGGAGGAACTGCTTACCCGCTACAAAGAAAAGAAACCCGAAATTATCTTTGAATGGCACGATGCGGAAACGGATGCGGAGGGCTGGATTGTGATCAACTCGCTGCGCAATGGAGCCGCCGGCGGTGGCACCCGCATGCGAAAAGGTCTGACCCGCGAAGAGGTTACCTCGCTGGCCAAGGTAATGGAGATCAAATTCAGCGTTTGTGGCCCGGCGATTGGCGGCGCAAAAAGCGGCATTAACTTTGACCCCCATGACCCGCGGCGCCATGAAGTACTCACCCGCTGGTACCAGGCTGCGTTACCTATTTTAAAGCACTACTACGGCACCGGCGGCGATTTGAATGTGGACGAACTGAAGGATGTGGTGCCGATTACCGAAGACCTCGGACTGTGGCATCCGCAGGAAGGCATCGTGGCCGGCCACCTGAAGCCGACGGAAGGCGAGAAGATCAACATCATTGGCCAATTGCGTTACGGCTGCGCCAAGGTGGTGGAAGATTCGGAATATCTCCCGGAAGGCGGCAATATCAAGTATGCGGTGGCCGATCTTATCACCGGCTACGGCGTGGCGGAGTCGGTGCGGCACTTTTACGACCTGTATTTTCACAGTACACCGGCCGGGAAAAAAGTCATTGTTCAGGGTTGGGGCAATGTGGCTTCGGCTGCGGCTTGCTATCTGGCCAAGGAAGGGGCAATCGTGATCGGGATCATCGACCGCGAGGGGGGAATACTTCGCCCCGAGGGCCTGAGTCTCGAAGAGGTCAAGCACCTGTTCAATACCAAACACGGGAATACACTGGTGGCGCCGGATATGTTGCCGTTTGAGGAAGTCAACGCGAAGATCTGGAATATGGGCGCCGATATCTTTATTCCCGGCGCTGCATCCAAGCTCATTACCCGGCAGCAGGTGGACGCCATGCTGGAGGGCGGTATCGAAGCGATTGCTTGCGGCGCTAATGTGCCATTTGTCGATGATGGCATCTTTTTTGGTCCGACAGCCCGCTATGCAGATGAACTTACCGGAATAATTCCGGACTTTGTGGCCAATTGCGGAATGGCCCGGGTTTTTGCTTACCTCATGCAGCCCGATGCCCCACTTACAGACCAGGCAATATTCAGCGATGTATCCGCTACAATCCGACAAGCCCTGGAAGATGTGAGAAAAATTAACCTCGCACCAAATAAAATTTCTTCTAATGCCCTATATTTGGCCCTCAGAAAGTTGGGTATTTGAAATTCTTTGAAAAAACAACTCGGCAAAAACACCGGAATAAAGAATTTTTATTCTCAATTTTACATTCGCGCCATTGCAAAAGCGCTGAACTAAACTGTTAACATTTTTTAATTTTAAATGCAGTGACCCTATGACAGTTAGAAACTTAGTATTAGCTGTTCTTTTTATTTCTGCAACTTTCAGCCTGACGGCTCAGGATGCTGCGGCCCCGGCTGCCGGCGCCTATCGTTCGTTCACGCCTGCCGACCAGTGGGAACTGGGTGTTGACCTCGGCGTCCCCTTTGTAGCGGGCGACCTGGATAGCAAACTGGGTTTCGGCGGTGGACTGCACGTCCGCAAATCGCTGGACCACATCTTCTCCGTCCGCGCAGGTGCTTTGTATGCAAAAACAAAAAGTGAAAGTACCGCTCCCGACCGCAGCTCCGAAATGAGCTGGCTCTCCGGATCGGCACAATTGGTAGTAACCGTTAACAACTTCCGCTTCGACAAGCCTTACCGCAAGGTTGCCTTGAACGTGTTCGCCGGTCTTGGCGCTTCGAAGTTTACGACGGACTACACCAACGTACTTCAGGAAGACGGCAACCTCAACGGTTCCTACAAGAGCAATCTTGCCGGTCTGTTTGAAGTAGGCGCAGGCCTCGGCTTTCGCGTCAACCCGAAATTCAACATCGGTCTCGAATACACTGCTACTTCGGTGTTCGGTGAAGGCGCTGACCTGCTTGACGGCAGCAACAACTTCGGCCGCGACGTGACCACGTTCCGCGACTTCCTCCACTATCCGCACCTCTGCCTGAACTTCAACCTGGGTGGTATGGATAAAAACGGCGCGAAAAAATCCGAGCCGCTCTACTGGGCCAACCCGATGAGCCAGGTAAGCGATGCTATCGCAGCTCTGGAAGCCCGTCCGGTGTATGACCCGACCGATACCGACGGCGACGGCATCATTGACATGATCGACCAGGAGAAAGAAAGCCCCGCCGGCGCACGGGTAGATACCCGCGGTGTGGCGCTCGACAGCGACATGGACAAAGTGCCCGACTACAAAGACAAGGAGCCGTATTCGCCTCCGGGCTACCCGGTTGACGCCAACGGCGTTGCTCAGGTGCCGAAGCCGATCACGGAAGCTGACGTGAACCGTATCGTCGATGCCAAACTGGCCAACTTCAAACTGCCGGTTCAAAAAGGTCTGTCCGACTGGTTCCTCCCGATCATCAACTTCAACGTGAACAGCTACAACATCAACTACAGCGAGTACGAAAAACTCTACCAGATAGCTCAAGTGCTGAAGAATAACTCGGATATCCGTGTTGCCGTTACCGGCCACACCGACGCCACGGGCTCGGAAGGCTACAATAACGTGCTTTCGTACAATCGCGCAAAAGCCGCTATCGAGTTCCTCGTGAACCAGCATGGTATCGCCCGCGATCGCCTCGTACTCGACTGGGCTGGTGAAGCCAGTGCACTCGTTCCGGCGAAAGGCTCTTCGGCTATGAACCGCCGCGCTGAATTTAGCGTAGCCAAGGCCGGCCAAACCGACAAAGCACGCCCGGATGGTCCCGAAGCCGGCAAAGGCCGCTTCATGGGCAATAAAGCTTCCGGCTATTAATTTTTGCTGAGGAGTTGTTAGCGTCGATCGCTTTTACAGTTTTTCAAATATAGTGCATGAGCCATTCCGGTTTCCGGGATGGCTCATGTTATTGATACCTTCCCTTGCTTCCGTAACAAAACCGGTATGACACCAACCCGGACACCCGCTGTCTCTCAACGCCTGCTTGCCTTTGGCCGCCGGGTGCAACCTGTGCTCAGCGGGGCGGTATTGTTGTTCTTGCTGGCAGCCCTTTGGATGGAACTGCGGGCCAAAGAAAATTTGCCGGAACTTGGGCAGGCCTTTCTGCGCCAGCTCCATGCCGCTAACTGGCTATGGTTGGCAGCGGTGATCGGATTGATGCCGCTGAACTGGTGGGCTGAAACCCGGAAATGGCACCAGTTTGTCCGCCAATACGACCCCATTTCACCGGGCCGGGCCTTGCTGGCCGTATGGGTCGGCGTGAGTTTTTCGCTGTTTACACCCAACCGGATCGGGGAGTACGGCGGCCGGGTATTACTCCTCCGGCCGGCATCGCGCTGGAAAGCCGTTGTAGTCAACCTGGTCGGCAATTACAGCCAATATCTGGTGTTGCTGACCATGGGGCTGGCCGGGGCTGCCTGGTTTGTCCCAAGGTTTCTGGAACTGGATCCGTTTTGGTCCCGTCTTTTTTTTCCACTTGCCCTGCTGGGTTCCGCTATTATGCTGGCGCTATATTTCAACATGCGCCGGGTGCTGCCGCTGCTGCAGCGCCTGGGCGGAGGCCGCCTGGGAAAGGGATTGCTGCGCGAAGCAGAGGTTTTGCAACAATTTAACACGCGCGAGCTGGCGGGGATCCTGGGCTGGGCTTTTTTGCGCTATAGCATATACACCACGCAGTATTACCTAACGCTTCGCTTTTTCGGGATAACCCCCGGATTACTAAATGCTTATGCCGGTATTGCAGCCATTTTTCTGGTGCAAACCAGTCTGCCCCTCCCCCCCCTGGCGGGTTTGCTCGGACGGGGCAATCTGGCGGTGTGGGTTTGGCTGCCTTTTGGGGCAAATGCCGTCAGCAGCCTGGCCGCAACCTTTACGCTGTGGATAATAAACCTCATTTTGCCCGCGTTAATTGGTACCTTTTCTCTTTTTTACGTCAACATTGCCAAAGAAAATGGATATGAAGACGATTAAATCTACGGCACTCTGTTTTGGCCTGCTCACTGTAGGCTTTCTCCATCCGAATGCGACGCAAAATCCGGCAGGTACCCCTGTGGCGGATACTGCTGTTGCGAAGGCAAAGGAAGCCGGCGGTAATTTCAAGCACGGCGAAAAACTGACCTATAAGATCTACTACAACTGGAACTTCATCTGGCTCGCTGCCGGGGAAGTGACGTTTCAGGTATTCGACGAGGACAAGCAGTTTCACTACCACGCCGTGGGCGAAACGTACGACTCCTATGAATGGTTTTTCAAGGTCAACGACTCCTACGACTCCTGGGTGGATAAAAAAACCTTGCTGCCCAACTACTCCGAACGCAGTATTCACGAAGGCGACTACGAGATCTTCGAAAAAATTTCGTTCGACCAGGCGGCGCAGAAAATGACGGTCTGGCGCGCCAAAAAACGCGGCGCCGAGGAAACCAAGACCGAACATCCGGTCAAAGACAAGGTGCACGATGTGCTGTCCAGCCTGTACTTCCTGCGCACCATCGACTTCTCCAGCCGCCAGAAAGGCTATGAAGAACCTTTCCGCATCTTTATGGACCAGGAAGAGTTCCCGCTTAAAATGCGCTACATGGGGAAGGAGGACCGGACGAAGATCCGCGGCATGGGACGTTACAAGACCATGAAATTCCAGCCCCAGGTCATCGCCGGCAATGTCTTCAGCGACGATGCTAAAATGACGGTCTGGGTATCCGATGACGAAAACCGCATTCCGGTCCTGATCGAATCGCCGGTGTCGGTAGGTTCGGTAAAAATGGTGCTCAAAGAATACCGCGGGCTCAAGTACGAATTTACGGCCAAGGTGGATTGATCCCCCTTTTTCGCCGTTTGTTGTGCGTTCAAACCGGCACAAATTATTACCGGATTCGGAATTAAATGTACCTTTGCGGCGTTAAGAACCTTTGCAAGGGCCCGTAGCTCAGGTGGTTAGAGCAGCTGACTCATAATCAGACGGTCGCGGGTTCAATTCCTGCCGGGCCCACCTTGATTTAGAGCGACTTATGCGTGTAGAGCGTGTAAGTCGCTTTATTATTTGTCCAAGATAAGGGTTTTAGCCTACAAGTTCCATTTATTTCAGGCCAGGAACCGGCCTGCTGACAACGATCATGTCCCGGGATGTTTTGAATTCAACCGAAAAATCAGAAATTTAGGCGTGCATTGCACTTTGCCGCCCCGCACGAAATGGATTGCTCCAGCAAGCCCGAAAGCGCTAAAACTAAACCGGACTATGATGGGTAAAACGGATGGAGTCAGCCGGAATATGGTTGTCGAAAAGGTATTTTTGATTGCCCTTGGAATCTGCTTTTCCTTTTTATCCTGCAAAAAGACCGCCCCGGGCACTTTCACCGATGTCACCCGCGAAGCCGGCATCGATTTCCACTACAACTTTGGCGACCACTCCTACCAAAACATCCTCGAAAGCTCCGGCTCCGGTGTTGTGCTCTTCGACTACGACGGCGACGGCGATCAGGACCTCTACCTGCTCAACGGCACGTATCTCGAAGGCATCAGCGATGCGGAAGGAAAGGTTTTTGAACATACGCCGAATGCGCTCTACCGCAACAACGGCGACGGCACGTTTACCGAAGTGGCTAAACAGGCCGGTCTCGACGACCGGCACTGGAGCATGGCCGCCAGTGCCGTGGACTACGACGGCGACGGCGACCAAGACCTCTACCTGCTGAACTACGGCCCGAATGTGTTTTACCAAAACAATGGCGACGGTACCTTCCGGGATGCTACTGCCGAAACAGGCCTTCAGGGCCCCGAAATGCTCAACGGGTTTACCAAATGGAGCGTCGGCGCCGCATTCCGGGATTACGACCGGGATGGTGCGCTGGACGTCCTGGTGGGCAACTTCCTGGCTTTCGACCCTGCCCACAGAACGCCGGGGCATCCGGATTGGATGCCGCACCCCTCGGAATACCGGGGCCAGGCTTCCATGCTTTACCGGCAGTCGGCCGCCGGCAGGTTTGAGGACATTACCGCCCAATCCGGATTGTATTTCCCGGATTCCAAATGCATGGGTCTGGCCGTGTTTGATGCGGATGGCGACGGCGATATGGATATCCTGCAAGCCAACGACCATCAGGCCAATTTCCTTTTTCGGAATACGGGGGCTGGCCAATTCGATGAAACCGGGGTTGCCAGCGGCGTGGCCGTGAATGATGCCGGCGCTCCGACCGGTTCCA
>CAYVDV010000266.1:0-7750 GCA_964450465.1 uncultured Saprospiraceae bacterium
GACCGCATCCGGGTGTTTATCCACGGCGAGGGTGAACAATGCGCCACGGTCATGCTCACGCGCGCCGCGGCCGTGGCCCTTTGCCATGCCCTCCGTTCCGAGCTTGCGGCGACTGCCCCCGAGCCGAGCCTGATCCCGCAATCCGCGACGTGCGGCACGTGTCTCCATGAGGAGATTCCCCCCGCGGGTGGGACCTGGGTCGGCGACCTGTACACTTGCGCGGCCTGCCGCGAGGCCAGGGAGGGGGCCCCCCGTGGCTAGATCCATGCACCGGGAAGATCTCTACTTCGATGGGGATTACCGCGTGGTCGTCAGGACCAACGTCCCCATTGAAATCTGTTCCGACGAGCCCGTCATTATGTTCCGCGCCGTCGCGATCGGATACGACCTGTGCCAGCCGCGCCTGATCGCGACGGAGCGGCAGCTCACGCCGGAGGAGACGGCCGGAATCCTCGCGTGGATCGTCGCGCGTCCTCCGCTCGGGGAATCCGAGCTTCTCGAGGCAGAGGAAATCACATGAGCCCGATCTTGATCAAGCGCACGAAGCGCCCACCTGCGGAGACGAAGCAACGCCGATGGTACCACCGCCTGTCGCCAGAGCAGCGCAAGGCGCGCTTTGCCCGCGCCAAGGCGCGCCGCCATGAGCGAAAACCCCCGCGCGCCCCATGGGTGGAAAGCCCATCGCGCGTCGAATCGGAAGCCACAAGCCAACCCCAGGAGCATCCATGAAAGCATTCCACGGAGACCCCGCCATCAAAGAACGCTACCTCGCCCGTGTCCGGGCGCATCGCGCGGCCGACGAACTTGTCAAAGGCCAATATTGGGAGGACGGCAAGGGCTGTGCTGTCGGCTGCACAGTCCACGGGAGCGACCATGACGCCTACGAGCGCGAGCTTGGAATCCCGCGCGAAATCGCGCAGCTCGAGGACGGAATTTTCGAAGGCTTGCCGAACGATCTCGCCATGTCCTGGCCCGAGGAGTTTCTCGCAGCGATCCAGGTTGGCGCGGATCTCTCCCTCGTCTGGCCGCGCTTTGCATTGTGGCTGCTGGCGGATCCGGATCACGGCGTTCGTCGGCGCGCGGAGGACGACACGCGAGCCGTATCCGCAATCGATGACGTCGCAGTGCTCTTCGCCGAGTGGATAGGCTCTGGCATACGACCGGAGGAGTCGCGCTGGGCCGCTGCCAGGGACGCTGCCGGGAACGCCGCCAGGGACGCTGCCAATGACGCTACCTGGCACGCTACCTGGCACGCTACCTGGCACGCTGCCTGGGCCGCTGGCTGGGCCGCTGCCGGGGACACCCGCTGGGCCGCTGCCAGGGCCGCTGCCAGGGCCGCTGCCGGAGCCGCTGGATGGATCGACTGGTGGATCGCGGCACGCGCAACATTGCTCGAGCTTCTGGCCTCTGCGCCAGTTACGGCGGCTACTTGACTTCCGGCACATAAGTCAATACGGTATCCACATGACCAGCAATGAAACCCCGGCGGGGCCCTACCCTGTCGACGCGCCCCCGCCGCCGGCAACTCCCGCACAACCCGACCCGCCACCGATCGACGTTGACCCTTCAACGATCGCCGTTCGAAGCTCTGGCAAGCCTCTCCGCGCGTGCCGAAACACGCGGAAACTCTACCCTCACTGGCATCCGAAGGCCGGATCTTACCTTTGCGGCGACGGCCTAATTCACGCGGTCCACTCTCGCTCGCGCTGCCGGCGCTGCTACCAGCGCTGGTATGCGGCCGAGGTCCGGCGCGTGAAAGAGCGCGCCGATGCGCTCGCGGCCGGCGAGGCACAGGCGCCCCCGGACGACAAAATTTCTTGATTCTCTCTTGACGCCGGCTGGGCGGTCGCGTAAAAGGCCTCCCAGCGTTCCGAAACAGCATCCAACCCAGGAGGACAGCATCCATGGACTCCCTACCGGCTCTCCGCCAACGCGAAGAGGCCCATCATCCGTTTTCGCCGTCGTCGCTCGGGCGCATCATGCTCTGCCCGGGCTCCCACCGCATGGCCCGGCACAAGGCCAGGGCCCCGCAGCGGAACGCCGAGCACGCCGAAACCGGCACGCGACTCCACGCGGCCGTGAGTGGGGCGAAGGCGTACCTCGACGAAGAGGAGCGCGCCCTTGTCGCCCGCGCCGCGGCATTCTTGGCGCGCGTCACTCCGACGGGGTGGGAGACTCTACACGAGACCCCGCTTTCCCTTCGCGACCCCGAGACGGGGGCCGTCCTGTGCTCGGGTACGGCCGATTTCATCGCGCTCTCGGACGCCGAGGGCCTTGTGGTCGACCTCAAATTCGGCCACTTGGAGCTCCCGCAAACCTCTGCCGGGGCCCAGGTCGGAATGTACAGCGCCATGGCCAGCCAGCAATACGGCCGGCCGTTCCGCGCCATGATTTACCAGCCGCGCCTCGATCGGACCTACACCATGGAGGACCCGCCGAGTCCCGCGCAGGCCATCTTGGATCTCCGCGCGACCATGGATGCGGCCGAACGTGGCCCCCTGGTGCTCAGCCCGAGCATGGAGGCATGCCAATATTGCCCGGTCCTCTCCATCTGCCACGCCCCTCCGCTCGCCGTGGAATCCATGGAAGGCTTGGTCACCGCCTCGCTCACGAACCTCGACGGGCAGGAGCTCGGTGAGCTTGGCGAGGCGGCGAAGACTGCCGAGGGGGCCGCGAAAGCTGTCCTGAAGGAAATCAAGTCCCGTCTCAAGGATCGGAAGGAGGTCCCCGGATGGCGGATCGTCGAACGGAAGATTTACGCGCTCGTGAGGACAACGGAAGCCACTCCACCGCCGGAGGTGAGGGGGGAGGTGGACCAATGGTAACGCCATCGCCCGCGCTCTCCGTGGCCAGGGCCCAACCGATGGGGCTCCAACTGTCCTCGATCAAGGACATGTTCGAATTCGCCCGCATGGTCGTCGGGACCGACTTTGCCCCGAAGGGCTTCAACACGCCCGAAAAGGTCCTGGTGGCCATTCAGTACGGGGCCGAGGTTGGCCTCAACCCGCTCCAGGCGCTCCAGAGCATCGCGGTCATCAACGGCCGGCCGAGCCTTTTCGGTGACGCCATGCTCGGCCTGGTGAAATCCCACCCGTCCTTTGTCTCGATCTCCGAACGGTACGTCGGCTCCGACGACGATCTACGCGCCGAATGTACGGTGACTCGTCGAGGGGAGCCGCCCGTCACTCGGGATTTCTCCGTGCGCGATGCCAAGCGCGCAAACCTCTGGGGAAAGCAGGGCCCATGGATCGCTTACCCGCAACGGATGCTCCTCTTCCGGGCGCGCGGGTTCGCTCTTCGGGATTCTTTCCCAGACGCGCTCAAGGGCCTGATCCTGGCCGAAGAGGCAATGGATACTCCCGTGGCTGACGCGACCGCCGTGGATGCCGGCGCCGCGGATGTGTTGGGGGGGCGCGCAAACTCAGCGCGTCCCCCTCAACCGTTACCCTACCCTTCGCCGGCGACGACGATCCCAACCGTTGCGCTCAAGCCAGAGGTCATTCCGGCCGCCGTTGCTCGCGAGCCTGGCGACGATACCGAGGAAATCGCCCGGGAGGCCATGGCCGACATCGTCCCGGACGAGCGCGCCGGCCTGATCGCGGACATCAATGCCCTTTTCAAAACCTACAAGGCCAAGGGCGGAACGGCGCCGATCAAGCTCTGGCTGCCCAAGGGCCGAGACGACACGACGAACGAGGAGATGAAGAAGGCGCGCGAGCAGATCTCGAGCGCCATTGAAGCCCTGGAAACGAAGTGAAGTGACTCATGAAACTCCGCGGCCGGCCGTTAGCGCAGCACCCCCATAAGACTCCCTGGCTGCCGGCCGCATTTGATTTCTTCTTCCTGCGGGGAGGCCAGAGCCCGGGTTTTTACCACCGCCCGCAAGCCTGGCTCCCCCGCCTTTGAATTCTTCGGTGGATAGAGACTGGTGGAATCCTCATTTCCGACGCGCCCCTTTCGAGGCGGGGCAACGCACGCGAGCATGACCAAGGGCCGTGCAACTACCGAAGCCCGTCATTCCAAACCTCTGTCACCCGACGGGCGGATGAAGTCCTCCTCTCCCGAGGCATGCTCGCAACTCTTCTCTCGACCGAACCAAGCCATGGCAACCACATGCGCCCGATGCGGAACGGAAGGTAAAGCGCCAGAGGGGAAAACCCCTCGCGGCTGGAAGCGTGACGGAGACTCTGTCATCTGCCGTGCCTGTCACAAGAGCGCTTACATCCTGCGGGCGGTCACGATTCCAATCGCGTCGCCAGTTAGCCGTGGAGGCGAGCCGGCGGGCTGGGCGGAGTTCCGAGCGGACCTCTTCGCCGCGTGGCAAGCGTCAACCCAGATTTCCAATTGGGCCGTCCGTGAGCTTGCCAAGGCCGACGTTGTTCGTGGCCCTGGAGACGAGAAGCTCCCGCGCTTCAAGGCGCCGTATCTCTACCCTGGCGCGCGGGCTCTCAGGCCCGACATGGCTCCGACATCGGTCGCGTCGCTTTTGAATGCTGTATCGTCAAAATACGGGAAGAGCCGTGTCGAGACCATCTGGCGCAACGACGCCAGCCTACCGAACGCTCGTTACCCGCAGCCGATCCCGATCCACAATCAAAGCTGGAGCGCGCTCAGGTCCCCGGACGGGGCCACCTTCCTTACCTTCCCCCTCCTGGCCGGCGCCGAGGCCCGTTGGGTCGTGCGCCTCCGTGGAGGCAAGGGCCAGCGCCGGGCGCTCGCGGCGGTGACGAAACTCCTACGTGGCGAGGCTCGCCAGTGCGAGCTTGCAATCTACCGCGTCCGCGCGCAGGAGAGCGACCACCGCCCAGGGGTTGTCGCTCGCGAGCCTGGGGGCAAGGCGAAAGTCAAATTCGACATCATGGCGAAGCTCGTCCTGTGGCTTCCGCGCCCCAAGGCCGACGCGCCGAAAGAAGAGCGCAAGCTTGTGCTCCGGACAACCGCCGAGAGCTTCTGGCTTGCCGAAATCGAAGACTTGCCGCCGTGGATCGTCAACGCCGACCATGTGCGGCGATGGATCGCGGCACACCGCTCTCGGCTTCAGCGCCTGAGCGAAGACCGGAAGCGAGAGAAGCGCTGGCCAGCCCACATGCGGGCCCAGATGCAAGACCGCACGGATGCGCTCTGCCACAAGCAACACAATCGCATGAAGTCCTGGAATCAGGAGGTCAGCGCGAGCCTCGCGAAGTACGCCAAGAGAAACAAGGTCACGGTCGTCAACTACTGTGACGACTGCCACGAATACGTGGAAAGTTACCCGTGGTTTCAGCTCAAGGAGGTTTTGAAAAACAAGCTGGACGAGTTTGGAATCAGGTTCGAGGAATCTTCGAGCGCCCCGGTGGTTGACGAAACCCAGGAGCCGCTCGAAGTCTAATGGAGACAAAATGATGCGCTACCGACAAGCGCAGCGCGGGTACGGTCCAGAGCTTTACGCATGGGCACCGCTCGCGGAACGCTGCTTAAGAGTCGAGGATAGACGCGCTTGCGCGGCCAGCCCTCGAAGTGACCAAGACAAGTCTTAACCACTTCGGGCACAGCTTGCGCCGATCGAGCGCAACTGCGCTGTGCCTCGAAGTGACCAAGACAAGTCTTAACCACTTCGGGCCGTTCCCCGGCCAGGCGCAGGACGCCGAGGGCGAGCTCGAAGTGACCAAGACAAGTCTTAACCACTTCGGGTCCGTAAGGTCGCCAGCATCATCCTCTGTGATTCTGCTCGAAGTGACCAAGACTTGTCTTAACCACTTCGGGGATGACAAGGCGCTCGACCAGCTCCTCGACGACCTCGCCCTCGAAGTGACCAAGACAAGTCTTAACCACTTCGGGACGGTGTCGGCCTCGATGCGAGCCGCGTACCAGTCCTCTCGAAGTGACCAAGACAAGTCTTAACCACTTCGGGATCCGGTATCGTCCGGTCCGGTCCCGTCCGGTACTCTCGAAGTGACCAAGACAAGTCTTAACCGCTTCGGGCGGCCAGATCTGTCACCCCCGGCGGCCCTAGCCAAGGCTCGAAGTGACCAAGACATGGCTCAATCACTTCGGGCAGAGGCCTCCGAGGCGGATCTTGCGGTCGTCGGGCATCTCGAAGTGAACAAGACTTGGCTTGGCCGCTTCGGGGCGGCGGGCTCGGGATCCAGGCCGGCGAGTGCCTCGAATCGAAGTGATAAAGACCTGTCTTAACAACTTCAAGATCACTGCGGAATGGTCATCGTGTATCGGTCGAGTGCAAATGAGCCCACTTCGGCGCCCTTGCCGAATCTGCCGCGAAGAGATTCGATCTCACTCAACTCCAAAGAAATGGCTTCGACGCCTCCGCGTCTGTAGCCAGGAATGCCTTGCTTTTTACCGGAGAGGCGTCGAGCCGGTAGTCAACTTCGACGCCAAAACGTTCATTCAAGAGGTTTCCCATGCGGTCGCAAAATGTCCAGTTCGCCCCGGATACGTTCGTTCGCGAGGTCAAGAAGAGCCTTGAAGAGGGGCGGGCAAGCCTTTCCTTCCTCGTCGCCGCCTACAACTGGGGGTCGCAGATGCTGAAGGCCATCAAGGCGTGCTCTCCGACGTACGATCATGAGTGGCTGCGGGGCGAGATCAAGGGGACGTTCAATGTCGACCCGGACGAATACTGCCGGGCCGCTCGAAAGTTCGGCGGCGGTCGCGCTGCGCACTTGGTCAAGCGCGGGGAGGCATTCATCGAACAGGTTGGGCTTCATGCAGCGCTCGCCTCGGCCCGCAAGCTCTCGGAGGAGGAAGCGACCCTCGTCGCGGAGGCCGTCGGCCCTGGAGGAACCGAGGCGCTCGAGGAGGCAACGAAGTCCGCGATCAAGGCAAGGTCTGAAGGCGCGGAGCGGACTCGGGTAAGCTACAAGCAAGCCCTCGAAGATGCCCAGAAGGAAATCCAGCGCCTCCGCACGGAAAACAGCGTTCTCCAGCGTGAAATCGAGATGCTCCGAGAGATCTACGGCGCCAAGAAAGCCGCAAGCTGAAGGAGAGGCCATGATCTGGAGATGGATCAGCCCGGACGGCGCTTGCTGCGATTTCAACACCGAGGTTTTCGCGCGTCAGCTGGAAAAAGCCTCTCCCGGCTCCCGCGTCGTCGAGCTGGCGCCGGTGGACCCGCTCGATCGCGCCGTGGTCGAGGCGGCGGTGGCGTATGCGCAGGCGCGAGAGCCAGACGATGACGCGTCACAGGATCTCTGTTCCGCCGTCACCGCCCTGCTCGCGGCAAGGGAGGGCGCATGAGCGAGCAAATAAGAACAGAAAGGACCACACCATGAGACTCGTCAAAGGAGCTGGCGGACCGGGCAGGGGGGCGTGCTGGATGGCAGCGATCCACTGCTACACGCGGCGGGACAATAGCTGGAGCGACCATCCAAAGGATTGCGTGTCGGAGGTCGTCCGAACTCTCGCGATCCACCTCAACGATTGGTGCTCGGACGGTGAGCGGGAGGCGATGATCGGCCCGCACCTCTGGGCGCCTGTCGGGACTGCGACTGGCCCCGAGGACGAAGCGCGCCGAGCGTACCTCTGCGCTGATCGCGCGGTGCGAGTCTGGGCACCGCGAGCGCTCGAGGCCGCTGGGCTTGTGGAGGATGCGGCGCGCCTGCGCGGGCTGTCTCCGGTCGCTGACGTGGCCACTGCGCGCGCTGCCGCCGACGCCGCCGCCGCTGCCGCCGCCGCCAGGGCCGCTGCCGCTGCCGCCAGGGCCGCTGCCGCTGCCGCCGGGGCCGCCGACGCTGCCGCCAGGGCCGCCGACGAC
>CAYVDV010000267.1:0-7746 GCA_964450465.1 uncultured Saprospiraceae bacterium
AGTTTCGGGATCGCCCGTTTGGCCGGACCGTAGCCGATAAAAACGTCGCAGGAATACCCCATTTCGCGCAAATGTTCGGCATAGTGCCCCAGGGTTTCGCGGTCGCGGTCGGTTTCGTGGTCCTGGATATCGGCGCCCATTACCCATGCCCCGGCGCTTTCCACTGCGTGCAAAAGGAAGTAGTGCGCCTTCTTGCCGCCCAGGTGCAGGGCGTGGTGCAGGGTTTGCGCATCGGTATCGGAAAAGTCCAGCGCAACGGCGATCTCGCGGTATTCGGGGGGCGCCGACTCCTCGAGCCCGACAAAAGCACCGTGCGGGAGCGGGGTGCCGCGTTGCGGGGTGGGAAACAAGAGCGGTTTCGACACAATATAGACCAGCATCAGGCCGGCAAAAAGCAATACAGGTAATACGACAAACTCGACCAGCCAGGCATACCTGCCGGCGCTCTGCAGCCAGCCCGACACTTCCTGGATCACGAGTTGCACATTCAGCGCCACGATAATTCCGGCGCTGAGCCATCCGCCCAGTTTGGCCCAAAAGCCAATGGTGAACTCGCCCATCCGCTGCCGGTCGCTCACGTAATGCAGCAGGGGAATGATCGCAAAACCCAACTGCATGCTCAGGATCACCTGGCTCAGCACCAGCATATCGCCCGTAGCGTGCTCGCCCAGGAAACTGATCGCCAGCATGGCCGGCACCACTGCCAGCAAGCGGGTGATGATGCGCCGCAGCCAGGGTGCAATCCGCAGGTGCAGGTACCCTTCCATAACGATCTGCCCGGCCAGCGTGCCGGTGATCGTGCTGCTTTGCCCGGCGGCGATGAGGGCGATTGCGAAAAGTGCCGGGGCATAACTTTTGCCCAGGAGAGGCTCCAGCAGTTTGTGGGCATCCTGGATCTCCGATACCCCGTTGTAGCCGTTTTTGTGAAAAACGGCGGCGGCCAGGATCAGGATTGCGCCGTTGACGAACAGGGCCAGGTTAAGTGCAATAGCCGAGTCGATTATATTGAACCGGATAGCCCGCCGTAAGCCCTGTTTGGAAGGGTCGATCTTCCGGGTTTGTACGAGTGCCGAGTGCAGGTACAGGTTGTGGGGCATCACCGTGGCGCCGATGATCCCGATGGCGATGAACAATGCCTCCTCATTGGGGATAGAGGGGATAAACCCTAAGGCCATATCCGTCATATCAGGTTTGGCCAGGATCATTTGCACCAGGAATGCCCCGCCGATGATCATGATCAGGCCGAGGATAATGGCTTCCAGTTTCCGGATACCCAGGTGCATCAGGAACAACAACAGAAAAGCATCGAGCACGCTGATCCCCACTCCCCAGATGAGGGGAAACCCAAACAGCAGCTGCAACCCGATGGCCATGCCCAGGACCTCGGCCAGGTCGGTGGCGGCAATGGCGATTTCCGCCAGGATGTAATTGAAGATGTTGGCTACCGGATGGTACAACTCGCGCGAGGCCTGCGCCAGGTCGCGCTTGGCCACTACGCCCAGCCGGGCGCTCATGCTTTGCAACAACAAGGCAATCAGGTTCGACATCAGCAGTACCCACAGCAGGGTGTACCCGAAACGGCTGCCGCCGGCCAGGTCGGTAGCCCAGTTACCGGGGTCCATATAGCCCACGCTGACCAGATAGGCGGGGCCCAGGAAGGCAAACAAGCGGCGCCAAAAGCCGCCTTTTACGTTAGTTTCAACGGTGCTGTGCACCTCCGATAAGGAACGGTCTGTGTGTTGCATTGGTGGAGCGTGTGTAGCATTTGGTGAACGGTCAGGATACTTTTACATATAAATTTTGACTTACCTTTTCACTCAGGGTGATCTCCCGGCCATCCTGGGTGCGGATGCGCACCGAATAGTCGTAGGGATAGCGTTCGAGCAATTCGAGTTGGGCGCCGAGCGCCAGACCCAGGCGGTCGAGATACTGGAGAAAGGCCGGGCTGTGGTCTTCCACGCCGCTTACCACGCCCTGATGGCCGGGCTGGAGCGTGCTGAGCAAGGCTTGCGCCCGGAATGCCCAGCGGCCTTCGGCATCGGGAATCGGGTCGCCATGCGGGTCAAATTTGGGATGGCCGAGATAAGCATCCAGGCGGTCGATCAGCTGCTTTCCCTGGATGTGCTCCAGTTGTTCGGCCATATCGTGTACTTCGTCCCAGGCAAAACGGAGTTTGTCCACCAGAAATACTTCCCAGAGGCGGTGCTTGCGGATCAGCGCCGTAGCCACTTCACTGCCGGTTTCGGTCAGTTGCACCCCCCGGTATTTCTCATAGTCGATCAGGCTCTTTTCGGCCAGGCGCTTGAGCATGTCGGTAACCGACGCTGCCGAAGTTTGCATCTCCGCTGCAATAGCGTTGGTGCTGGCCGCTTTGGACTCTTTCTCGGCAATTTTGAAAATAGCCTTGAGGTAGTTTTCTTCTGCTTGTGAAATCGACATTGCGAAGAGGGTTGACAATTTCCAATATTTACACAAAGGTAAATATATTTTTAGATTAGCCTAAAAATAATTTTTTCCATAAAAAAACCGGACCGCAAGAGGGTAGCGATCCGGTTCAGCAGTTATATGAAAACTGACTGAGAGAAAGCAACTGAAATGATCTTCTAGAGCAGTGCTTCAACAATATTCTCTTCCGATACGCCTTCCGCTTCCGCTTTAAAGTTGCGCACAATGCGGTGCCGGAGCACGAGGTTGGCGATCGCCTTTACATCTTCGATATCGGGCGAGTATTTGCCGTGGATAGCGGCGTGGCATTTGGCGCCCAGGGCCAGGTATTGGCTGGCGCGCGGGCCGGCGCCCCAGGAGAGATAGTTATCGGCTTCTTTGGCAGCCCGGGGGGTATTGGGGCGTGTTTTGGAAGCCAGGGCAACACAGTACTCCAGTACGTTGTCGGCCACCGGGATTTTCCGGATCAGTTGTTGGAACCCCTGTATTTCCGCGGCATTCAGCACATGCTTGAGCGTGACCTCGCGGGAGGTAGTCGTATTTTTCACCACTTCGACCTCTTCCTCGTAGGCGGGATAGTCGAGCGGGATATTGAACATAAAGCGGTCCAGCTGGGCTTCAGGCAGCGGGTAGGTGCCTTCCTGTTCGATGGGGTTTTGGGTGGCGAGCACGAAGAACGGGGCCGGCAGGGGATGGCGGGAACCGCCGACGGTCACCACGCGCTCCTGCATCGCTTCGAGCAGAGCCGCCTGTGTTTTCGGCGGCGTCCGGTTGATCTCGTCCGCCAGTACGATGTTGGCGAACACCGGGCCGCGCATGAACCGGAAATGGCGGTCTTCGTCGAGAATTTCCGAGCCGGTGATGTCCGAGGGCATCAGGTCCGGAGTGAACTGGATGCGTTTGAACTCGAGGTCAAGCACTTCCGAAATGGTACTTACCAGCAGGGTTTTGGCCAGGCCGGGCACCCCGACCAGCAGGGAGTGGCCGTTGGAGAAAAGCGAAATAATAACGGCCTTGACCACTTTGTCCTGGCCAACGATGATCTTGGCGATTTCCTGCGATAGTTCTTTATAAGCCTGCGCTAATGCGTCAACGGCCTCGACATCTGATTTAAACTGCGACATAATTAAAGGCGGAACTTTGAGCTGTTTATCCGGGTGAACTGAAATGCAAACCTGCGAAGAAACGCCGGAACGCCGGCATTGTTTCGTCAAAGGCGCCGCAAAGGTAGTAAACGACAGGTTTTTCGCGACAAATAGTGAAAGTTAGCTGCCTTTTTTTGGTAGGACGGGCGAGTTTTTAGCGTCTGACCCAGCGCAAAACCGCTGTGCTATCACCCGACAGGACCTGCAATATGTACATTCCCGATGGCAGGCTTGCATTGGGTATGTCCCAAAATTGCCCCGGTGGCAATATTTGTTCCCGTATCAGCGAACCGGTCGCATCGAAAATGCGCAAAAAGAGGCGCTCGGTAAAAAACTGGTCGCTGCTCAGATGAATCGGAGCGCCCGAAGAGGGATTGGGATACACGGTAAAATGCGGAGCCGGCGTATTCGTTGTTTTAAAGACCAAATCTGTCCGGTAAAGACCAGCTCCGGCAGTGCCGACCCACAATTCGTTTCCGGTTAGGAATACAGCAGTGGGCGAATTAGATGGAAACCCCGGATGATAGCTATACCATTTATTTGGGTCCGTAACAGAAGCGTAATAAAGCCCGCGTCCCTGCACGCCCAGCCACCGGATCGCACCTGTGTTGTAAAAAAGGGAGATCTGCCAGGGCAAAATGGTATCGGACAATTCCGGGTCGATGAGCGGGTAGTGTTCCCATGATCCGGTCGTTTTATTCCAGGCAGCGATCTAGTCCTCAGCTGGGTAAGCATCTATCCGGCAATAAATACGCGTAGAATCGCTGTCCAGCCATTCAAATATAGTGCAACCGTCTGGCGCAGGCACCGCTACCCAATCCTGCCCCTCATTCAAGGAATAGAGAAGAAAACTGTAATAGACAAGGTACAACACGCCGTCGTCGTAGTGCATATTGTAAAATCCCGGGTGGGGCAGATTCAATGTAACAAGGGTTGACTGCCCATCATTTAATTTATACAAGTTGTTATTGGTGAGAATGAAGGCGGTTTTTTCATCCGCGACAATTTGCGGACAGCTCCAGGGATCGCTAAGAGACAAAGTATCCCAAGAATTTCCGGTAACGGCTCTATAGTAAATATTGCAGTCGTTATTAACAAATATTCGTTGCCGGGTATGGTTTAAATACCGGAATGGATAACATGGGTAGGGCTGCCCTGCCGGAATTTGGAGTGTCCAGTTCATTCCGTCATCATCGGAGGAGAATACGCCGGATTGTGTCTCTGTCCACCACTGTCCGTTAATAGTCTTGAATATTTCCCAAACATAGGTCGCATTTAATCCCTGGTTTGCCCATGTAAAAGAAGTTCCCATATCCTCAGAACGGAATACACCCTGAGAACTTGCCAATAGAAGGTTTCCGGGAAGCGCTATGAGGTCATTGGTACGTAGCGCTAGTTCCTTGGGTATTCCTGGCTTGGACCAATGGCTGCCCTTATCGTTGGAGCGATGTACTATTATCGCACAGCTATAATCAGCCACATAGAAAACTTCACTACCGGTAGCCGACAGCCAGTCGGGGTAATCTTCGGCATAAGGGCCGACAATGATAGAGTCCGAATCCATTTTGTCCCAGCTTTGCCCCCCATTTGTTGATCGGATAAGTCGCGGATAACCATCGTAGATCCCGTAGAGGATGGAGTCCACGGCCGTCATAGCTGCGAAAAAGTAGCCGGATGAAAAAACGGTCTTCCAGGAAAGTCCTCCATCACTGGATTTGCGAATAAATCGATCAATAGCCGCGTACAGGTCATTGTCGATCTGTGCGAAGCCTATGAATTTCTTTTTGAAAAACACTTCTGAGCTTTCCCAGTTGTCGCCTTTATCCAGCGAGCGGTAAATACTGAGCACGCTGCCGAGAAGTACCGTATCGCCACGGACAAACAGTTTTAACAGTTTTTCTCCCGGTCCCGCTAATGGGTAGGGGCGCTTGAACAGCGTTTTCCAGGTGAGTCCGTTGTCATCGGTGCGCCACACCTCGCCGTTTGTGGTAAGAATAAAAATCCGACCTTTTTCGACCTGGAATTCCATGATTTGGCCGGCAATGCCGGCTGTTTTTTCCAGAAGCGACCAGTGATCTCCCTTGTCCGGGCTTTGGCAAATGCCGCCTTTGGTGTTGGCGTACAAATACTCGCCATCCGTATCAAACTGAATGACGGGTCCTCCAAAGGGTCCGGGCAGGCGTTCCCATTGGCAAATGGCTGGTGTTGTAACAAAAAACAGTCCTGCCCAAACAAACAGCGACAGGCATAAGGGTGTACACTTTCGCATAGGGCAATAAATTTTCTGCTAAAAGTATATTACCCCTGTGATTTTCACCGCTGGAATATGCAGATCGGTTGATTTTCAGGGCGAATGCACGCGTTCAGTTGAGCAGGGTCCTTACAGATCAAACTTGATCCCCTGCGCCAGCGGCACGGTTTCCGAGTAGTTGATCGTGTTGGTCTGCCGGCGCATGTAGGCTTTCCAGGCATCGGAGCCGGACTCGCGGCCGCCGCCGGTTTCCTTTTCGCCGCCGAAGGCGCCGCCAATTTCAGCCCCCGAGGTGCCGATGTTGACGTTGGCAATACCGCAGTCGGAACCTGCCGCCGAGAGGAATCGCTCGGCTTCGCGGAGGTTGTTGGTCATAATGGCCGACGAGAGGCCCTGCGGAACGCCGTTCTGAATGGCAATGGCCTCTTCGATTGTCTGGTATTTCAGCAAATACAGGATGGGCGCGAAGGTTTCGTGCTGCACGATCGCCCAGTCGTTTTTCGCTTCGGCGATGCAGGGCTTCACATAACAGCCGCTTTCGTAGCCCGGGCCGCTGAGCACGCCGCCTTCTACGACGAATTTGCCGCCGGCTTTTTTGATCTCCGAGATAGCGTGCAGGTATTGTTCCACAGCGCCGGTATCGATCAGCGGGCCGACATGGTTGTTCGGGTCGAGTGGATCGCCGATGCGGAGTTGTTTGTAGGCGCCGGCCAGGGCGTTTTTCACATCATTGTAAATACTGTCGTGTACGATCAGGCGGCGGGTGCTGGTGCAGCGCTGTCCGCAGGTGCCGACGGCGCCGAACACTGCGCCGGTGAGCACGATCTTCAGGTCGGACGAAGGCGTGACGATGATGGCGTTGTTGCCGCCCAGCTCAAGCAAGCTGCGGCCAAGGCGCTCGGCTACGGTCTTGCCCACGATCTTGCCCATGCGGGTGCTGCCCGTGGCGCTGATGAGCGCCACGCGGGGGTCTTTGGTCATGTATTCGCCCACTTTGTAGTCGCCGTTGATGATCGAGCAAATGCCTTCGGGCAGATCGTTGGCTTTGAGCACTTTTTGGAACAGATTCTGACAGGCAATTGCGCAGAGCGGCACTTTTTCCGAAGCTTTCCACACGCACACGTCGCCGCAAACCATAGCGATCATGGCGTTCCAGGACCAGACGGCCACCGGAAAGTTGAACGCCGAAATGATCCCTACAATACCCAGCGGGTGCCATTGCTCGTACATGCGGTGGGCCGGGCGTTCGCTGTGCATGCTCAGCCCGTAGAGCTGCCGCGACAGGCCTACGGCAAAATCACAGATATCGATCATTTCCTGTACCTCGCCCCAGCCCTCCTGCAGGCTTTTGCCCATTTCGTAGCTCACGAGGCGCCCCAGCGGGTCTTTGTACTGGCGCAGCACGTCGCCGTACTGGCGCACGATCTCGCCGCGCTTGGGCGCGGGCAGGAGCCGCCAGGTCTGGAAGGCCTCCTGTGCGCGGGCAATGACCTGTTCGTATTGTTCGCGGGTGGTGATGGTGACCGAGCCGATGTGCTCGCCGTCGACGGGCGAGTGGCTGTGCAGGCTGCGGGCACTGCCGCTGAGGTGTTCCTGACCGGTCCAGGTACCGGCGTTTTTCGCTTTGAGTCCGAGTTTGCGGAGGAAATCTTTTTGCATACTTTAGAAGGTTTCTGGTTAGAGGGTTAGAAGGTTTCTGGTTAGAGGGTTAGAGGGTTTCTGGTTAGAGGGTTAGAGGGTTTCTGGTTAGAGGGTTGGAAGGTTTCTGGTTGGCGGCGCAAAGGTAGGAAATGGGGATGGGAAAAATGGTGCCGGTCTTTGCCTGCTGCGAGCATTTTTACCCACCCATCGAGACTGTTCATTAAAGTGTGTCTGCTTATCTTAACGCATCAGACACAATGATTA
>CAYVDV010000268.1:0-2672 GCA_964450465.1 uncultured Saprospiraceae bacterium
CACAGAAGATTCTACCCGGGTGTCGTTTTCCGATTTTGACCCGGGCGTCGATTTTCAAGTGGATGGTAAAAGCACGCCTTCCAATGGCCCCGTGTACGTCGATCTGCAACGGGGCGAGTCGGTCGTATTTGCAGAATATATTTCCATCAGCGGTCAGTTGCAACCTCCCAACGGATTTATGGGCGCGCTGCTGAAGTCCAGCAAGCCGGTGGCTGTGAATTGTGGCTCCTGGGTCGGCGCACCGGTAGTCTTCCAGGCAAACGATATCGGCATCGATCAGATCGCGCCGTTCGAACGGGTAGGAAAAGAGTACATTTTGTGCAAAGGAAACGGCTCTTCCATTTTAGAGCATCCAATTGTTATTGCACATAAAAACAACACCGCGGTCTGGCTCAACGATGGTTTATCGCCAAGCGCAGTCCTCCAGGCCGGGGATTATTTTGTAGTGCCTACGACGGCGTATTCCGCGGCAGGTAATATGTACATCCGGAGCTCCGAACCGGTATTTATGTATCAGGAGATTGGGGGGACGGCCATTAGCGATGATGCCATGCGCACTGCAGGACTGATGTTTGTGCCCCCGATCAGTTGCGGTATCCCCAACCGGGTTGACAATATTTATCAGCCGAACCGGATCGGAAATATGACGTTCGACGGCGGTCTGATGCTGGTTGCCATGAAAGACTCGGCAGTGACGGTCCGTATCGATGGGACACCCGTATCGATCGGGGCCCCTGCTGCCGTTCCCGGTAATCCGGACTTTGTAACCTACCGGCACCTGACTCTGTTCTCGCAGGCAGTTACGCCGAATACGATCAGTATTCAGGCAGAGGGCGCGGTACAGGTTGCCATGTATGGACGGAATGAGCCGGCCAGTTTTGCCGCTTTTTTTTCGGGATTCAGCAAAGAGGTCACCCCTAATATTTCGCTCAAGGTAGTTGGCGATGGCGTTTGTCCGGATACGCTGGTTGCCAGCGGCTTGTTTGATGGAGTACAATGGATGTACGAGGATTCCATCCTGCAATATGGTCCGGATACGGTGCTGGTGGCGTTTGCTCCCGGTCGTTATATTGCAACCGGTTACCTGGGCGTTTGCCGCCGCACCGACTTTGCCGCTGATACCGTTGAAGTTGATTTTGTCTCCCCACAATTCCCGTATTCCCAGGAAGATCCCTCCTGTTTTGGCTTTTCCGATGGGGAAATCAGTTTTGGCACACCCTACGGAGGGATTCCGCCCTATTATTTTTCCATTGACAACGGACAGCACTTTTCCACGTCAAACGTGTTTAGCGGACTTTCAGCAGCGGACTACAAGCTTGTCGTGCGTGATTCCACCGGCTGCTACAATCGTCCACTCACAGTTAATATCGGGCAGCCGGACAGTTTTTACGTAGATATTATACCGCTCAAACTGCCGGATCCGTTGAAGCCCGGCCAGGACGTGCTTTTGGAAGGGGTTCCTAACCGCCCCATTGTGGCGAGCCAATGGACACCGAAGGACGAACGCCTTTGCCCGGATTGCCTGTTGTACGGATTTCAGCCCGAGGAAACAACGCTGGTAACCTTACAGGTCTTTGATGAAAATGGTTGTCCGGCCGAGAATGAATTTCTGGTTCGCGTTGATCCGCGAATTTATGTCCCCAATGTCATTTCCGTCGGTTCAAATACAGGTAATGATCGTTTTACCCTGTACAGTCAGGAGCCTGTCCGGATCAAAAAACTGTTGATCTATGACCGCTGGGGAGATCTGGCATTTGAGAAACGCGATTTTTTCAGCAATGACCCGCAGGAGGGTTGGGACGGGCATTTCCGGAATAAAGACGTCCTGCCCGGCGTGTACGTTTTCCTGGCGGAAATCGAACTTTCACCGGGCAGGACGGAGCTGCTTAGCGGAGACATTACAGTAGTCCGTTAAGGACCCACTATTTCAGTTTAATCGTCTCCCAGATATAATTGCCAATTTCCCTGCCGTTCATCCGGCCGCCTTCGTTGGCATGGCGATAGTGGATTCCACCCCACAGGCGGCTCATAGCGGCCTGGTCCGATGCTTCATAAAAGGATTTGAACGTGCGGGGCTGCATGCCAAAGAGCATTTCCGTACTGTCCACAAATTCGAACGGCTCGCCGAACTCTTTGGTCAACATGGTGGCTGCGGCAGCAGAAATCGTCGCATGGCCGCTGGTATGTTCAGGGAAAGGCGGCGTTTCAATATAAGGATGCCAGTCCGGGTCGAAGCTGCGGTTGATCACAGTTTCAGGCCGTACCAGATTGCCAATATATTTTTCGGTCCAACAGGAAATGAACGCATCCGCCAGTGCAAGGGAAACCATGACATAGGCTTCGGCGCTTTGCATGATCGGGGCTTTGGCTTTGCGGCAGGCGTGGGCAGTGATGTTAATCCAGTGTCCACCCGGGCTGATCTTTTTGGTTGGAACCATGAGGTGCCCGGTCACGGCCACTTCAAACGGATTGCAATCCCAATACAGGGCAGATTCTTTTTCAAAATCACTAAGGGTCTTGCTCACATCGTACACTTCATGCACGGCCTTGTCGAAGTCGCTGTTGGGTACTTCGCTGTAAGGGATTGCCGGAACGGGTTTGATCTGCCGGGCTGAATCCAGCACCCAGGGGCGGATCAGCATCCAGTGTGGTTCGACCGCATCCATATATTG
>CAYVDV010000268.1:2772-7729 GCA_964450465.1 uncultured Saprospiraceae bacterium
GTCACAGAGGCCAACGGATAGCAATAATCCTTGCCGGCTTCCGGTTTGGGGCATTCGGTCAATTCATTCAACTGCCCGGCCAGGGACTTGTATTCCGGGTGTCCCGGGATGAGCGCTTCATACGCCGCTACGGAAACATAGGCGTAGATGCGGGATGCTTGCGGCGGCGTGAAAATATCGTGGCGCATGGTTTCGGTAACCTTGCGCATGCCGCGGTGCAGCAGCTCGGGGTTTTCTGCAAGGGTCTTGTAGGCGTCTGTACCGGAATTACAGGAACTCACCCAAAGGGCGGTGAGCGTCAAACCGGCTGCCAGCAGAAGGAATATACTCTTTCTCATGTTTATTGAATATGCAGGTGTTTGAAAAACGTCAAGGGGGAAAGTTAGGGAAATCGCGGCAATACTCCGAAAGATTATGGAAACAGACAAAGGACAATCCTGATTTTTCTGAAATCCTGTGTGTGGCAGAAAATTTAAGATGGCCAATACGCATGGATATGCCGGCTTGCGCTAATTTTCGGGCGGAGAATATCATCCCGGTTAACTGTTGATTTTAAACTACATCCATGAAGTCCAGCCTGTTTGTCCTGCTGTTGTTGTTGGTAGTGCAACAACTGCCTGCCCAGATCAATCGATCGGAAAATTACCTTGAAATCGGGCTGACTACCTTCGCCACGAATTATTCCGGCGACCTTGCGGAGAAACACATTCATTTTACGCAAACCCGCCTGGGCGCAGGGCTTTTCGGGCGTTATCACCTCAACCGCTTTTTCCTTGTCAAAGGACAGCTGCTCGCCGGCAAATTGTTTGCCGATGATAAGTATGGCGCCACGCATTACGGCCGCCATTTTCGCTTCTCAACCACTTTGCTGGAGGGTGCTGTTTTTGTAGAAGCTGTTTTGGGCTCCATCCGGCATGATGCAATATCCAGAAATACCACCTATTACTTTTTCCCCTATCTGATTGCCGGACTGGGCGCTGCCTCTGTGCGTCCGTCGGTTACCTATTACGGCCCGGAAAATCGAAGAGATCGCTTTGTGCTGGAGCCTTTTCCTGAAGGCGGCGTAGCCAGGCATACCTTTGCCGTAATGCCATTTGGGCTTGGGTTCAGGGTAATTGCAGGCGACTACTACTGCGTGGGCGTTGAAGCTTGTGCCCGGGCAGCCCGCATGGATTTGCTCGATGGCGTCAGCCGGAATGCGAATCCTACGGAAGACGACTGGTACTATACGGCAGGTTTGACGTTTTCCTACTTTCTGGACAAGCCTTGGCGACCCAGGCGCTAAAACATATCACCGGTATAGCAAAGCGCTTTCCCGTTTTTCTAAAAAAGACGCACGCCCGGATTGTTCCAACCCAACAAGATATTCCAGGCTGCCCCTGCCTTCAACCCACAGCCGCAAGCGGTCTGTGCCGTTGAGCATATCGATGGGCAACAGGGTCTCCTCGTATTCGAAGGGGGGCTGCCTCCAGGAAAACGCCCCGCCCAGGGCATGATACAATTCCTGCAGCAGGATCAGTCCGGTGCGCCAGGGCTGAAAAGACCTCCGGTCGCTCAGGTGCAACTGGAAACCGCCGCATGTCCGGCCGGTATGCTTGTCAAACGTAGGTTGAAAATACAGGGGCCGGAGCGTGAACCCTGTTAGTTGATTTTGCGCAAAAACCTCCTCCAGATGCCCCAGCAGTGCGTGGGGCTGCAGATCCGGATGGCCGAACAGTTCAAAGGGCCGCGTGGTGCCCCGGCCTTCCGAGAGGTTGGTGCCTTCCAGCAAAACGGTGGCGGGAAAAACATGCGCAGTTTTTATGTGCGGCATGTTCGGAGACGGGAAAACCCAGGGAAGCCGGGTTTCGCCAAAGTGCATGGCGCGTTCCCATCCCTGCAGGGTGATAATCTCCAGATCACAGGTGAGGTCCCAGGTCGTCACCGCCATCCGGGCGATTTCCCCGATCGTCATGCCATGCCGCATGGGTAGCGGATGCAAGCCGATAAAAGACCGGAACGGATCTTCCAGCACATTGCCTTCCACATCCAGGCCGTTGAGCGGATTCGGCCGGTCGAGCACGGTTACGGGTATCCCCTGGCGGCCGCAAGCAGCGAGCATCAGCGTCATGGTGTACATGTAGGTGTACGGCCTGGAGCCGATATCCTGCAAATCGATGATCACCTGATCAATGCCCTCGAGCATGGCCGGGGTGGGGGAGCGGGTTTCGGAGTACAGGCTGTGCACCGGGATCTTAAAAAACGGATGGACAAAATGCCCGCTTTCGATCATGTTGTCCTGCGCTTCCGCAAACAGCCCGTGCTGCGGAGAAAAAACAGCTTTCAGCCGGGAGCCGAAAATTTGGTGCAAGCGGGCCAGCCCTTCCCGGCACTGGCCATCCACAGAAGCATTGTGGCAGAGATAGGCGATGTTTTCGCCGCATTGCTGCTGCAGTGCCGGTTCGGAAAGCAGGCGGTCGAGCCCGGTCGCAATTTGCATGGTCAGCCGTTTACATTTGCTACAAACGCTGCGTAATTGTGCCAGCTCATCCGTTTTGTGGCTTCCGCCACATTTTCCCTGGGTATGGGGGAATTGATCAGGCGTTCCATGGTAGCAGCCATGTCCGCCTCGTCTCCCGCATTCGCCAGATAACCGTTGAAGCCATCCCGCACCGTTTCCGGAAAATGCCCGACACGGGTTGCGAGTATGGGAAGGTGAAAGTTGTACGAAAGGCTCTCTATCCCGGAGGGGGTGGCGTATTCGTAAAAAAGTAAAACGGCATCGCTGGCCTGAAAATACCGGTGCACGTCTTCGTTGGGGATATACTGGTTGAAGACAGCAACCCGGTCCCGTAATCCCAGGGTATCAATCAGTGCGAGCGGATCGTAGTTGCTTTCATCGTCCGATTTACGCAGGAACATCTTCTTGGCCAGACCAAAAAGCGTTGTTTTGAGCCGGGTCGACCACTTGGTGGTGTCCAGGGTTTTCCAGAACGATTCCCCACAGATCAGCAGGGAAACATCGTCCCGCCGTTCGGCAAGCAGTTTAAAGGCCCGGATTGCGTGGTGCAGGCCTTTGTATTTCCGGATGAAGCCGAAAAACAAAAACACATGCTGCCGGAGTCCGTGTTCTTTCCGGAATGCCGTTACGTCAAAATTCGGGTCGGGTCGGTGCAGGTCGTATATCGGGTGAAAGAGGTGCAGCACGGTCTCTGTGCCAGGATCAGTCGTGCGCTCTCCACCGGTGCTTCGGTACAGTTTTTTATCCGGGAAAAGCGTTTGGAGTTCGTCAAGCGTTTTTCCGGCATGGACGATGTAGGTATGCGCTTTTTTGACGCCGAATTTGGTAAAATTCCGGTCGAGCAGGCTGTTTTCCTTCTGGATCACAAAGTGCATGTCAAAGACGACTTCCGTAAAGGAGCGGAGCCGGCGGGCCAGATAACCCAACGGAAGCCCCTGCAAGGCAATGGACCATTGAAAGACGACCATGTCCGGTTTTAATTTCCGGATGAACTGTACGGTGTTTTCCCAGCTGAAGGGGTTGTTGTAGTTCAACAGGTAATACACCGGAATATTGGTGCCTTCGAGCAGGTCGGAACGGCTCGATTTGTCGATAAACTCCCGCGGGATGATCGCGGGGTATTGCTGGGTCCAGGAGACAATAGACACTTGTTCCACCCCCGGCAATACAGCCAGCGCCTTAGCCAGGGAAGTATTATAGTGCGCCATTCCGCCTTTAAAACGGGGGCCGGCGCCAAAACAAACGATTCGTTTTTGCATGCGGAGACCGGCTTTGCTTATTTTACTTCGGCGGAGGATTCCTGTTCAATCCGTTCCAGGGCGCGGCGATAAACGCGTTCCAGTCCCTCGCGCAGCGAAATTTTGGGTTTCCAGCCCAGCAGTGCGCTGGAGAGGGTGGGGTCGCCGTAGCGGTTGTGTACGCCCACCGGCTTGTCGGTCAGGGGCTTGATGGTTGGCTGGTATCCGGCAATGTCGCAAAGCGTATGGATGACATCGAGGAAGGAGGTCAGCGTGCCGGTGCTGATATTGACCCCCGAACCGTCGTGAATATGGTCCAGAGCGGCCAACATGCAATCGAGCACATCATCGATGTGAACAAAGTCGCGGCCCTGTTGTCCGGTGCCCCAGACTTCCACGGGATCCTCGCGCCGGGCGATCCGCCGGGCAATGGCAGGCACCGGATAACTCAGCTCCTGGTCTTCGCCGTAGCCGCTGAACGGCCGGATGCAGGCTACGTGAATGCCGTAATACTGCGAGGCAATTTGCGCCAGGTATTCACCGGTGAGTTTGGACCAGCCGTAGGTCATATCGGGTTTGCCCATCCGGTTAAAATCGATATCGGATTCTTTCAGGCATACGGCGCCGGATTCTCCCTGCAAATCAACCGGATAGGCTGCACTGCTGCTGGGGTAGAGCAGTCGCCCGGGCTTGTGCCGGCAGACCCAGCTGAAAAGTTCGGCGTCGATACTCAGGTCGAGCGCAACGGACATCGGATCGCCGTCGATGACCGAGCGGCCGCCTACGACAGCCGAGAAATGGAAGACATCGGAGAAGCGCTCGAAATCGATGCCGAGCAGTTCCTGCAGATAACGCGGATTGTGGGACAGGTTGCGCAATATTTCCCGGAAATCTTCCTGGATAAAAAATATGCGACCGGGATTGCCATACACTTCCAGATTGCCTCTTTGCTCCAGCAGGGGCGCCTGCAGCCATTCCGAGGGATGGCGACCGGTGAGGAGGTTGTCGATCACCACCATGTGGTCATCGGTCGTGTTAAAGAATCGTTTTACCAGATTGCGGCCGACAAACCCGCAGCCGCCGGAGATCAGGTGTATTTTCATGGTATATCAGGCAGAGCGCCTTGTTTAATAGATTAGCAATGGGGCGTTTTCGGCCGCTGGCCGTGCCCGCTTTTTCAGGTCCGCAAAGATAGGTATTGAACGGCAGAAGGGTTGTG
>CAYVDV010000269.1:0-7714 GCA_964450465.1 uncultured Saprospiraceae bacterium
CGGATATGTGACAAATGTCACGGCAAGATAAATTTTTTCCGGTTAACTATTTTAATGTGCCGCAGCTACCGCCGGTGAATGGAAGAAAAGTTCATGCACGAGGATATAAGCGCCCATGACCAGGACAAACCAGCCAAACGCTTTCTGAAGTTTATCGCCGTCCACATAGCGGCTGAGGCGGTTGCCGGCAAAAATACCGCCTATGGCCAGTGCCGTTACGCTGCCCAGGAGGCTCCAATCGAGTTGGTAATGCGAGAGGTCGCCCAGGAAACCAAAGAGCGATTTGGCGGCAATAATGAGCAGGGAGGTCCCTACAGCCTGTTTCATCGGCAATTTGCTGAACAATACCAGCGCCGGAATGATCAGAAATCCGCCGCCGGCGCCTACCAGGCCTGTCAGTACGCCTACTACGCCGCCTTCCAGCAGGATCATAGGATAATTGAACTGCTGGGGGCCTTCGCTGGTCTGTTGCTCATCCGTTTTTTTCTTCCGGATCATGGAAATGGAGGCAAAGAGCATCAGCGATGCAAAGAGGCTCATAATGAACATCGGCTTGGATGCCGAAAAGTTTCCAAACGTAAATATCGGATCGGGAATATTCGGGACCAACCAGGCCCGCGTAGCATAAACTGCCGCTATCGACGGGATGCCGAAGATCGCGGCGGTCTTTAAACTGACCAAATTTTCGCGGTATTTCGGCAGGGTGCCCACCAGGCTGGTGGAGCCTACGATGAACAGAGAATAGGCCGTCGCCACAATGGGATCCACGCCAAAAAGATATACCAGTACCGGAACAGTAAGGATGCTGCCGCCGCCGCCGATGAGCCCCAGGGACACGCCGATGAGGGCCGATGCAAAGTAACCTGCAATAGCCATAAAGCTTGTGTTTAAATAGTTTGGTTATACGATCAAATAGAAATTATGCTGCAAAGGTGCAGGCATCGCAGATCGTATTCCCGTGATCTAAGTCACGGCGCAAACTCATAATTTCAGGATTTCGATCCCGTTTTTCAGCAGGCGGACTTTCCCCGCTTCGGAAAGCTTCTTCATGAGCCGGGAGATCACCTCCCGGGAGGAACTGAGTTCCTGGGCGATTTCGGTATTGGTAAGATTGAGCACATTCGTGCCCAGCGTGTCGCGGTGGCGGCGCAGATAAAATTCGAGGCGCTCGTCCAGATTTTTAAATGCGATGCTGTCGATGGTTTCCAACAGCTCTTCGTAGCGTTTGCGGTAGGTATTGATCACAAAATAATACCAGCTCCGGTACTGGCGCATCCAGTTTTCGGTCTGGTCTAACGGGACCACCAACAGCGTGGCATCCGTGACGGCTTTGGCTGTGACGGAGCTAACCCGGTTGGTGCGGTCGCAGATCATGGAAAGCGCGCAGCCATCGCCCGGCTCAAGGTGGTACATGAAAAATTCATTGCCATCCTCGTCTTCGCGATACAATTTTACGAGCCCGTCGAGCACCATGATCGTGTTGCGGATGTTCTGTCCGGTTTGCAGGAGCGTTTTCCCTGCCTCGACCTGAACGATCCGGCCTTTTTCCTGCAGTTCATTCCGGAGGGTCTCCTCCAGGTCGGCGAATAAGTGGCGAATGTTTTCCATGATTACAATATGACGGTGAAGTTCCGGAGAAACCGGAAACTTAGGGCAGGTTTAACAGGATTTTGGCAGCTTTGTTTACCCGCTTGTTTACCGGGTGCAAGAATTAGAAACCCGGATGGCTCGTTCAGTGCTCAACTTTCAACCGCCACCCCGCGCTCCGCCGCCCGGATCAACCGAATGCCTTCCTCCACCGGCACGATACGGTTGATCACATAAAACAGGTAGGTCGTGATGAGCCAGTTGGCAAAGGCCTCCTGCGAGCCGAGGTGCTTGCGCAGGTTGATCATGACCCAGGAAAAATGCTCCCAGGTATCGAAACAGGAACTGCAGTCGCGCTGAACGCCGGTGCAGCAGCGGCGCGTATGGGTAAAGTCGGCGAGATAGGCCCGGAAATGCGGGTTGAAGGGTTTGCCGCTTTGCAGGCGTTCGGCATTTACAGGGTTATCGACCGAAAGGTTGGTACAGACTTCGTAGCCCCATTGTTCGTCGAGCAGGCGACCGGTGGAAATAACCTCGTTGAAATAAGGCGTCATCAGGATACGGTCCGGAAAGCGCTCGATCATGCGGTCAATTTCCCGGCGCACCGCATCGAAGCCGATCCGGTAATCCAGGTCCCCGCCCAGCTGCGACAGGTCCGAATAGTAATTGAACAGCACGGGGTTGCCGTTTTCGACACACTGCTCCACAACGCGTTCCACCTCGTTGGCATGGCCAGGCGCCACGGTATAGTACCAGAAGGCGCGCGGGTCGTCGCGGTAATTGCGCAGGGCTTTTTTGAAAATATCGCGTCGTCCGCCGCCACGCAGGTCCCGGTCTGTGTCGTGATCGCCCCAGACGGCAATGCCGATAGGCAGGTTTTCCAGGCCTTCAAACGGAATCTTCCGGACGCCGTTGGTGGCCACATTGGCGCGAAAATGGGCGTAAATCTTCCGGATGCGCCCGACCTCCAGACTGGGTTCCCCGCCGACAATGGTGACGAAGCTGGTCCCCCGGGCTTTTTCCCGTTCGATAAAAGCGTCAAATATCGCGTCGTCCGCCTGCGACGGGTAGCGGTCCATGCCCTCCTCAAAGTAGTAGCACCCCGCACAGCGCAGGTTGCACACATGCGTGAGGTCCACGGAAATAGACTTCAGGGGTCCTGCTTCCCGGATGGCCGTCCACATGCGGTCCAGTACGGGGTTGGTTAAATATGCGTGCAGTGTCGACATGTTTCGTTTCCCCAACCCCTACAACGCTTCTTCAATCAGTTCAATAATATCCCGGACGGCGATCTTGCCCTCATTGCCCGAGGTTTTGACGGCATCCGAGTACATGGCGTAATCTTTCGGACAGGCCACGATGAACAGGTTCACGCCGTCGATTTCGAGGGCTTCTTCGATCCGTTGTTCGCTGGGGCGTTTTTCAAGTTTGGAATCGTCCATCCAGATACGTCCGCCGCCGGCGCCGCAACAGAAAGAGTTGGCGCCGCAGCGTTTCATTTCATGGAAATCCACGCCCAGCGCCTGCAGGAGTTTGCGCGGCGCTTCTGTTTCGCCGTTGTAGCGGCCCAGGTAGCAGGGATCGTGGTAGGTGACTTTATATTGGGAGAGTTTTTTGGAAAACCTAAGTTTCCCCTCTTCCAGCATTTTCACCAGCAAACCGGTGTAGTGGTAAATGGAATACGAACCGCCGAATTCCGGATATTCGTTTTTAATGGTGTTAAACGAGTGTGGGTCGGTAGTGACGATCTGCCGGAATTTGGCTTTTTGCATCACCGCGAGGTTGTCTTCCACCAGCATTTCATACAAGCCTTCTTCACCGATCCGGCGGACGTCATTGCCGGCGTTTTTCTCGCCGTCGTACAGCAGGCCGTAGTCCAGACCGATCCGGTTGAAGATGGACGCCACCTTCCGGGTCATGTCCTGCATGCGGGCGTCATAGGAGGCGTAGTCGCCTACGAACCAAAGATATTCGGCCTCTTCCTTGCGCACGTCCTTGATGGTGAAGTCCAGCCCCTGCGTCCACTTGGCGCGAGCGCGTTCGGGCTGGCCGAAGGAGTTGCCGTAGTCGCCGATATTGGCCAGTACATCCTGGAGACTGTTCTCCATTTTGCCTTTGTCCACCAGGGAGCGCCGCATTTGCACAATACTGGTCAGGTGCTCGATGCCCACCGGGCAGGCTTCCACACAGGCCATGCAGGTGGTGCAGGACCAGAGTGTTTCGGCCTTGATCACGCCCCCGGCCAGATCTACCGGTTTACCCGGCGCCCCCGAGCCGTTGCTCAAGTGCTGGGTGAACCACTCCCCTACCCCGATAGTGGAATCGGCATAGCTGCGCATATCCAGGATCAGGTCGCGGGGCGAGAGCGGCGCGCCGGAAGCCCGGGCCGGGCAGGCGACGTGGCAACGCCCGCACTTGGTACAGGCGTCAAAATCCAGCAATTCCTTCCAGGTAAAGTCTTCGATGGTCCGGTAGCCCATGCCGGCTTTCATTTGCGCTTCCGTTACCGCCGGCAGCCGGCGGGCGGCCATATCGTCGCGGAACATGAGGTTGGCATAGTCCACCAGCATGTGCATCGCCTTGGAGAACGGGATATAAGCCACGAAGAACAGCACCATGATTCCATGGAACCACCAGGTGGCGAGGTGCAGGGTGTTGCCGGAGGCGGTGAGCCCCAGGGCATCAGACAGCCCGGCTATGGCCCAACCCACGGGCGACCAGCGTTCGAACGACAGGTCCGCCGTCTGGCGGTCCACTGCAATGCGCACACCCTCGATGAAAAAGCCGCTCAATGCAACCAGCAACAGGAGCCAAAGGAAAATTTTGTCATCGAGGGCATAGCCCTTGCGGTCGTACTTGCCCGCGTCCATATCCACCCGGCGGTAATCAAGTTGCGGCAGTTTCATAGCCCCGCGCCGGAAGATCATCATGAGCAGCCCGGCAATGAACAGCACGCCAAACACATCCAGCACAAGCGAGAAGCCCAGATAAAAGCCGCCCTGCAACAGCCGTATGCCGAATACCGGCTCCATGAAATCGTGGTCCAGCGCCACGATGCAGGTACCGATAAACAGCACCACGAAGCCCCAGAAGATCAGCCAGTGTGCCGTGCCGGCATAGGAATCCCGTTTGAACACCGTCGAGTTCTTGGCCATGATCCCCAGGGCCCTGAAAAAGCGCCCGCCCAGGTTGTTGAACCGGCCGGCATCCCGGCCCTTGCGGTATTTGCGGTAGCGCCGCCAAAAGCCGTAGAGGAATACACCGATTGCGGCAAACGCAACGATGTAAAACACCACCTCCATCCAGGTGGAAAAGTTGCGGTAGATCTCTCTGGTCTCAAACATAAGTGCTGAGTTTAGAAGGTGCTGGTTAGAAGGTTAGAAGGTTTCTGGTTAGAAGGTTAGAAGGTTAGAAGGTTGCGTTAACGGGAACTACCCTGAAAGTGCAACCAGAAACCTTCTAACCTTCTAACCAGAAACCTTCTAACCTTCTCCTGTTTAAATACTGCTGGTGATCGCCGGCACTACATCGAACAGATCAACCGTAGTGCCGTAGTGGGCAAATCCAAAGATCGGCGCCTTGGGATCGGTGTTGATGGCGATGATGCAGTCGGCGTCTTTCATGCCTTCCCAGTGCTCGGGGGCGCCGCTGATGCCGACGGCCAGATACACCTTGGGTTTTACCTTGAGGCCTGATTTGCCAACCTGCCGGGTCTTGGGCAGCCATTTGTTGTCCACAATGGGCCGGGAGGAAGAGAGGGCGCCGCCGAGCTTGTCGGCCAGGGCCTGCACGATGGGCAGGTTTTCCTCGCTCTGGATACCCCGGCCAACGCTGACCAGCACCTCCTGTTGGGTGATATCCACATCGCCGCCTTCGGGCTCCATGAGTTTTTTGAACCGAACTTTGAGACTGCCCAGGTCCGGGGCGGCCACTTCCTCCACGGCAGGCGAACCGCCGCCGCTGCCGGCCGCAGCAGGGAAGGAGCCCGGCAGGACCGAAATAACGGCGCCCTGGCTACCCAGATCACTTTGTACGTTCATCTTGCCGCCATAGAGCTGGCTGGTGACGCTGCCCGCTTCAATTGCGTTGGCATAGGCCACCAGCGGCAGGTTCAGGTCGATGGAAAGACCGGCGGCAAGGTCCATGCCCATAGAGGTGTTGGCCACCAGGACCATACCGGGCGATTGCGCCGGAAGAATAGCCGCCAGTGTTTTGCTGTAGGCTTCGGGGTTGAATTCAGCAAACTGCGGATTGTCGCAATACACCACCTTGTTCGCTGCGCCCAGCTGATCGGCCAGCGACTTGACGCCGCTACCCAGCAGCACCGCCACTAGCTGTCCGCCGGTGGCGCCGGCCAGTTCCTTGCCTTTGCCCAGCATTTCAAAGGTGACGTCTTCCAGTTTACCCGCAATATGTTCTGCTATGACGATGATATTATTTGCCATGAATAAATGTTTTTGTGTCTCTGGTTAGATTTTAATGCCTTTATCCCGGATGATCTGGACGATTTTTGCCGCCACGTCGCCGGCAGAGCCTTCCAGCATCTGAGCTCCGGCGCCGCTTTCGGGCTTGAACATCCGGCTCACCGAAGTGCCTGCCGACACGCCGCCGGCGTTGCCGCTCACTTCGTCGATCGAAGCGGAGCGCATGGCCTGCCGCACCCGGGCTACGGGCACGTACCGCGGAGTCTGCCGGGCGGCCTGAATACCCAGCACGGCCGGGAGTGCCACGTCAAATTCGGCCGTAACGCCGCCGCCGTATTCTTTGTGCACCACTGCCGTACTGCCGGATACCGACACTTCTGTGACTACGCTCACATGCGGAAGGCCCAGGTAGTGCGCCAGCAAGACGGCGATCTGGCCGTCGCGGTCGTCTGCAGCTTGTACGCCGGTCAGGATGAGGTCGTAGTCCATCCCCTGAATGACGCCGGCCAGGGCTTTGGCGGCCTCATGGCTGGAGAAATGCTCGCCCACGCCGGTAACCTTTACCAGGCGGTCGGCCTCTTTGGCGGCGGCGGCGAACAGCACCTTGTCGATGTCCTCGCCGTCCAGCGCGATCACGGTCACCGTTCCACCCATGGCCTCTTTCAGGCAAAGGGCTTCCTCCAGCGCGTGATCGTCGAACTCGTTGATCTTGTATTTCAGCCATTCCCGGTTCAGGTCCTTGCCCGAGCTGTCAATTTCCAGCTCTTCCACCAGGTCGGGCACTTGTTTGATTGGTACGATGATGTTCATTCTAAATCAATTTATTTGGATAAAATATCTTCCAGTTGCAATTCCTCCCGGATCATCCGCATATCGTCGGTTTCGGGAAGGAAAGGGAAATCGCGGTAAGGTTCGGAGGGTCGGTAGCTGCCGTAGGGGCGCGTGCAGCCGGGTTCGCCGCCCTCGCCGGGGCAGCCGTCGGTCATAAAGGGTATGCCACCGTCGGCGCTGCGCAAAAAGCCGTCGATGGTGGATCCGGCCACATCGAGGTGGAGCAGATTGCCTGCCTCGTCAAAATGCAGGGCCGTGCGCGGGAGATTGTCCTGCTCGATCAGGTGCTTGATCAACTGAATGCGGCGCCAGCGGCGGATGGGCGATTTCGCATGATCCGCCATGCGGCTGTCGGGCTCGGGGTTGAAGCAGAACAGATAAGCCAGGATCTGTTTTTCCTTCAGGAGGTAAAACATGTCGATCATCTCCCGGTCTGTTTCTCCCAAGCCGACCACGCAGTGAATATTGACCTTCCAGGGGCCGAACAGTTCGCGGGAGTGCAGGATCACATCCCAGTAGTTTTTCCATTTCAGCCCGCCGTTGGGCACATTGGTACGGGTGTCGTAAAACACCTGCTCGGTAATGGCATCCAGCCCCACCCCGATCATGTCCACTCCCATGTTCTTAAATACCTCCAAGCGTTCCCGGTTCAGGGTAGGCGGCGCTACCAGCAGGGACAAGGGGGTTTTCACCCGCGCGCCGATGCGCCGGGTGATATCCACCGTATCGGCATAGGCGCTGCCGTGCGTCACCATGGAGATGCAGAGGCGGGTGAGTTTGTCTTCGTAGCGGGCCATACGCTCCACCACGGCGGCAGTTGTGAACAGCGGCCAATCCACGCGGATAAAAGACTTGTCCTCGTAGTCGCCGGG
>CAYVDV010000270.1:0-7708 GCA_964450465.1 uncultured Saprospiraceae bacterium
CCGATGCCCGCCCCATGATGCTGGCCAAAGCAAAGGAGCGGCTGGGGCTGGTGGCGTGAAGGTAGTAGCGTTCCACCCGACGCTCTTGCCGATCGACAGGCACATACGCCGGATCCTCCGGCCTGGTGTTCAGCCCACGGGGAGCAGGAAGGGCAAATTGGATTGTTTTACAACCGCGCAGCGGTTGAATTTATTCGCGCCATTGGATATTCAACCGCTGCGCGATTATTTCGGTTGTTGCAGGTTGTGGGTTTCCGTATGGTCAAAAAATGCTTGGCACTTTATTGAAACAGCGCATCCACTTTGGCCATGTCCTCATTGTTGATCAGAAAACCATTGCTGCCATAGAAAATCATCCATTTGCCGTCGTATTTCTTCAGGATCGCCATGGCCCGGATGGGCAATTTGGAGAAACTCGATTGGACAAGGTCTGTAACGATCACCTGCGAGCCGTCATCCGCAACGATGAAGTCCCTTTTCTTTACATCGAAGGTCAGGGTAGCCAACATTGCAGCGAATACGGAGTCTTGCGCGTATTTGTTCAATGTTTCCAATACGGCAGCCTTGCCCATTACTTCGGCCGGGTCGGTTCCCAGGAGGATGCCATCGTCTGCCATCAGGTCGTTCATGTCGGAGAAATGGTTCAGTTTCTGTGCCTCGTACATGCGGTCCATGATGCTGCCGGCTTCTTTTTCGATCGCCTGCTTGTCTATGGGGGCTGATTCCTGTTTTTCAGCGGATTGTTGGCAGTAAGTCAGAGAGAGGGCGAAAAGCAAAAAAAAGGTTACTTTTTTCATTGGATGAGATTTTAATACATGAAGTGTTGGGACCTGGGAGTCAAAATGATTGGCTAATTTACTTGTTTCCCACAATATGGACAAACAAAACGGCGGTTCCATTTTTTGTTTGCTTCCCTACGACGAACTGGGCCGCTCCACCGAATTTTCAGGCCACGATCTTTCCCGTTTCAAGTCTTATCGTTTAGTTTTGTGCGTAACTTCTTTTCCAAACAACAAAATCGTATGGAACCTGTCACGTCTATCACTATGGCAAGCGCCATAGCGGCTTACCTTGCCGGCAAACTAAAATCCAACAAATCCCTGGATGACTTTTTTCGCGACCTGACAGATGCCGGGATTGCCTGGATACGTCCCCTTTTCCTCAAAGAAGACGGTCAGCCTAAAGAACCCCTGCAAAAACTGATAGAGAAGCCGGATAGCGAAATCAAACAGGATGCGCTCAAGGCTATGATCGCCTCGTCCGTAGAGGATGAACCCGCACATATCGATCATCTGCGGGAGGTCTATGAAACCATAGAAAAACTCAGGGGACAGCAGGGGGAACAAAGCGTTGGAAACAACAGCAGCGGCAATATTCAAATGCAGCATTTTTCAGCCGGCGGCGATATTCAGATAAAAATAAATGACCGGACATGAAGGGGCAACTTTCGGGTTTACACACGGAAGGCGATGCCCGGATAACCATCCTCCAGTTCCTTTCCACCGCTTCATCCCCTGATCTCGAGATTAAAAAAATCACAGCCGGGAAAGATATTTCCCTCGCTATTGAAACCTTTTTTCATGAGTCGCCCGATTACCAGAACCTGCAGTCCAGAATTGAACGGCAACAAAAAGTATATGACTCGATCCCGGAAGAAAATACCGCCGAACGGATAGCCGCCAGTGCGCAAATGAAACAATTGCGCGAACTGGAAAAGCGCTTTAAGGTTGACGTACTGCAATTGGCGGATATCTTCCTGCGCATGAACGTGAACTCCGGGCGCTTGTCCCAGGCAAGAACCCTATTTGAAAGCGGGCAGTTCATGCAGGCCGATACCATCCTTAAAGGCGAAGATCTCAGGACCGACCAAAACGACCTGCTGCTCGCTGTGGATTATTGGGAACGCAGAAAACAGGATATTCTCAATCAAATCAACCTTTACCAGTCCAGCCTGTAATGCCGGTATCGAAAGAAGTACTCGCGATCTTCACCGATGAACGCCTACTCCGGATTGAAGTGGAGAATATAAAGGCGGGAGGCAATGTGAGCATACAACTGCTTCAGTTTATTTCGCAAACGGACCGGTACAGCCGCCTCGAAGAAAAGAAAAACGACATCCGGAATCGCCTGGAGCAGCTCCACGCCAATCAACCGGAAGCCCGCCTTCAACTGGAGTCGGAACTGGACCGCCTGCTGAAGGATCAGTACCAGTTTAAACTGGACCTGCTGGAATACGCCCGTGTTATCCACCGGTCGGAACATCGCGCTTCGAAACTCATCGGACAAGCCCTTGATTTGTTTTATAAAGGCAAGCTGGATGCGTCCGACAGGCTGATCGAAGCCGATGCACTGCGGCTCAGCAGCCGGCACCTGGACGCTCTCATCGAAGCAGAAACCAATCTGGAGGAAGCCTATTACGGACTGGTGATCAATTCTCAGGAGTTTCTGGTCAAAGCGCGCCTGACGGCGTTGAATTACGATCTGCCGGACCGGTTTGAAAGCACGGTGCAATATTTTAACCACGCCATTCGATCATCCGGCAGAGCACGAACCTTCCTGCACAACCATGTTGATTGCCTCCTCAGCTACGCCCTCTTTTATCAACAACACAAACACCAGAACGAAGCCCTGCCGCTGTATCAGGAAGCCCTGCCTGTCGCCGAGCAACTGGCAGCGGAAAATCCTGCGTTTTACCAGCATACGGTGGCAAGCATACAGGGTAATCTTGGCGCCCTGCAATTTGACCAGGGAGCGCTCAAAAAAGCAGAAAGGTCTTATAATATATGCCTGGCTATTTTTGAGTCCCTGGCACAGGAAGATCCGGAAGCCTATCAGATGCTGGTCGTTTCGACCCGGATGAATCTGGCCAATGTGTGTATTGTATCCGGCGAAACAGATGCTGCGCTGCACCAGTTGCAGGACATTATCCGTCGGCTGAAATCCGGAATTCCGTATAAACAAAACGGCCGCACCCTGCTGCTGTCCAAGGCGCTGGGCAACCTTACTCGTCTGTATATTGATAAACACCAGTATTCATTGGCCATAGAGGCCGGGTATGAATCCGTCGAAGCGGCTAAACTTCTGATAGAGCGCGGCTCCCTCCAGGAACAGGCGGAGCTGGCGGACTCCCTGAACAACCTCGCTGTTGCCTTGATGGAAAGCCGGAAATCGGAAGAAGCTGTCAAGGTTTATCGCGAGGGGGTCGACATCTACCGTGCGCTTGCGGAAAAGAACCCGCAGGCTTATCGCCCGGGAATGGCTATTTTACTGAATAACCTGGCCAATTTGTATGCAAGCCTGGACCAGGCAGATCTGGCTGACCCCATTTTTTCCGAAGCAGTGGAAATTAACCGGTATCTGTCCAAGGGAAATCCAGAAACATTCCTGCCCTCCCTGGCCACTGCGTTGAACAATTATGGCACGATCAAATTGTCGAAAGCCGGACTGAAAGACGCGGAGGAACTGTTTTCAGAAGCCCTGGATATCCGAAAGTCGCTTGCGCTGGCGGACCCGCGTCTGCATCGGGCCGATCTAGCGGATACTTGTGCTAATTTGGGCATCCTTTATGCGAAAAAGGGTAGTCCGGAGGAGGCCGAACGCAGTTTTCAGGATGCACTGCTTATCTATGAACAAATGCAACAGGCGGGTGCCGACAGCCAATACCCCGAGCAAGCCCAAGCCTACTATAATCTGGCATTTTTGTATAAAAACACGGACCGGGTGGCGCAAGCGAAAGACCATTTTGTCCGTGCACTTACAATCAGAAAGGAGCTGGCAAAAACCAATCCGGACATCTTCCTTCCCGAAGTAGAAAGCTGTTTGATGATGCTTGGCGGACTTTGTGAGGATACCGGAGATCTTCCGCCGGCAGAAAAATATTACAGCGAAGTCCTGCGTATCATGCGCTATTTGTCGGTTGACGATCCCGACAAATACCTGCCCCGTATAGCCGGCCTGTTTTCCCGCCTGGCGGGCATTCAAAAGACACTCGGGAATCCGGCCGGCGCCGAAAAAACGTATGCCGATGCCGTGGCACACGCGCGGATGATGTACGAAAAAGGTATTGCCAGGGCCGGAGCGCAGCTGGCCATCGCCTTGAACGAACTGGCGGAGATCCGGAAATCGGAGCGGAATTATGACGAGGCCGTAAATTGCTATATCGAATCGCTCGGTATTTTCCGGCAACTGGCCGAACAGGAACCCGGGGAATGGCTTCGTTTCCAGGCGCTTACGGCTGGAAACCTGGCCAATCTTTTCAGCGGTTACCGGAAAAATGATGCCGCCGAAAAGTTGTATTTCGAGGCACTGGGCATATACCGGGATCTTTGCGAACCCGAGCCAGACCGCTTTCTTCTGGACCGCAGCCGTATTGCGCTCAATCTGTGCATTTTCTATGCGCAGAATATGCCACGGAAAGAATCTTCCCTAATGCTGGCGGCAGAAACGATCGAATGCGCCCTGCCTTTTGCCGAAAAGGCCCCGCAGGCCGGGGCATATATAAAAGCCGCGTTGGAAATTGTGGCGCATTGGGGGGCGGATCCGAAGCAGTTTATGGAAAAATTGTCCTGAAAGCATTGTTTCTCCATTTATAGTCAAGACATGTTGGCTAGGTTTTAATTATCTTGAATATGCGGCTGTAATTTCCTGAAACGATCAAAACAAAATAATTTCCGCTTGGCAAATCAGCGATATTTAGCTCAACGAAAAAATCCTGTTTTTCGAAGACATGTCTTTTCCCAACCATTTCTTGTCCGAAGATATTGTAAAAAGTGACCAGAACGGTACTGTCAAACCCTCCTTTTCCTGCTATTGTAATAGTTTTATCTGCCGGATTGGGATAAACTGAAATAGAATTCAGCTTGCTATTTTCATTTGTTCCAACCGTACAACCATCAATATGAATGGTGTTTGAAGTTGTACAATCGTCAATATTGATGACTAATTCATATATTCCAGAATCCTGACATATTGAAAATGGTTCTGTAGAAATCAAGTTGCCATTAAGATACCAGGCATAGCCATATTGGTCGCCATTATAATTAAGGGCAAAAATTGTGTCCTGGATGATAGATAGTTCCGGCATGTCAAGACTCAATACATTGATGGTAATTGAGTTTGAAATTGCATTTTTAGGATCAGCGCATTCTACACTGGAAGACATCATGCATGATATTTGAGCGCCATCTGCTAAAGCAGTCGTTGAATAAACGGGGGAATTTGCCCCATTGACAGGGTTTCCATTTTCAAACCACTGATAAGTCGGCGCGCCGCCACCATTTATCGCACTGGATGTAAAAATCACCTCGTCTCCCGCGCATATCTCATTCGATGATGAGTTGATCTTAATTTCGGGTGTTACGATAGGTGTGACAGACATTTTGATTTTTTCTGAATTAGCCTGTGTCGGCAAAGCACAGTCGGCGTTAGATGTCATAATGCAATGAACTTCATCTCCATCGTTGAGTGAAGTGGAAGAATACGTTGACGTATTGTTCCCAACCGGATTGTTATTCTCAAACCATTGGTATACTGGCGACGAACCGCCATTAAATGGGGTTGCTGAAAATAGAACTTCATCCCCTGAACAAATAGCGGTTTGGGACGCTTTCAGGTCGACGCTCGGGCTAACGGAAGGATTTACAAGGATAGATACAGGAGAGGAACTTATCGTTTTAGGATTAGCGCAAGGCTCACTTGAGGTCAATGAACAATAAACTTCCGATCCGTTGGCAAGGGAGGAGGTGGAAAACACGGGGCTATTGTCTCCGACGGGAGCGCCATTTACAAACCATTGATAATCAGGGGATGCACCTTCATTGAATGGCGTGGCAGAGAAAACAACCTCTTGCCCGGCACAAATTTCAGACACATCAGATGCGATGGATATTTTAGGTTCAATCGAAGTGGAATTTTTCAGATAAATCGACAAAGTATCAAAGTCATAGTGCCCGTATCCGTCACTTCCAATTATTCCTATGTTGACCTGCCCTTCATAATTTTGAAAAACTGGTATGTTGAAATTGTGGTTGCCAAGGTGAATAGTGTCAATTCTTATACTATCATTTTCAAAAAAGTAGATTGCCATCAATCGATTTGTATTGGCATTCCCTTCTACCGCTATTATTGGATCTGCTCCTGTGCAAAGTGTATCAAGGTTTTGAATATTCAAAATACTTATTTCAACAATAGTGTCATTTGACATATCTGTTTTATGTTCGGAGCCTTGCGATAAAGGGGAAAGCACTACCGGATCAAAGCCATTTTTGTTGAACTGGCTTCCCTCGCTATCAGTTTCAAGCAGTTTTTTTATGGCATTTATGGTTGTTGCCTGCCTGGGATTATTAAAATGGAGATAATCATAGGAATCATCGAAAATATTGGTATTATAGGGGGAATATAAGCCGCCCAGTTGACTGGATACCCCTACAAAGCCATCATTTTCTTCTTTTAGAATATAATAGTCAAGAACGCAAAATGCTTGATGTGCTTTCAGATCATCTTCGCAAATAAGTGTCTTAGCATTATCAATTATTTCAATAATCACCCCAAACGCTCCCATCCCAAAAGAAAGCCCTCCTGCAGCAAGTTCAAAAAGGGTTTCGGACAAACTAATTACGCATGCAACAGAAGTTTGCGATATAATCGAATGCGAGGGGATTTGCTGACTGCTGGAATTTAAGCTTAAAAGATATGGGCTGTCTGTTCTAATACTACCCAGACCTCCTTTGTCCAGGTTTGCAAATCCACCCTTATTATTAGGCGCCCCTGAGTATTTTAATGCTTCTCTGCTTATCCAATATCCGATTCCCGGCTCAGTATCCAATATCCAATTCGCCATTTGTGTGCCGGAGTGAGGTGTATTTATGGTAATAACCCTCGATATGTTTTTTTCATTTGGGTTGTCTTTTAAATATTGTCTGATAACCAATCCTCCCATTCCATGTCCAACAAGGCTTACTTTGTTTACAAAATCACCTCCTGATCGAATTTGTAGCAACAATACATCTATTTGCCCTTCTATTTCATTTGCATCTTCAGTGAATGGCACATCGTTTCGATAGTTAAAACTGCTGTGTACATACGGGAATATCCATCCATTGGAATTAAGCAATGACGCAACTGGTCCCCAGGTTTCGCCGGCTGACAAAAATAAATTGTGTACGAAAATAACCGGCGTAGGCCGGATGTTTAACTTGATTGTTATGTCTGGTTGTAGCAAGCCCGGTTCGTGCCAGTAGTCCAAATAGATTACTTTGTCCTTTGTAAAGGTATGTGGGGATTCATATTTCCCCCAAATAATGCCTTCTGTATCAGTTGAATCAATTAAGAACCCATTTTCCGGAATTCCATTAAAGTTGCGAATGGTTAACGACCCGCGATTTCGTTTAAACAACATTGTTAACGAAGCGTCTGCAGCAACGTCATATTCAAATACATTTCCTGCTTTGGAATTAATGTTTTCCCTGAATACAATCGGTTCCGGTGCCTCGATTATATTTTGAAAAATATCCAGACTAATGACAGTTGTGAACTTCCAGATGTCAGACCATGCGTCGGGGCAATAAGAGTTGATTTGTTTGACTCTCCAATAATAGGTAGTGTTATTTTGTAGCCCCGAAACCATTTTTTCTGTTCCGACTACATTGAATTGATAAACAGGATTGTTAAAAGTTTGCAGCGTGTCAATTTGTAAAACATAAGGGGTTTG
>CAYVDV010000271.1:0-7682 GCA_964450465.1 uncultured Saprospiraceae bacterium
TCATGGCAATCACCCGGGAAGCAAATTCAATCAGCCGATTTTCAATATCAATTGCTTTCATATTTCTAAATTTATCATTCAACCATCCAAATCTAAAATCTAAAATCATGTAATCTTAAATCTTAAATCCTCACCCCGCCCACCCCTCCCGATCCAAACTCCGAAAATGGATCGCCTCCGCCAAATCTTCGATCCGGATCGTCTCGCTCCCGCCCAGATCCGCCGCCGTCCGCGCGACCTTTAAAATCCGGTCGTATGCCCGCGCACTCAATTGCAGCCGCTCCATGGAAGTTTTCAATAGTGTAAGTCCGGCGGAATCCAGCGCGCACACCTCGCGCACCATGCGGCTGGGCATTTGCGCATTGCAGTACACATCGGGCAAGTCCCGGAAGCGTTCGGCTTGCACCGCGCGGGCCTGGAGCACGCGCTGGCGGATCTCGGCGCTGGTAATTTTAGGCCGTTCCAGTGTGGTGAGTTCGTCGTAGGAAACCGGCGTCACCTCCACGTGCAGGTCAATGCGGTCGAGCAGCGGACCGGAAATCTTGGACACATAGCGCTTGACCACACCCGGTCCGCACACGCATTCTTTGTCGGGATGGTTATAGTAGCCACAGGGACAGGGGTTCATGCTGGCGATGAGCATGAAACTGGCCGGGTAATCCACGCTTACTTTGGCCCGGCTGATCGTCACCCGGCGTTCTTCCATGGGTTGGCGCATCACCTCGAGCACAGTGCGTTTGAACTCGGGCAGTTCGTCGAGAAAAAGTACGCCGTTATGTGCCACGCTGATCTCGCCGGGCATGGGGTCGGATCCGCCGCCCACGAGCGCCACGTCGCTGATGGTATGGTGCGGCGCCCGGAAGGGCCGGGTGGAGACGAGTCCGGAGTTGCCGGCCAGGATACCGGCTACGGAGTGGATCTTGGTGGTTTCGAGCGCTTCGTGCAGGGTGAGCGGCGGCAGGATAGTGGGGAGCCGCCGGGCCAGCATGGTCTTGCCGGCGCCGGGCGGACCGATCAGGATGACGTTGTGGCCGCCCGCGGCGGCGAGTTCAAGCGCGCGCTTGATGTTCTCCTGCCCGCGCACGTCGGAAAAATCGACGTCGTAGTTGTCGAGGTTGGCGGCAAATTCTTCGCGGGTATTGACCAGTACCGGCGGAATGGCGCCGCTGCCGGAGAGCACTTCGATGGCCTCGTTGAGCGTTTCCACTCCGTACACCTCCAGGTCACTCACGATGGCCGCCTCCCGGGCATTTACTTTCGGCAGGATAAACCCCTTGAAGCCTTCTTTCCGGGCCTGAATAGCGATGGGCAGGGCGCCTTTGATCGGGCGCAAAGACCCGTCTAGCGACAGTTCGCCCATGATGAAATACCGGTCGAGGTTATCCGAAGGGATCACATCGGTGCCAGCCAGCATGCCAATGGTGATAGGCAGGTCGAACGCCGAGCCTTCCTTGCGGAGATCGGCAGGGGCCAGGTTGATGATGGTCTTGAAGCGGGGCAGGCGGAGGCCGGAGTTTTTCAGGGCCGCTTCGGTGCGTTGCTGCCCTTCGCGCACGGCGCTGTCGGGCAGGCCGACGATGAAGTAGCCGGGCTTGTCTGCGGTGGTGCCGAGCGCGCCGCCGGTGTTCACTTCAATGGTAATGGTTTGGGCATCCACGCCGCGTACGGCGGCGGCAAAGGTCTTGACGAGCATAGGCGGTCAGGTCGGGTTGAAGTAATATGGCCCGATGAAATTAATATGCTCTGACAGTACCAGAAATAAGGCAGGGGGTGTTGCAACAGATTTTTTTTAATTTAAACTGTTTGCAACACCCTCATTTCAAACAACATACAACTCAAATGCCTGCCGCTCCAATGCTTTTTTCTTCCGGCACTTCCTGCTTTTTCGGCTTCCGGTCAAACCACTTGTCTTCCTCCGAGGGGGTGGTGAGATCCACTTCCCTGGCGCTCTCCAGGCTGAGGCCGGTTATCTTGTTGCCGTCGGTTCCGTTTTCATCCAGGTCTTTTTCCCAGTTGATCTGGTAGCTCTGGATCACGGCTTTCAGGTCGGCGTTCACCGTGGCGGCATTCAGATGCGAGATGCCGGTTCCGGCAAGATTGTGGCCGGCAATGTATGTACCGCTCTTATCGAACACGGCGATCCGGTATTGCTTGAATCCGGTGGTGAAACCCCGGGTGGAGGCATAAACCACTGCCACAAACTGTTCGTTTTCGAGGCGGCTGACCGGCTCGTTGTGAATCGGCACGCGGCTCATGTAATCCATCCGGCTATTGGGCAGAAACCCATTGGGATCCTTAAGCCCGGGCTTCCAGTAGCCATTGGACTTTCCATCCCGGAGCAGGCTCGTTTTGATATGCTGTTGCAGGCTTTCTTTGGTAATGGCATACGGCAGCGTTTCCTGCTTGAACTGGCTCAGAAATTCCTTAAAGTCATCGCCCGATATTTGCGGAAGCCCCGGGTCGGATGCCGGGATCAGGGAAAAGGCAGCAAAGAAGCCGATACAAAGGAAAGCGGACAGGATCAGGATTGTTTTTCGCATGGAGGGGAGGTTTTGGAAAAATGAATGAAAGGGTGAACTGCAGAAGGATGCTGCGGATATTCGAATTCCATAAAAGCATCCCGCCTTTTTTCAGGAGAGAACGGAAAAAATGCCCGTTCCCGTTCCCTTTTTCCATTTTTAACGAAACCTTTAAAAACGCTCTTAAAAAACAACCCCCGTCCGGGAGCCGCATTGCCGGACGGGGGTTCGCAGGACGAAAGTGCCTGCGCGTATTTATTTGGCTTCAGCAGTAGCGGAGGCAGACAGGCCGCCGGGGTTGGTCGCCCAGCTTACTTGTTCCACCATGCCGCCGGTAGTAAGATCGATGTTTTGCTTGCCCGAAGGAATCATGCTGTTGATGAAGTTGCCCTCAAAACCGTTTTCCAGGTAATCTTTTGCCCAGGTGAGTTGGTACACCTGAACTTTGGCGTGCAGGGTTTCGTCGATCGTGGCAGCAGTGAGTGTATTCGGGTTGGCGCCGGCTACAAAATGGGTAGCAAGGTGGTTGCCTGCTTTATCGAAGACGGCGATGTGGTAGCTTTTAAAATTTTTCGTGAAGTTACGGCCGGTGTTGTACAGCACGGCGTAGTAGTCGTCGGTTTCAAAGGATGCCACCGCTTCGGGATAAACCGGCATGCGGCTGACGCGGGCGCTTTCTTCGAGCAGGGGGAGGAACTGGTAGTATTCCCAGGCAAGGCGGGTAGCCTTGGGCGCAGTCACGCGCTTTTCCAGTTGGGTCTGCAGATCTTCTGCGTCGAAGGTGTACGGCAGGCTGGCTTTCGGAAACTGCGCCAGGAAATCCTGGAACGTGGGTTCGTCCGGGTTGCCGTTGTTTGCGATGTTCATGGTAGCGGCCGAACCAGCGAAGAGGCTGGCGACTGCGAAGAAAAAGACCGGGATTACGAAGATTGATTTCATTTTAAGGATCGGTTTTGGTTTTTGTGTGTGTATTTGAGGCGGCTGCTTTCTCATTTGTTGCGCAGGCTGGGAAGCTCGGCCGCTTGGATTAAAAAACCTGCAAGTAATGTTGCGTACTTGCAGGTCCTTTTCCAAACGGCGTGCCAAAAAGGCTTTACCTATGCTTTTTTAACCTTTGAAGCCTTCCCGGAGGCCTTTTTTACCGCTTCCGGGGTAGCATTTTGGCCCGGAAGAATGGGTAAACGACCGGAGGCGGCATCGCGCACGTAGGTTCCCCAAGTAAGATTATCGGCGCCGTCCTTGTGCGCCAGCGCTTTTTCGATGGCCATATTTGCAGCGGTTTCCACCACCCATTCGAAGTTCTCTTCACCTACCGAATGTACGTCGGCATCGGGTGCGGGATTGCAAAAATCGATGGCATAGGGAATGCCGTCGCGGATCGCAAACTCCACGGTATTGAGATCATAACCGAGTGCATGATTTAAACGCAAAACATAATCGTGCATTACATCGCGGAGGGCCTTTGACACTTTGTGGTCGGCCACATAGCGGAGGTGGTGCGGGTTGCGCGGCTCATAGTCCATGATACGCACGTGTTTCCCACCCAGGCAGTAGCAGCGGAAGTAGGCGTTGAAGTCAATATTTTCCTGCAACAGCATGACCAGGGTGCCGGTCTCGTTGTAGGCCGTAAAAAGCTCGTCGAAGTTGTTCACTTTATATACACTCTTCCAGCCACCACCGGAGTGGGGTTTCATATAAAGGGGGAACCCGCCGAGGTATTCGATCATTTTTTCCCATTCGAGCGGGTACTTCAGGTTCCGGAAACTCTGGCCGCTGGTGTCCGGTGGCATCTGTTTGGAGGGAAGCAGCACCGTGCGGGGCACCGGCACGCCGACTTTGGTGGCCAGGCAATTGTTAAAGTATTTTTCATCGGCACTCCACCAGAAGGGGTTGTTGATGACGGCCGTTCCGTTGAGGGCGGCATTTTTCAGGTAAGCCCTGTAAAACGGCACATCCTGGCTGATCCGGTCGATCATGACGGCATACGGCGTTGGCTCGCCCTGCATCAGTTCTTCCACCAAAGTAGGCTCTGCATGCACGCCCTTCACGTTTTTAGCGTTGACGCGGGCTACAAAAGCCTCGGGAAACGTAGTCTCTTTCCCGTGTAAAATTCCAATTTTCTTCATTCCTGTTGCGTTTTGCGTTTTGAATTTCAATGTTGGTAATAAATCCCGGTTACAAAACTACTCAAAACAAAACTGAATAGTCGTAACCCTTTTTCAATTGTCAATGAATGGGCTGATCTCCACCTTCTCCGGCTTGGGCGGCACCTTCACACCCTTTTTAATCGTTTGCAGTTTCACCTCGTCGCCTTCGTATTTGGCATACAGGGTGATCTGAAATTCGCCTTTCTTCTTGTAGGTATATTTCAGGAGGCCGTTTTGAAATACCTGGCGCGGGCTTCCGTCGCCCGGATCGAGCTCATAAATAGCGCCCTGGGAAAAATTCGTCATCCGGAACTCGAAGGGCTGCCCTACCTCGGGGTATTCCTCGTCGCGCACCACCAGATTGCCCGGGATTTTCTGGATCGGCGCCGAATTGGCCCCGGTGGCCACGGGTTTTTGCGCGCCCGATTGCACCATGGAACGCTCGTCGGTATGGGTTTCCGGGGAAGTGCGCGCCAGTTGGAGCACCAGCAAACCCGATGCGCCAATCAGGGCTACGGCAACCAAAAGGATAACTTCGCGGTTTTTACCGGTCGGTTTTGTCATTATGTGAATGCGTAAATGAGTGAAGTTTGACGCAAAAGTACGCCCAAGTCTGCTGAACCCCAAAAGTATACCTTTGTTGCTTTGTCGATATACATGAAACTATACCGGAACGACAGCCTCAACTTCGCCCGAAAACTCACCCTGCGCCGTGGATGGAACCTGGCGAGGGTGCTGGCGTCCTACTACCTGACCCGCTGGACGGGGCGCCCCCTGCAGTGGGGCTTGCCGGTCACACTCAGTATAGAGCCCACCACCGCCTGCAACCTGCGCTGCCCCGAATGCCCATCGGGCCTGCGCGCCTTTACCCGCGATACCGGCAACCTGAAGACCGATTTTTTCCGCCAACTGGTCGATGAACTGCACCGCGATCTGTTCTACTTGTACTTTTATTTCCAGGGCGAACCCTACATCCATCCCCAATTTCTCGACATGGTGCGCTATGCCCATGAACGCCGGCTCTTCACCGTAACCAGCACCAACGGCCACTTCCTGGATGAGGACAATGCCCGGCGCACCGTGGAATCTGGCCTGGACCGGCTGATCATTTCCGTGGACGGTACGACCCAGGAAACCTACGCCCGCTATCGCATAGGCGGCGATCTGGAGCAGGTACTGCAGGGCGCCCGGAACGTGGTTGCCTGGAAACGACGCCTGCGCAGCCGCCATCCACACATCGTCTTCCAGTTTCTGGTGCTCCGGCCCAATGAGCACCAGATCGACGACCTCAAACAGCTGGCCCGGGAGATCGGCGTGGACGAGGTAAAACTAAAAACCGCCCAGGTGTACGACTACCAACAGGGGCACCCACTGATCCCTTTACAGGCGCGCTATGCCCGGTACGCCCAAACGGCCGACGGCACTTGGACGCCCAAACACAGCCTCCACAACCATTGCTGGAAACTCTGGCACTCCTGTGTGGTTACCTGGGACGGTCTGGTAGTGCCCTGTTGTTTCGATAAAGACGCCACGCACCGCCTGGGTAATCTGAAAACGATGTCTTTTCGCGATATTTGGCGGGGAAAATCCTACGATGCCTTTCGCCGGAGCATCCTAAAGGGGCGAAGTGAAATCGATATTTGTACCAACTGCACGGAAGGATGCCGCGTATGGGTTTAAAACAACACAAAATGACCATCCAGCACGCACAACAAACGGTAGATGAATGGATCCGCACCATCGGGGTGAAATACTATTCCGAACTGACCAACACCGCTATCCTGATGGAAGAAGTGGGCGAAGTAGCCCGCCTGATGGCCCGCTTGTATGGCGAACAATCGTTCAAAACACCGGAGCAAGCCGCATCTGCCCGGCAGGACCTGTCCGATGAAATGGCCGATGTGCTGTTTGTGCTGATCTGCCTGGCGAACCAAACCGGCGTGGATCTGAGCGACGCCCTGCAAAAAAACCTGGAGAAGAAAACCAATCGGGATGCGGCGCGACATGCCGGAAACCCCAAATTGCGCTGACCGGCCATGTTTGAACTGATCGAACCGTTTACTGCCTACCTGCAAAAAAAGGCGCTTTTCCGGCCGACTACCCTGCCGGCTGACTATCGTTTTACCTTCGATCACCCGTTCCGGGAAGTTTTTCTGGATACCCCTGACGGCGCACGGCTCAATTTGCTGCACTTCCCCTCCAACTGGACACACCGGCGCGGAGTGGTGCTTTATTTCCACGGCAACCGCGATAACCTGCAGCGCTGGGGAAATATGCACGCCGACTTTACCAGTCGCGGGTTCGATTTCGTGGCGCCCGATTACCGGGGCTATGGCAAGAGCACCGGAGAACCCAACGAACGAACCTATTATGAGGACGCACGCCTGGTGTACGACTGGCTGCGCGAGGATTGTCCGGCCCACCGGCTGATTCTCTTCGGCCGTTCCCTGGGAACGGGCATGGCCTGCTACCTGGCCGCCCACGTCCGGGCCAAAAGCCTCGTCCTCGAAACGCCTTTCGACAATATTGGCGGCCTGATGGCCAGTCATATCGGCCGCACGGAAATTCCCTTTACCCCGGCCTTTTTCTTTCCCAATGACCGCCATCTGCGCCAAACCGAGCTGCCGGCACTGCTCTTCCACGGCACAGCCGATCGCGTGGTGCCCTACGAATCGGCCCTCCGGCTCACACAAAGCCTGAAGCCCGGCGACGAATTTGTCACCATCCCCGGCGGCAACCACAACAACCTGCGGGAGTTCGGGATCTATCAGGAAAAACTCAACGCTTGGCTGGACATGGGTCATCCCGAATTTTTAAAATAACTTCGGAGAAGTCAAATATTTGCCGCCACGCTTGGTGTTGTCACCAAGCGGACCTATTCCGCGCCTAATCCGCACTATACCTGCGGTGACCAGGTTGGCTAGCTGAAGGCTGCTTGGTGACAACACCAAGCAGGGCGAAAAAAGCCTCGTCCTCGAAACGCCTTTCGACAATATTGGCGGCCTGATGGCCAGTC
>CAYVDV010000272.1:0-7666 GCA_964450465.1 uncultured Saprospiraceae bacterium
AAAAAAAGGGATTATTCAGGGTGTACCCCAAATAATCCCCTTCGAGTGTGGCCATTGGATCGCCTGGTTTTAGCCGAAGTCGTCGAAGGCCACCATTTCTTTGGGTACGCCCAGATTATCGAGCATATTCTGTACTGCGGAGAGCATAAGCGGTGGTCCGCAGAGGTAGTATTCGATATCTTCCGGCGCCTCGTGTTTTTTCAGATACTGATCGAGTACCACCTGGTGGATAAAGCCGGTGTAGCCGGTCCAGTTGTCTTCCGGCAAGGGCTCGGAAAGTGCGATCTCGAAGCGGAAATTGGGAAACTCGCGTTCAATAGCCCGGAAATGTTCTTCGTAGAAGATCTCCCGGAGGCTGCGCGCGCCGTACCAATAGGACACTTTCCGGCCGGTTCGCAGGGTATGGAACAGGTGGAAAATATGCGAGCGCAGAGGAGCCATACCGGCGCCGCCGCCGATATACATCATCTCGTTTTCGGTTTGCTTGATGTGGAATTCGCCATACGGGCCGCTGATCGTCACCTTATCGCCGGGTTTACGCGAGAAGACGAAGGAAGAGCAAAGGCCGGGCGGCACATCCGCAAAACCGCCTTTGGCGCGATCCCACGGCGGTGTGGCGATCCGGATATTGAGCATGATAATATTGCCTTCTGCCGGGTGGTTGGCCATCGAGTAGGCGCGGAAAATCGGCTCGTCCACGGTCACCTTCAGGTCCCAGATCTTGAACTTGTCGTAGTCGTCCTTGAACTTGTCCGGGATGCTGTACAGATCGGTTTTAAAGTTGATCGTCGTTTCGGGCACGTCCACCTGAATATAATCGCCGGAGCGGAATTTCAGGGTTTCGCCGGGCGGCAGTTTCACGACAAACTCCTTGATATAGGTCGATACGTTATCGTTGGAAACCACCTCGCACTCCCATTTCTTCACCCCGAACACTTCGTCGGGCACCTTGATTTCCATATCTTCCTTCACCTTCACCTGACAGGCCAGCCGCATATGGTCGCGTACCTGGCCGCGATTCAGGTGGTTGGTTTCGGTGGGCAGCACATCGCCGCCGCCGGAGAACACCCGGCAGGTACACATTGCACAGGTGCCGCCGCCGCCGCAGGCAGAAGCCAGGAAAATATGATTGGATGCCAGCGTAGACAACAGGGTGCTGCCGGGTTTTACAACTAAAGGGTGCTCCTGATCGCCATTGATCACAATAGCCACGTCCTTTTGCGGCAGCAAACGATCTTTTGCCACCAGAATCAGGTACGCCAGCATTAAGATGACGAGGATGAAAACGACAATACTGGAGGAAAGTACAGGAAGCATATTTTTTTACAATTGAATGCCAGAAAAACTCAAAAAGGCCAGGCCCATCAAGCCTGTTATGATCATAGCGATACCCAGTCCCTGCAGGGGTGCCGGAATATTGGAATAGCGCAGCCGTTCGCGGATGGCAGCCATCAGCACGATAGCCAGAAAGAACCCGACGCCGGCGCCCACGGAAAATACCGCTGTTTCCGCAAAATTATACTCCCGCTCCTGCATAAACAGGGAAGCGCCCAGAATGGAACAGTTCACCGTGATCAGCGGGAGGAAGATGCCCAGAGACGTGTACAGGGCCGGGGCGAACTTCTCCACCACCATCTCCACTAACTGCACAGCGCCGGCGATCGTAGATATGAAAAGAATAAAGGCCAGAAAGGTCAGATCTACGCTGGCCAGAGACGGGTGCACCCATCCCAGCGCGCCTTCACTCAACAGATACTTCAGGATCAGGTAGTTGAGCGGCGTGGTAAGGACCATCACGAAGATAACGGCCAAACCCAGGCCGGAAGCTGTTTTCAGCTTTTTGGAAACAGCCAGAAAAGAACACATGCCGAGGAAGAACGCGAAGATCACGTTCTCTACGAAGATCGACTTTATCAGCAGGTTAAGTAAATGTTCCATATTTTCTATTTTTTCTTCCGACCGGGCGGAAGGGAAATGCAGTTGTTAGAGTTCCCCGTAACTTATGTTGCGGAAACCGGATCAGGAAACATTGAACAGCTTGGTGTTCCGGCTGCGCTGTACCCAAATGTAAACCCCGATCAGGAACAAAGCCGCCGGAGGCAAGACCATAAGGCCGTTGTTGACATAGCCCATGTCGTATGCCCATTGCGGGATCACTTTAAAGCCCAGAATAGAGCCGGCGCCAAACAGCTCGCGGAAAATGGCCACCACAATCAGGATGATCCCGTAGCCGATCCCGTTACCAATACCGTCCAGGAAGGAGGGCCAGGGCTTTTGGGCCAGCGCAAAGGCCTCCAGTCGTCCCATCACGATACAGTTGGTGATGATCAGACCCACAAACACGGAGAGTTTTTTACTCACGTCAAACATATAGGCCTTCAGCAACTGGTCCACAATGGTCACCAGCGTCGCGATCACGATCAGCTGTACGATAATGCGCACGCGGTTGGGGATCGAGTTGCGCATCAATGAAATGATCAGGTTGGAAAACGCCGTAACGAAGGTTACGCCAAGCGCCATGATAATGGCCGGCTTTACCTGTACCGTGACTGCAAGCGCCGAACAAATTCCCAATACCTGCACGGTGATCGGGTTGGTATCGTCCAGCGGATCGCGCAAAGTCCGGATGTTCTTCTTCGAGAACAGCGCCTCTTTTTTCTTTTCCGGAGCAGTCGGAGTGGTTGCAGCTTCTACGCTCATAAGTCAATTATTTGCAGCGACAGGGCTACTGTGCGCCATTTGATTTGAGTTTATTGAAATAGGCCATGTACGGTTCGATGCAATTCTTGATCATGGCATCCGTCCCGCGCGATGTGATGGTACCGCCGGAAATACCGTCGACCCGGTGTTCGTTGCCAAAGTCAACCTTATCGGTTTTCTTGACGACATGGACCGAGATGAATTTGCCGTCGTCAGCCAGGATCTTTTTCCCCTGGAATTGTTCCTGGAACGGCTTTTCCGCAATTTCCGCTCCCAGACCGGGGGTTTCGCCCTTGTGATCGAAGAAAGCGCCATACACGGTGTTATAGTCTCCTTCGATAGAAAGATAGCCCCAGATCGGGCCCCAAAGGCCGACGCCGCGCATAGGCAAAATATAATATTTTTTGCCCTCTTCGCCGGAATAAACGTACAACGGCAATTTGCGTTCTGCCGGAGCCTTGGTCACCTCGTCTTTCATAACGACCGACTGGGCGCTCACATCGGGCAGCACCTCGCCACTGCTGTTAATCACCAGCTCCTGAACATTGGCGCTGTAGGTGCTTTCGATTGTTTTACGATCGGTGGATGCGATACGCACCGAACGCAGGATGTTGGATTTTTTGTCAAGGGCTATATTGGCCTCCTGAGCGGGCTTCAGCCCCTCGGAAGACACGGCCAGGATCACCGCGGTGATGATCGAAATGCCGGCTGCGTATAAAAGGGTGTAGCGATTGCTATGCACGTTTCAGTCTGCTTTTAATGTGTTGTTCAAGAACGATATGGTCGATCAGGGGAGCGAAGACGTTCATCAGCAGAATACTCAGCATGACCGCTTCGGGATAAGCGGGGTTAAACACCCGCAGTATGACAGTGAATGCACCAATGAGCAACCCGTATATCCATTTGCCTTTTTCGGTCTGAGCGGCACTTACCGGATCCGTCGCCATATAGACGATGCCAAATGCGAAGCCGCCCATGATCCAGTGGTAATATGCGGGGGTGTGCATCGAGTGGTTGGGCAGATCTGCCGGAGCCACACCATTGAGCAGCAGGCCCATCAACAGCGCGCCAAGCAAGGCCGAAACGATGATCCGCCAGCTACCCACTCCGGTGACAATCAATATAATAGCCCCGATCAGGCAGGCCGCCGCGCTGGTTTCGCCGATTGACCCCTGCTCGAAGCCCCAGAACATGCTGGAGGCGGACTGCAGGTTGTGAAAATTGGCGTCAAAAGTAACCAGGTTGGTGGCGCCGGAAAACGCATCGGCAATCTGATGGCCCGCCTCGGGCGAAAGATCCGTCCAGATGTCACCCGACATATAGGCGGGAAAGGCAAAGAACAGAAAGGCGCGCGCCAGCAGGGCGGGGTTCATAAAGTTCATACCCGTACCGCCGAAGATCTCCTTGCCCAGCAGGGTGCAGAAAATAGCCGCAAGCGCGACCATCCAGAGCGGCACCGTAACGGGCAGGGTAAGCGGAATGAGCAGGCCGGTAACCAGATAGCCCTCGCTCACCGGGTGTCCGCGCATGACGGAAAACACAAACTCCACACCCAGGCCCGCTGCATACGATACAATAATGATCGGCAGGGTTTTAAGAAAGCCAAACCAGAAGTTGTCCATCAGGCTGACTTCCATACCGTATGCCAAGTGGTGTTGGTAACCCACGTTCCACATACCGAAGAGCATCGGCGGAATCAGGGCGAAGATCACCGCGGTCATGGTGCGTTTCAAATCCATGGCATCGCGGATATGCACCCCGCCTGATGTCGTATGCCCCGGTACAAAGAGGAAGGTCTCCAGCGCCTCAAACGCCGGATGCAGTTTTTCAAACCGCCCGCCCTTTTCAAAATGCGGCTTGATCGAGTTAACGATATTCTCTAAAAATTTCACCGTATACTGGTTGAATTAGTTGAATTGGTTGAACTGCGGCCTCTTGGGTAACTTTTTGAACAAACTCCCCGGAAACCTATCCCTCTTTCCGCATGTAGTCAAGTCCCTCTGCAATGATCTGTTGCACATCGATCTTGGACGTACACACAAATTCACAGAGCGCAAAGTCTTCCTCCGCCACTTCGTAAATGCCGAGTTGTTCCATCCGCTCGATGTCCCGGGCCAGAATGGCCTTTAGCAGGTACACCGGCATAATATTCATCGGAAGTACCCGGTCGTATTGACCCGTCATTACAAAAGCGCGCTCCTCGCCATGCGTATTGGTGTCGAGATTGTACGTCTTGCCCGGCATCAGCCAGGAGAAAAAGGTGCGCGAAAGGCTCAGTTTGTTGAAACCCGGGAGCAACCAGCCGAAGAACTCCGCCTTGTCCCCTTCGGGGATCACGGTGATCTGGTTGGTATAGAACGAGAGGAAATCATCGGCAGCAGCCCGCGTCCCGGTGAGCACATTGCCCTGAATGATCCGGCAATGATCCGAATTCAGGCGTTCACTGAGCACATCGCTGAGGCGTTGACCCGTAAGCACGTGGAAATACTGCGGCGTTTTCACGCAACTGCCGGTAAGCGCCACCACACGGTCGGCGCGGTAACGGCCTTCGCGGAACAAACGCCCGATGATCGTTACATCCTGCGGATGCACCGTCCAGAGCAACTCCCCCTTTTGGATAGGCTGCACATGGTGGATCTGTATGCCTACGTTGCCGGCAGGGTGCGGTCCGCGAAAACGGTGCACCTGACTGGCCGGCACGACGGACGACAGGTCGGCTTCGGTGATCTGCCCATCGCCGCCATCGCGAATCCCCAGCTGGAGTTGACCGTTGGCCAGCACCTTCAGCGCCTGCAGACCCGCCAGGAAGTTTTCCTTGTCCTGACCGAGCACATAACCCAGGTCCGGCGCCAGCGGCGAAGAATCAAAACAGGAGACGAAGATCGACCGGGGCACGTCCACCGGATCGGCAATGATGGAATACGGCCGTTGCCGGAGATATTGCCAGCAACCGCTGTCGAGCAAGCGCTGGATGATCTCGGCACGACCGAGCTGTGCGGCATCGGACTTTGGAAATTCCGCATAGCGCATGCCCTTGCGGTCCGCCAAAATCCGAATTTCCAGGATACGCCGTTTTTCTCCCCGCACCACTTCCGCCACTTCGCCGCTGACGGGCGAAGGGAAACGGATGTTTGGCCGGTTTTTATCGAAGAAAATGGCTTGTCCCGCAAGGACTTCATCGCCGGCTTCTACCAAAAGCTTGGGAACGACACCGGGAAAATCCGGTGGCCGAACGGCGATTACATCGGAGACTGGTACTTCTGTGGTTGACTTTTCAGCGGCGCCTTTCAGTTTGATGTCGAAGCCGCGCCGAATGTTGATCGTTTTGCCCATACTAACATTCCTTTTCCGGAAGGGGCAAAAAACGGACATTTTGTTTTGATCACAAAGCGTTTGAGATAAAAGAATTTCGAAAAAAATTAAGTCTGTCTGACAGTGTCCTTTCTCAGCCCGGCCCTGATTTAATTGAGTACCCAGATCATCGACCCGGATGATTTAGCGCAGCAAATAATGACAGTTTATCATTTGGAAAAGCGGCCCGATTTCAGGCCTCCGGAAAACAATCTTTGGAAAAAACAGAGGCAGCCTGCCCCGCGCCTGACTGTGCGAGGCTATTCAACCGGAAAATCCGGCCGTGGCGCCGCATACAGGTTTCACAAAAAGGTGAAAGTTGGTGAGCCAAAGGGCTATCCCTGCAAATGGGCAGTCAGCACCTCCGTCAGTGCCGCCAGATCAACGGCATCGTTGTACACATTGGGCGATACCCGCAGGGCGCCTCCGCGCAGCGAAGCATACACCCGGCGTTCGGCCAACTGTTGCAGCAGCGCTTCCGAATCAGCCTGCCCGGGCAGTTGCAGCCCGAACAAATGTCCTGCACGTTGCGCAGGCGCCTCCAGCCGGCATCCCAGGCCCTCCCATTGCGGGATGACCGTCGCGCTCAGATCGCGGCAATAGGCCTGCATTTCCCCGATGCCCCATTCCCGGAGCTGTTGCAGCGCCGCTTCCAGCATGGGCAACTGTGCAAACTGAGAATACTCGCCGGCGTTGTAACGCTGGGCTTTCGGGCGGTAATCCCGTATATAGCGGGTGAGCCGCCCAAACTGCTCGCTTTCCATGCGGTTCATCCAGCCCTCCTCGAGGGGTACTCCATCGTCGAAAAACGGACCGAAATAGGCCAGGCCTGTGCCATAGGGACCCAACAACCACTTATATGCCGCACTGATAAGGGCATCGGGTTGTACGGCCCGGAGATCGAGCGGAAAGATGCCGGCCGATTGAGTGGCATCCACGGCCAGCAAAGCCCCTTGTTCCCGGCAACGCCGGCCAACCGCCTCCAAATCGAACACGGTTCCATAGATCCAGTGCACCTGGGCGGCCACAACGAGGGCCGTTTCCGACGTAATGGCCTCCAGCAGGCGTTCGTTCCAACGGGCGCCCCTGCCGTCGGACTGCTCCGGCTTATGCACGGTATGCACTGCCAACCCATGCGCTGCGCAAACCCGTTCAAAGGCATAAATATTATTGGGAAATTCCTCCCCGATCAGGACGATATTCTTTTTCGCCTGCAGACCCGGTAAGCGGTGCAGATTTTGGGCCACTACGGCCATGCCGTACGAAACAGCGGGGATAAGGGCTATGCGCTCCGGGTCGCCGGCCCCCGTTAGTTCGGAAAAAAGTTCGCGCACCCGGCCGGCCGTAGAAAAATGGTCTGCCGGCCGGATGGCAAACGGCGTCTCCGCCTTCATCCGCATGCCCTCCAGGCCTTTTTCCACGGATGCCCGCAGGGCCGGCGAATACGCAGCGCCGTTCAGATAATGCACGTTAGGTTCCAGGGCAAACAGGTGTTTTTGACAAGACAGGGACATGACAGTAGCAGTATAGTGATTTAGCGCAAAGAACAGAATATTTGTGTGAAAATAAGCAGTCATCCCCGCTAGCAATCACTCAATCACTCAATCACTCAATC
>CAYVDV010000273.1:0-7640 GCA_964450465.1 uncultured Saprospiraceae bacterium
AATGGTGTCGAGATTACCGTGGAAGACAAAGGCATCGGGATCAGCAAGGAAGCCCGCAAGCATATCTTTGACAAGTTCTACCGCGTACATACCGGCAACATCCACGACGTCAAGGGCTTCGGGCTCGGCCTGAGCTATGTGAAAGCCATCGTCACGGCACACAAGGGCTTCATCGACGTACACAGCGAGCCGGGCAAGGGCAGCGCGTTTACGCTGACTTTCCCGTTTGCCTAGTGTCTATTCTTTTTCCAGCGACATGGAAAAAAACGGCATCCACTGCTGGCCGTCACGGCTCATTTCGCCGTCTTCGCGCCATTTTTGCCCGTCACAATGGATGGTATAGCGGATCTGCCCTGCCATTGGGTGGGTGAAACCCCAGGTTATAGAGCCGTCGTCCTTCACCTGAAAATCGGCATCTACATGATTCCCGTCGGCCCGCACAGCCCGCATCAAATATTTCCCTGCCTGCTGGTCGTAGGAGATCACTGCAAATGCCTGGTGAATGACCTGGTCTGGGTTTTCTACATCATGGCCCAACCCGTCGATACAGAGTACGGTACCATTGGCGTGCGCAGTCACCGATTCCGTTTGGTTAAACGAATGTTGCTGTGGCCCCATCCGGATCCATCCGGATCCATTCCATTGGCCTTCCAGCAATTTGATCTTGCCGATGGCATCCTGAAGGACAGGACTGGGCTGAAGATTGGCTTGTGCCGGGAGGGGGGCTTGGCAGACCATAAAAGTCAAAACCAGGAGAAATAACTGTTTCATAGCGTAATTGGTTAAGGTGTATTGTTTGTTAGTCGTTTTGGTCAAAATAACCCTTCAAGTCAGTATAAAATGCCTCAAAGGCTTCTATACCGCGTGTTGTGAGTCTGCAAAGGGTAAGCGGATAATTGTTCCGGTAGGTTTTTTCCACTTCGATATAGCCGGCCTCCTGCAATTTTCCAATCTGTACGCTGAGGTTGCCGGCAGTGGCGCCGGTCTGCTCCTTCAATGCGTTGAAGTCTGCTTCGCGCACCACCATCAGGTGCGCCATAACTGCCAGCCGCAACTGGGATAGCAACAGGGGGTCCAACGATTTAAACATGGGTATTCCGGGCATTTCGGTTCAACAAATAGCCGGGAATTAAATAGCCCACTACCGTGGCGGCGGCCTGGATCAGCAAATGCTCCCGGTAGCCGGTGGCCAGGCAAAGCGCCGCGCCTGCCCACATGGCAACAGCGCCAAACAGCAAGGGCGGAAAACGAAGCAGGCTTCCCGATACAAACGTGGCAAATCCAACTAATATTAAAATGAAGGGAATTGGGGAAAGGTGCGCCTGAACGGTCAGCACAATCGCAATGAACAGCGATATGGCAAATGCCAGCCAGACCCGTCCGTACCAGTCCCGGATCACGTTTTTTCCTTGCACCTGCTTTTTATCGCGCCGCCATTCGTAAAGCAACGCAGCTGGAATACCAATGACAACCATGCCCAGCCAGATCAGGTGATGTTGCGGGTAATGCGCTATAGCGTCCAGGCAATAATCGGCCAGGCAAGTCAGCACCACCAGCCACCCCCACAGCAGAAAATGAAATCCATTCTCCCGCAGGCCGCTTTTGGCCAGGTCTATGGTTTCGCGTATAATGCGCAGGCTCTCCTGCGGGTTGAGCACTTTTTCTTCGTTTTCCATATTGTTGAAATAGGTTGGGTTGCAAATTTACCACAAACATAAACTAGTTTATTTTGTAAACCAAATTTTTTTACAGAAAGTAACGACCGGCACAATCATTCCCCAAAATGACTCCTGTCATGCCTGTCATTACCGTAGTTTCCCACCGAAGGCTTATATTTAGGGGGTATAACCTGCAACTTTCACCAAATGCTTTTACCCTATGAAAAAGATCTTTTTCGGAGCGTTGCTCCTATCCTTGCTGGACGCCTGCGTCGTTCCGATCAACAGCAGCTACGAAAGCGCCCGTATGCTGGAAAAAGGCGGAACGGAATTTATGGGACACTACACCCACTATTCTTTTTCCGACAATGGCGAATCGGATGCGATCAACAACAACTTCGGCATCCGGATCGGGTATGGCATCACCGACAAGGTGGATGTGAAACTCCGCTACATCCGGCTGGTGCCTGTGGAAGAGGGCGCTTCCGGGATCAATTATATCGATGTGGCGCCCAAAGTCGGGATCGTGCCTGATTGGTTTGCCGCGGCCCTGCCGATCGGCCTTTATTTCGCCGAAGACGAGACGGAGTTTGTGATAAGCCCCAAACTGCTGTTCACCTACCCCGCCGGCAAGAGGTTCGAAGCCACGCTGGCAACCAAGGCGGATATTTTTCCCGAAGACGACGGCAATGTTTACCTGGGGCTCAACCTGGGTCTGGGCCTGAGCCAAAACCTGGACAAGTGGGCCCTGCGCCCGGAGCTCGGCCTGATGGTTGACCCGGGTGAATCGGGACTTGCTTTTTCCTTTGGCATTGGTTTGACGGCGGCGCTGCCCGGAAGAAATCGAACTGCATCGCGATAGCGCATGTTGGAGATTTTTCCGATTTTTGCGGCCAGCCGGCCGCTGGAGCCGCAATGGGCTGCTCCCGGGCTTTAAAAAGGAAACCTTTAGGAAACTCCGGAACTGCCCGGGCCGGATCGCTGTTTTTTTAAAACTTGTTCAAATCATGTCCGATATACTGACCAGGGCTCAGGAGGCCCTTCGCTCACTGGAACACGAAACGCCAGCAAGCGCCGAGGCCCTGGAAGCCTTCCGCATTCAATATTTGGGCTCGAAGGGCCTGGTGAAGTCGCTGATGGAAGAAATGCGCAATGTGCCCAACGAGCGCAAACGCGAGTTTGGCCAGCTGGTCAATGCCCTGAAACAGGAGGCCGAAAACCGGTTCCAGACCGTTAAAGCGGAGCTGGATGCCCAGGCAGAGCAGGCCATGAGCAGCCAGCTCGACCTTACGGCGCCCGGCGAACCCCTGCCCCTGGGCTCCCGGCATCCGATAGCCGTCACCATGAACCGGATTATCGATATCTTCAACCGTATCGGCTTTGTAGTCGCCGATGGTCCGGAAATCGAGCACGACTGGTACAATTTCACCGCAATGAACACGCCGGAAGACCATCCGGCGCGCGATATGCAGGACACGTTCTATGTGGTGGATGCCCCGGGGCTGCTCCTCCGCACCCACACCAGCAATGTGCAGGCCCGGGTAATGACCACCCGCAAACCTCCGATCCGGATCATCGCGCCCGGGCGGGTGTACCGCAACGAGACGATCTCGGCGCGCTCCCATGCCCAGTTCCACCAGGTGGAAGGACTGTATGTGGATGAAGGGGTTTCGTTTGCCGATATGAAACAAACGTTGCTGTATTTCGCCAAAGAAATGTTTGGCGCGCCAAAGATCCGCCTGCGCCCCTCGTTCTTCCCTTTCACCGAGCCCAGCGCGGAAATGGATGTATGGCTGGGTACCGACACCGAGGAAAATTACCGCCTCACCAAAGGCACCGGCTGGCTCGAGATCCTGGGCTGCGGTATGGTTGACCCCCAGGTGCTCGAAAACTGCGGCATCGACAGCCGGCAGTATTCCGGCTTCGCTTTTGGCATGGGCATCGAACGGCAGGCCCTGCGCCTGTTCAATATTCCGGATATCCGCCTGTTGTTTGAAAACGACGTGCGCATGCTTCGCCAGTTTACGCCGGCGATTTAGGTCGCCGGCTATCCATGTTTAATCTAAAAATTGACGCCGGGAATGATTTAATCCGTAATTTTCCATCCTGACAATTCACCAAATCAAAGATCATCATGTTTTTAGCTATACTTGGCGTCCTTGTCGCCGTTATTACGTCCACCCTTTCCAAAGCCAATCCGAATATGGCTTCTTTTGGTAAAATGGGCCGCCTGGTCGGTATTGCCCTGGTAGTGCTTGGCATTCTCACGTCCTGTTTTGTGCAAATTTCACCCGGTATTGTTGGGGTGCAAACCCTGTTTGGAAAAGTACAACCCGGCATTTTGACCGAAGGTCTCAATGTGGTCAATCCGCTGGTCGAAGTTGTGGAGTTCGACATCAAAACCCAGAACTACACCATGTCCGCCGTACAGGATGAAGGGGCCAAAATGGGCGACGACGCCATCCGCGTGCTCTCCGCCGACGGTCTGGAGGTCGTGATCGACCTGACTGTGCTGTTTCGCGTGCAGCCCGACAAAGCGCCAAGCATCCTGCAGACTATTGGAAAAGACTACCGGGATATCGTAGTACGCCCCATCACCCGGACCAAGATCCGCGACTTTGCCGCATATTATGATGCCGTTGCGCTGTATTCCACCAAACGCGACGAGTTCCAGCAGCGCCTGACCGAAGCCCTCGAAAAGGAATTTGAGGCACGCGGTATCGTGCAGGAGCAGGTGCTGATCCGCAACATCAACCTGCCGCAATCGGTCAAAACCGCCATCGAGGCAAAGATCAACGCCGAACAGGAGTCGCAAAAAATGCGGTTCGTCCTGGATAAGGAGCGGCAGGAAGCCGACCGCAAGCGCGTGGAGGCTCAGGGTATTGCGGACTATCAGCGCATCCTGACTTCCTCGCTGACCGACAAACTGCTGCAGTACGAGCAGATCAAAGTGCAGAAAGAACTGGTCTCCTCTCCGAACGCCAAGATCGTGGTGCTCGGCAACGGCAAGGCCGCACCTATTCTGCTTGGACAGTAAACCATGAATATTGCGCTTTCCGCGGCGATCATCACCTTCAATGAAGAACGCAATATCGGGCGCTGCCTCGACTCGCTCGCAGGAGTAGTTGATGAGGTGGTGGTAGTCGATTCGTTTTCCACGGATGAAACCGTGGCGATCTGCCGGGCCAAGGGCGCGCGGGTAGTTCAACATCCTTTTGCCGGGCACATCGAACAAAAGAATTTCGCGCTCGAACAAACCCTGCATCCCCGGGTGCTCTCCCTCGATGCCGACGAAGCCCTAAGCGCCGAACTGCGCCGGTCTATCCTGGCCGCTAAAGCCGACTGGCGTTTCGACGGTTACCGGATGAACCGGCGCACCAATTACTGCGGGCAATGGATCCGGTACAGCGGTTGGTACCCCGACCGGAAGTTGCGGCTCTTCGACCGCCGGCTGGGGCATTGGGGCGGCACAAATCCACACGACAAGGTGGAACTAAACCAGGGCTGCACAAGCGCCCTGCTCGAAGGCGATCTGCTGCATTACAGCTATTATACGGTGGAGGAACACTTCAGCCGGGCGCGGAAATACGCCCAAATTGGTGCGCAAGCCATGCATACCCGGGGAAAAAAGGCGCATTGGTGGAATTTGTTGGTCAACCCGGCCCTGAAATGGGTGCGCAACTATCTGCTGCGCCGGGGCTTCCTAGATGGCCGGGCCGGCTGGACGATCTGCCGGATCGCAGCGCTCGAAACGTTTTGGAAGTATAAGTACCTTAGAGACCTGCCCGGTGAAGCCGGAGCCATCCCGAACGTTGAAAAGGACTTCGGCCCCGACGAGCATTGACCGCATAGTGCGGCATGAGTTTAGCACACGGCAATCAGCTCCTCCAGGGTCATCTCCCGTTGCTCCCCCGTCTGCTGGTTTTTCACCGCCAGGGTCCCTTTTTGCATTTCCGCTTCCCCGGCGATGGCTACCCAGGGGATATTGCGTTTGGCTGCATATTCAAATTGTTTTTTCAGCTTGCCCGGCTCCGGGTAGAGCTCGGCCGGAATTCCGGCTGCCCGTACACGGCTGACGCATTCGAAGGCATATTCGTGCGTCGGTTCGTCAAAAGCGACAAAGAGTACCCGCACGGTTTCCGCCACGGCTTCCGGGAAGCGGTCGAGCATTTCCAGTACGTCGTAAATCCGGTCCGCGCCAAAGGAAATACCCACCCCTGAAAGGCCCGGCATGCCAAACACACCGGTCAGATCGGCGTAGCGCCCGCCGCCGCCGATGCTGCCCATTTTTACGCCAATAGCCGCCACTTCGAGGATGCAGCCGGTATAATAGCTCAGGCCGCGCGCCAGGGTGATGTCAAACTTGACCTCGTTTTTAAGCGATACTTTTCCGAGCAGGTGAAAGACGCGTTCCAGTTCGTCGAGCCCCTTTTGGCCGGTTTCGCTCTTTTCAAACACGAAGCGCAGGGAAGCCAGCGTGGGGGCGGCGAGGATCTGTTCAATGGTTGCAACAGCGCCGGCGGGCACCCCGCGTTCCGACAGTTCCTTGCGCACGCCTTCAATGCCTACCTTGTCCAGTTTGTCGATGGCAACGGTCATGTCCACGAACCGGTCGGCAATACCGGCTGCTTCGGCGATACCGTACAACACCTTGCGGTTGTTGATCTTGATTTCCACGGGGATTTGCAGGCGGGCAAAGGCCTCGTCGTAGATCTGTACCAGTTCGGTTTCGTACAACAGGCTGTCGGACCCGATCACATCGGCGTCGCACTGGAAGAATTCGCGGTAGCGGCCCTTCTGCGGCCGGTCGGCGCGCCAGACGGGCTGGATCTGATAGCGTTTGAAGGGAAAGGTCAGGGCATGCCGGTTCATCACCACAAAACGCGCGAAAGGCACCGTCAGGTCGTAGCGCAGGCCTCGTTTGGAGATGACAGGTATGAGCTTCGCCGAGTTCTTTTCAGCCAGCAGGGCCGGGTCGGCGTCTTTCAGAAAATCCCCGTTGTTCAGGATCTTGAACAGGAGCTGGTCTCCTTCGTCGCCGTATTTGCCGGTAAGCGTGCTCAGGTTTTCCATCGCCGGCGTTTCCAGCGGTTGAAAACCAAATTTGATGAATACCGATCGTATCGTATCGAAGATAAACGCGCGTTTGCGGGCCTGTTCGGGGCCAAAGTCGCGGGTTCCTTCCGGTAAACCTGGTTTTTGCATAACAGAAATTGGTACGTTGATCGTTTCGTTGTAGAGACGCGATGCATCGCGTCTCTACAGCGTACGGACAGCATTTACCCCGCAGGGGTCAGGGTGCCAAACAAAAGGCCTTTTTGCGCCAGTGTGGCGGCGATGATCAGCAGCGCTATGCTTGTATAAACAGCCAGTTTGCGGTGTTTGCCGGTATCGTCGGCTGCTTTTTTGGAAAATGTGCGACCCAGTTGGATCAGCACGATGGCGATCAGCATGGCGGTTATATGCTCTACGGCGAAATACCGCTGCATGGGATCTTTCATGGCCGCACCGAAATCGGCGAAGGCGGTTTGCGTCCAGGTACTGGTAAAGGCGTACATGATCAGGCCGATGAGGAGCTGCAGGTGCGCCAAAATGAGCAATACCAGCGAAGCGGTATTGTCCATCTTTTCAAAGGGTTTGCGGCCAAGCCATCCGCTGAAAGCGCGGAACAGGACAAACACCAGGGCGACAAGGATCAGGTAACGGTTATAGGAATGGAGGGTGGTCAAAAATGTATTCATCGCGGGTAAAAATTTTTAAGGAAAACACAATTGTTGGCCGGCAAAGGTAGGCTTTACCGCTTGATTGCATGCTGTAATCGGAATCCGGGATATTTTGTTCAAAAAAAATTTCACATGAAATGTGACCCGCCTAGGGTAGTGCCGTATAAAGTACATATCTCAAGCCGGTTACACACAGCAGAGATATAATCACAGTAGGAAGATTGTTTTCATTTGGTTTTTTGGGGTTTACCGCCGGACG
>CAYVDV010000274.1:0-7618 GCA_964450465.1 uncultured Saprospiraceae bacterium
TTGTAATGGGCGAACGCAACGGAAACCTCAACTTCTTCAAGAACACCGGTGCCAGCGACAACCCAATTTTCAGCGCTGCGCCGACCTTCAGTAAACTCGGCGATGTGAATACCAAGGTATTTCCATCGGATGTGGGCTTTAGTGTACCGGTGCTGATCCGGCAGTCGAACGGCTCCCTGCTGCTGGTATGTGGCGCCCAGGAAGGCCACCTGGAAGCCTATGAAAATGTGGTCGCATCGGAAAGTCCATTCACCGCCGTTTCAAAAAAATGGGGCAATGTGGACGACGGCAACCGGAGCGCACCTGCATTCGGCGACCTCGACGGCGACGGCATTCTGGAAATGGTGGTCGGAAACCTGCGCGGCGGATTGACGATGTATAAAACAGAATTGGTGGACTGCACGACAACAGCTACCGCAACCGCTACCACGCCGAAACCCCGCATCAGCCCCAACCCGGCGCGCAGCTGGGTACGGGTCGAATGGCCCTTCAACCAGCCGGTAGAGTGGTTCGCATTTGACCCCCTCGGCCGGCTACAGGCCAGCGGCGAAGCCCCGGATGGAACCTTCACGATCCCGGTGCATACATGGGATACTGGTCTGTACTATCTGGAGTTGCAAAGCAAAGGGCAGCGCCTGGGTCGTCAGACGCTCAGCATCGTACGCTGATGCCGGATCAGAGATAAAAACTAAAGCCTTCGGCTACAAATTGCTCATAGTGCTCCCGGTCAAACTGGTACAACTTGGCCGGGCGGTGCGCCACGCCCTCCTGCAACTCATTGAGATCGAGCAGAAGCTTCATGGAGAGGATCTTTTTCCGGAAATTGCGCTTGTCCAGTTTTTCCAGCAGGACAGCCTCGTACAGCTGTTGCAGTTCGGTGAGTGTAAACTTGGGGGGTAACAATTCAAAACCAACCGGAGCCATGCGCACTTTTAATTTGAGGCGCCGGAGACAGGTTTCCAAAATTTCATTGTGGTCAAAAGCCAGCTCGCCAACCTCCGACACCGAATGCCAACTGGCCGATTGGGCAAACGAAGCGGGCGTCACCACGTAGTCGCTTATCTTGATCAGGGAGTAATAGGCTATGGTGATCACCCGCCCGAGCGGGTGCCGGTTGACGGCGCCAAAGGCTTTCACCTGCTCCAAATATACCCCGCGCAGGCCGGTCAGTTGCTCCAATACCCGCTCTGCAGCAGTATCCAGATTTTCGTTCGGATATACCAAATCGCCCGGCAAAGCCCACTTCCCTTTAAAGGGCGCTGCACCGCGCTGGATCAGCAAAACCTTTAAATCACTTCCGTCAAATCCGAAAATTACATTGTCAACAGAAAAAGCGGATTTAAAGAAGCTTTCGATCTCGCTCATATATTAGTGGTAAAAAGTTTAGTCGAGCTCAAAACTACGGACTTATTGTTAAATAGACACCAATTTATCCGGGTATTCCCGGGAGGACAAATGACATATTGGCCTTTTTTTTGCATTATAATTTTTGCGCCTTGGTAAAAGCTTGTTTTTAGGCTGCAAGGCGGTCTAAAAATCGTATTTTTGTCCTCTAATTCGTAATCCAATTTTACATGAACGCGTCCCTTGTTACCGAGATTCAACCCAACAATACTATGCAAATTGATATTGCTGCCCATATTGAAAAACTGCTTTTTCTGCACGACACGCTCAGCATTCCGGGCTTTGGCGGCTTTACTGCATCCCGGGCCGCTGCTGCCGTGGATTATGCCGGCGGAGCTGTCACTCCACCGTCCAAGACATTGAGCTTTAGTGAAAACCTGGCGGTGGACGACGGCATTCTGGTAGACGAGCTGGTCAAAACCTATCATATCCCTACCGATGAAGCCCGCGATGCAATCCGGCAATTTGTCGAACAAATGCAGGCCCAGCTCGATCAGCGCGAGATCGTGACCTTGCCCGGCATCGGTCGCCTGTATAAAAATTACGTGCAAAAAATCCAGTTTTTGCCCGATGCCACCAATTTCCATGCCGGCTCTTACGGCCTTCCGCCCTTGCAATTCTCGCCCATTGCCCGTTCCCGCGAGGTAAGCGAAAAACCGGCATCGGCTACCGAACAGAGCGCCGGCAAAACCGCGGAAACCACCCCGCCAACCCAGGGTAAAACAACCGCTACACCATCGGTGCCGCCCCTGCCGCCACCGCCCAACTTTGTGAGCGAGCCTTATACCGCCCCCCGCTCTTCCGCAGCCCAATTCGGTACGGGTATCGGCATCGGGCTGATTATAATCACCGCTACTTTTGGAATCTGGTGGTGGGTAAACAAGAAAAACCAGGATCAGGAACGCCAGGCCACCGAGCTGCTCCAGGAATCCGATACCACGCCAACCAAAGTGTCCCCCATGCCTGGCATTTCAGACCTGGCCAAACTGGCGGAAAAAGATAAACCCGCCACTGCACCGGCCAAACCGGAACCCGAAGACCAGGATCTGAACGACGAAGTAGAAGAAGCAGCCGCTAAAAAAGTGGAAATGATGCGTCGCCAAAATGAAGCGCCACCCAGCGCTAAACCAACGCCGAAAACCGAAGGCCGGCAGTGTATCCTTGTAATCGCCACCCTGCAGGACAGCAACAACGCCGACCGCCTGATCGCCAAACTTCAGGGCGCCGGTTACGAGGTGTATCATCTCCAGCAGCGCGGCCATCAGATCGGCATTCAGTTTAACTACACCAACCCCGCAGAAATCGACGCGCGCAAGGCCGAACTCATCCGCTTCACCGGAGAAAAAGGTATCTTTGTGAAAAAGAAATAGGTTTCGTTCCGAAACCGCAACACCAATTCAATATGCTACGCATAGACCATATCGGCATCGCGGTACGCCAGATGAGCGAAAGCAACGATCTATTCCGAAAACTCCTCGGCGAAGCGCATTACAAGGTTGAAACAGTTGAGACCGAAAAAGTTTCCACTTCCTTTTTTCACATCGGTGAGAGCAAGATTGAACTGCTGGAGGCGACAGACCCCGAAAGCCCTATCGCCAAATTCATTGAAAAGCGGGGCGAAGGTATTCACCACATTGCCTTTGAAGTAGCCGACATCCGCGCCGAGATCGACCGCCTCGAACAGGAAGGCTTTATTCCGCTCAATCGCGAACCCAAACGCGGCGCCGACAACAAACTCGTGGCATTCCTGCACCCGAAATCGAGCAACGGCGTGCTGGTGGAATTGTGCCAGTCGCTCTGAGTATGCCCACCCTAGCCCAACGCAACGACGCCTTCCGCGAACTGCTCAGCGCCCTCAACGACGCTCAGCGTCGCGCGGTCGAACAGGTGGAAGGCCCGGTGCTGGTCATTGCAGGCCCGGGCACGGGGAAAACCCATATCCTGGCCGCCCGCATCGGCAAGATCCTGCTCGACACCGACGCGCGTCCGCAAAATATCCTCTGCCTTACCTTTACCGATGCCGGGGTCAGCGCCATGCGCGAACGCCTCCTGGAGATGATTGGGCCCGATGCACACCGGGTGCCGATCAGCACCTTTCACGGGTTCTGCAACCGAGTGATCCAGGAAAACATGGAGTATTTCGGAAAAGGACGCCTGGAACCGGTCTCTGATCTCGAACGCATCGAAATTGTGCGCCAGTTGCTGGCCGAACTGCCCCCCGAGCACCCACTCCGGGAGGGCAGGAAAGATGCCTTCCAGTTCGAAAATCACCTGCGCGACCTCTTTGCTACCATGAAAAAAGAAGGCTGGGTGCCGGGACTGATCCTGAAGGCTGCCGATGCCTTTTTGCAGGGCTTGCCCGAAAACCCGGATTTTATCTACAAAGTCAATACCCGAAATGCCCGTAAAGGCGACCCCAAAACCGCTCTGGTGCAGGAAGCCACCGGGCGCATGACGCGCCTGAAAGCCGCCGCTGACCTGTACCCCAAATACCTCCATGCCATGGAGCACGCGGGCCGCTATGAATACGAGGACATGATTCTTTGGGTACTGCGCGCCTTTGAAAAAAACGAAGCGCTCCTGCGCAGCTACCAGGAGCGTTACCTGTACGTTCAGGTGGATGAGTTCCAGGATACCAATGGCGCCCAATACCGCCTGCTGCAAATGCTCCTGCATTACTGGGAAGTACCCAATGCCTTTATTGTCGGGGACGACGACCAGAGCATCTTCGAATTTCAGGGCGCCCGGCTGGAACACCTGCGCCATTTTCATCAAACCTACAGCGCCGGACTCGAAACGGTGGTTCTGGACACCAATTACCGCTCCGGCCAGCGTATCCTCGATACCGCAGAAAAAGTAATCGAACAAAACGAGATCCGCGCCGTGCGGCTCCTCGACACCCCCCTGGAGAAAAAACTGCGCGCCCATCTGCCGGAGGGCAGTACAGCACGGCTGCGCGTGTACGAAAACCGTCTGCACGAACTGACAGATATCGTACGACAGATCGATAGTCTCATCAAGGATGGAGTTGCCCCTGACGAAATCGCCGTGATCTACGCCCGGCATAAACAGGCACAACGCCTGATGGCTTTGCTGGGGAAAAAGAAGATTCCCTACCATACCCGTCGCCCCGTCAACATACTCGACCTGCCCCTTATCCAGCAGTTTCGAGAGCTGTTGTGCTACCTGCGCGAAGAAGCCCGGCAACCCTTCTCCGGCGAGCACCGCTTGTTCCGCCTGCTCCACGCCGGCTTTTTTGGCCTCGATCCCGGCGATCTGGCCCAGTTGGCCGTGGCGGCCCACACCTATGCCCGGCCAGGCCAGGATGTTTCCCGGACATCTCTTTATGAAAATCCGGATGTATCGCACGCGCCCGCCAGCGGCTATTGGCGCAAAGCACTCAGCTCGCCGGAGTTTCTGCAAAGCCTGAACCTGAAGCGTCCGGAAGCATTCGAACCCCTGAGTACCCGGCTGGATTCCTGGATCGCGGCCGTGTATAATCTGCCGCTGCCGCAGTTGCTCGAACGCCTGTTCACCCAAACCGGCCTCCTGAACTGGGCGCTGCAACAACCTGATAAGCTCAGCCACCTGCAGGCCTTGTACACCTTCTTCGATTTTGTAGAAGCGGAAACAAACCGGTCCCCGCGCCTCTTCGCCCCCCATTCTGGCCGCGGCGAGGCAGGCCTGGCCCGCCTGCTCAACCTGCTCGACAGTATGGACGACAACAGGCTTCCCCTGACGCTCCAACAAAACGTACTGGCCGGTCCGGGCGTTCAACTGTTGACGGCACATGGCGCCAAAGGGCTCGAATTTGGCCACGTTTTTCTGTTTGACTGCACCGCCGATGCCTGGGAAAAAAGTACGGGTAGCAACCGCGGACGGTTTGTACTGCCCCCAACCCTGGTCCCCTCCGGCGAAGAGGATGCCCTGGAGGCGCGGCGGCGGCTTTTTTATGTCGCAATGACCCGCGCCAAACAAAATCTCCATATCTCCTACGCCCGCACAGGCGATGATGGCAAGCCTCTTACCCAGTCGATGTTCGTAGAAGAAAGCGGCCTTCCGCATGAGCCGGCCATGGTCGCACAGGCAGAGCTGCTCGAAACACAAACCCTGTTGCTGCTTGATCCGGAGCAGCCTCACATTGCCCTGCCCGAGCCTGTCGCGCTCGAAGCGATGCTGCGCGACTTCTCCCTGAGTGTCACCGCGCTCAACCGATACCTCCGCTGTCCGCTTGCCTTTTATTACGAAGACTTCCTGAAAATACCGGGAGCCATGAGCGAGGCTGCCGCATTCGGGGTAGCCATGCACAGTACCCTGCAGCAGTTTTTGCTCCGCATGAAGGCCGATAAAAAACTCCGTTTCCCGGCCGTAGAAAGCCTGCTGCGCCTGTTCAACACAGAAATGGAGCAACAACGCAGCCATTTTTCCGAAAACAATTACGTTCAACGGCTCGCCCTGGGCAAGGAATATCTCCGCCGTATTCACGTCGAGCAGGTGCCCTTTTGGCGCAAACGCGCCATCGCCGAACGCCGCATCGACCGCGTGGAGTTCGGGGGTATACCACTCAAGGGTGTAATCGACAAGATCGAGTGGCTGGACAATAATACCATCCGGCTGGTCGACTATAAAACCGGCGCTCCCGATGCCCTGAAAACAGCTCCTCCCGATGAAAAGCAACCGTTCGGCGGTGTTTATTGGCGACAATTGGCCTTCTATAAAATCCTGATCGAAAATGCCCGGATCTACCCCGAGCCTGTGGGAAAGGTTGCCGTATCCTGGCTCGAACCCGACAAACGGGGCGCTTTTCCGATTACCGAAATCGCCTACAGTCCTGAAGATATTCGTTTTGTGGAAGGCCTGATCCGCGAAACCTGGGCCAATATCCAGGCCGCCCGCTTTAGCCCGGGCTGCAACCGCGACGACTGTGCCTGGTGCCAGATGCATCGCTGGAGAGACACACCGAGCGATGGATTTGAGCGGGAAGAAGAAGGGCTGGACGATTAGTTCCGGCTAAAATATTGACTCTTCCGTCATGGTTGTCAGCAGCTCCAGCGCTTTCATCCCCCGCACCGAGTTGCCGTGCCGGTTAATCTCCGGGCTCCAAACGGCAACTGCCCAACGACCCGGCATTACGGCAGCAATGCCGCCGCCCACACCGCTCTTGCCGGGCAAGCCGACCCGGAAGGCAAACTCCCCGGCTTCGTCGTAGAAACCACAGGTGAGCAGAATAGCATTGAGCCGCTTGGTCTGGCTGACGGTAAGCAGACGCTCCGCAGTGCCGGGCAATATGCCGTGATTGGCCAGAAAAAGAAAAGCTTGCGCCAACTCAATACAGGACATGGAAAGTGCGCAAAAATGGCAATACGCATCGAGCACCCGGCCTACCTCGTTGTGCAGGTTGCCGTGGCTCTTCAGGAAGTTGGCCAAGGCGGCATTGGTGTACCCCGTGGCATATTCCGAGGCCATCACTGCCATATCAAACGGAATATCCGGGCAAAGGCTTAGCCGGCGGACAAAATTCAGCACGGCGTCACGGGCATCCGGAAACATGGCGCACAACACATCCGTCACGACCAGCGCCCCGGCATTGATAAAGGGGTTTCGCGGAATCCCTTGTTCGTATTCCAACTGCACCAATGAGTTGAAGGGATTGCCCGAAGGCTCTTTACCCACCCGTTCAAAAAGCCGTTCCCCCATGTTTTGAACAGCCAGGCTCAGGGTAAATACCTTGGAAATACTTTGAATTGAAAAACGCTCGTGGGCGTCACCGGTGGTATAGAGTTGTCCGTCCAGGGTGATCAGCGCCATGCCAAATCGGTCCGGCGGCACTTTTGCCAATTCGGGAATATAGGAAGCCACCGCCCCTTCACCGGCTAAGGGCGCAACTTCCCGGGCAATCGCATCTAATAAAGTTTGGTAATCCATCTGATTCTAAAACCGCCCTTCCAAAAAGGCTTGTACATCTTTGGCAGACTGCACCGGATTTTCCTCCTGCGGCCAGTGCCCGGTATTTTGATAGATCTTGAGCAGCGCCCTGCGGATCTTCCGGTGAAACTCGTACGCATATTCGGGTGAAATACGCGTGTCTTCCGCCCCCCAGAGGATCAATGTGGGGGTGGTAATATTTTCAATGAGATCTACCGGCGGGCGGTTTTCACTGACCTGGGCGCGATCGGTAAAAGCCTTGCGGTTGCCGGGGCGCAACAACAGATCA
>CAYVDV010000275.1:0-7612 GCA_964450465.1 uncultured Saprospiraceae bacterium
ATGATTCATGTTTTGCCCTAAAAATGCAGATAGAATTCGCGCGTCATTGCCCGAAACGCTTCTGAATATTCATTCCCTCCGGCGTAGATCTCGATCACCTCGCGTTCAAAGGGATACGGGTTCCGTTCCAGTTGCAACAGTAGCCGTTCCACCGATTTGCCTGCCCTGCCATGCACGAGGGTCTGCCGGGTGCAATACAAGCCTTTGGTAGCTCCCTGTTCACAAAGGCGCTGCCCTTCCGGCTGTGGCAAAATAGTGCAAAACCTGCCGTCCGGCGTCAGCAGCCGGTTCACGGCATCCAATAATTCTGTCAGGCTAAGCGCAATGGCCGTTCTGCCAAGCCGGCGGGCGGGGTCCGGCGAAACAACGGCTTCCGAAAAGAAGGGGGGATTGCTTACGATCAGGTCATACTGCCGGGTCGCAGCTGCGGCAAAGTCCTGTATGCGCTGTTCCACTGCGTGCAGGCGCCCCGCCCAGGGTGAGGCAGCAAAATTCCGGCTTGCGCAGACCCGGGAATTGTGGTGGATCTCCACAGCAGTAATATGTGTATCCGGCTGCTGTTCAGTGCGTTGTGCCAGCATAAGCGCGATCAAACCGGTTCCGGTGCCTATGTCCAACAGGTGCCGGCACTCCCCTACCCTCGCCCAGGCGCCCAGTAATACGCCATCGGTGCCAACGGGGTGCGTCACGCCGGACTGCTCAATGCTGAAGCGTTTGAATCGGAAAGTTGGTGTTGCCACGGTCAGTACTTATGCGAACAAAATAGATTCCTGGCGCCAGTATTGGCAGGGTAATGCGCGTCTCTGGACCGGATACTTCACCGGAATGGCAAAGCCGGCCGTTCAGATCCCGGATCTCGAACCGGCCTGCCCAAAAATCCCCGTCCGGCTGGCGCAGGAACAATACATCCCGGACCGGATTGGGAAACACTTCTATCGGACGATCATCGATGGAAACCGTAGCGCTGCCCGTTTCCCACCAGCGCCGCTCAAATTCGGCCTGAAACAGCGTGGCAATGTTGTTGTCGCGGATGATCAGGGTATTTTCGTCGTTGACGCTCTCGGCCGACTGGCTCCAGTTGTGCGATCCGGTAACCACCGTCGGGTCAGATAGCGGGTAGCCCGCATCCAGTACGGCGTATTTGTGGTGCAGGAGGCTGCTCGCCGGATGTGCCTTGACGGGCACTCCTTTGCTCAGCAGCCAGCTGTATTCGGCGCCGGGGTCATCGATATTCTCGATGATCCCCCGCACCCAGGCGCCGGAATTATGGGCTCCGATCAGGGCATTTCCAATCTCGTTTTTCGTGAACGTAAAGATGGCGAAACTGGCCTGATGGTCGGCCCCGTCGATCGCATCCACGATATGCTGCGTCACCTGATCAGTCGGGGAAAAATAGCAGGCCACCTCCCGGCCCCCGATCAGGAACTGGTGCGGCGTATTGTCGGTTTTACTGTTGCCAAAACGGCTCTGGGAAATATCGGGAAGCGGACCGTTCCCGCCCCACATTTCCTCGAATTCCATTTCGTAGGCGCGCGCAAGCGACTGGTCCTGAATAAACAGGGTGTTGTTGTAATCCTGGATCATATTGCTCACGGTCCAGTTCATAGACCCCGACATCACCCAGGCCTGGTCGGGCAAATCCGCGTCGATGACCATGAACTTGTTGTGCATCAGGGCCGTATGGTTTCCGTACAGCACCGGAAACAGCGGCGCCGGCTTCAGGGCATTGTTGTCCGTGGCGGAAGCGGCAATAAAGCGGACCTGCACGCCCCTGCCCTGGGCAAAGGTGAGCGCGGTTACCAGATCGCTGCGGCTGCAGTTGTACATGGCCACATCGATGCTTTGCTGGGCCGCACCGATGCGGGCGAGGGTTTCTGCCAGCACATCGGCATAGGTAGTGCCGTCGGGTTGCAGGCCGTTGGCAGCAGAAGGGTCGATCCCCTGGTTGAAAAACACCTTGATCTGCCCCGAAGACAGCGACTGCGTGGCATAGGGCATGGCCGGTGCATAGGTCGTGTCCTGCCCTTCGATCGTCGCCACGCGGACCCAGTAAATGGTAGCGGGCTGGAGGCCGTTGAGTTGTACGGTGTGCGCCTTGGTTTGGTCCGCGATGGGAATAAACTGGTTCATCTGATCCGGCTGGGTACCGTAAAAGACAACGGCGGCGGAGACCTGGCTGGTTTCCCAGGTCAGCCGGAAGGCATTGGGCTGGATGTCCGATTGCCGGGGTTGTGCAACAACGGCGGCAGCGGTACTCAGGAAAGCGATAATCAGAGTCGTTCGGATCATAACGCAGGCAATTCAGGAGGCTGCGCCCCCGGATGAATGAATTGCCAAAAAACCGGAATGTGCCTTGCCGTCAGGCGCGGGAGCCAAAAAGCAGGCTGCCGATGCGTACCATGGTACTCCCCTCCTCCACCGCCCACTCCCAGTCGGAAGACATCCCCATGGAAATTTCGGAAAAATGATCCTCGTCGCGGAACCAGTTGGTTTTCAGTTGGTTAAAAATACGCTTCAGATGTCGAAACTCGCCCCGCACCAGATCTTCGTTCTCCGTCAGGGAAGCCATGCCCATCACGCCGCAAATCCGGATATTGGACATGGCGCGATACGCGTCGCTGTCGAGCAACTGGCGGGCCTCTTCCTCATCCAGTCCAAACTTGGTTTCCTCTTGGGCAATGTGAAACTGGAGCAGGCAATCGATGACGCGACCTGCCCTGGCGGCCTGCTTGTCGATTTCCTGCAACAAGCGGAGACTGTCCACCGAATGGATCATACGGACAAATCCTGCGATATACTTGACCTTGTTGGTTTGCAGGTGTCCGATCATGTGCCATTCGATGTCCGGAGGCAATTTTTCTGCCTTGGCGGCGAGTTCCTGTGCACGGTTTTCGCCGAAAATTCGTTGTCCTTGCCGGTACAATTCCAGAATGCGTTCCGGCGGGTGCGTCTTCGACACTGCCACTAAAGTGACATGCCGGGCATTTAACTTATTTAAGAGTTCCTGGTACACGTTAATCCGATAATTTTGGCGCGTCAAAAGTAGTGAAGCGCTACCTTCGCCGGGGCTAAATCGATAAATTTGTTCTGCTTAATCTTTTTAAATATTCCTTTTTCACGCTCCAGGACCATTAAAACAATTCCTCCCGTGACTTTTTTCTGCTTTCGCAAAACCGGTTTTTGGGCCTTCGCGCCCGTATTATTCCTGCTGCCGGCGCTCCTCGCCGCGCAACCCCGAACATCCCTCCCACCTTCCGGATCTCCCCTGTTCCGGGAACAGGCAAACAAGGAGTATGGCCGCATGAACGGCGCCCTGGCAGCCCCTGAGGCCGTACTCAGCCTTGCAGGCCCCGACACACTTTGCGCGGGGCAGCGGGATACCCTCCGCATCGATTTTACCGGAGGCGATCCCCCGTTTACCTTTGTGTATTCCATCAACGGCTTTCAGCAAGCGCCGCTTACGACCAACAACAATCCTTATATATTTCTCACCCCGATCTTTTCGCCCGGCACGCAGGTGATCCAGCTGGACAGCATGAGCGCAAACGGCATTCCGGGCGCGGTTTCCGGTATGGATACCGTCGTTGTGCTCCCGGTGCCCACGGCCCAGCTGATCAGCGACACGCTGTACCATTGTGCCGGACAAACGGATACGCTCCGGATACGCTTTACCGGACCGGCGCCCTACACGTTTATTTATGCTGCCGGCAAAGACACCATGCCTCCGCTAAGCACTTCCGATACACTGTACAAAATCCCCGTCACCCCGCCCATCGGCTTCACGGTTTATACTCTGATTGATGTCATGAGCGGCGGCTGCAGCGGTCCGGTCAGCGGTTCCTTTGCCGTGCTGGCCTCGACCCCGCCCACCGCCACTCTGAGCGGCGATACGGTGGTTTGCGCAGGCGAATTGGTACCGCTGACCATTGCGTTCACCGGCGAACCTCCTTTTGGCGTCAATTATACGGCGAATGGCGTGCCCCAGCCACCGGACACCCTGACCGCCAATCCCTCCGTCTGGGTGGTGAGCCCCGGTACGTCCGTTACCTACGAATTGACGAGTGTGCAAACAGGCGGCTGCCCGGGCACCGTGTCCGGACAAGCCGTAGTCACCGTCAACCCCGGCCTGTCGGCAGAAATATCCGGCGGCGGACAGATCTGCCAGGGCGGCAGCGGAACGACGGTAACGATCACCTTTCAGGGCGCCGGGCCGTACACGTTCCAGTATTCCGCCGGAAACGATACCCTGCCTCCGGTCACGACTTCGACCAACCCGTATGTGATCGCTGTGAATCCGCCAGTGGGGACTATTTACCGGCTGGTGAGCCTCACCAACGGCGTATGTACCGGCATTGTATCGGGGGCAGCTGTAGTGGCCGTATTCACGCCTTCCACGGCATTTCTGTCGGGCGACATGACCTTCTGCAATCAGGCAGACACTACGGTCATGGTCGATTTTACCGGCAGCGGACCGTTTGTGTTGGTGTATAGCGCCAACTCCGTCGTTCAGCCTACGGTCGAGACGTTTGACGATCCGTATTTTATTCCGGTAAATATAACGAGCACGACCACCTACGAACTCCTCAGCGTGGAATCCCCGGGTTGTATCGGCACGGTGATCGGCGATGCCACGGTCACTATCAACTACCCGCCTTCGTTCGGAAACCTGCAGTTTAATTGCGACAGCATAGCCGGAACATATACCATTGAATTTGATGCCCTCAGTGCCAAACCGCCCATGACCCTGGTCAGCGGCAGCGGCTCCTTTGTCGGCATTACCGGCACGCATTTTATCAGCACGCCCCTGCCGATCGCACAGGCGTATAACTTCGTATTTCACGATACCAACGACTGCGGCGATGTCCAGGTCAGCGGCCAGTCGGGCTGCTTCTGCGCCACCGATGCCGGGTCTATGAACCTGACACCGCTTCACGGTTGTGCGGGCGGCTCTGTGCTGGCCACACATAACGGGAATCAGGTACTGGACAACACCGACACGCTGCTGTTTATCCTGCATACCAACCCGTCTTTGCCGGCCGGGCAGATCCTGGCCTGGAGCGCTACGCCGGGCTTTGCGTTTGGCCCGGGCATGCAGACGGGTGTTACCTACTATATTTCGGCAATTGCCGGCAACCCGGACCCGATGGGCCATGTTGACCTCTCCGATCCCTGCCTCTCGGTAGCGCAGGGCGTCCCGGTCCTGTTCCACGAACTGCCCCTCGCACAATTTGACCTGGTAGGACCCGCCTGCCCGGGCGATACGATCAACGTGTCGGTTTCGCTGAGCGGCACAGCGCCCTTCCAGCTGACGTACGCGCTGAACGGCAGCGCACAGCCGCCCATCAACTCGGCCGGCAGTCCGGCTGCAATCAGCGTGCCGGTGTCCGATCCCACGGTGCTTACGCTGGTTTCGCTGAGCGACGCCTACTGCAGCAACATGCCTGCCGACACGGTGGCGCTTTCGTTTTTGCAGCCGCCTGTTCTGTCCAATTTGACGGTCGTCTGCCAATGGGCAAACGGCACATACACCATTGAATTCGACGCCGCCGGCCAGCCCCCATTTACAGTAAACGGCCTGGGCGGTTCGTTCAACGCCGGGCATTTTACCAGCAATCCGATCCCGGCGGCTCAGGCCTACGCATTCACCCTGAGCGATGCCAATAATTGCGGGGAGGCATCGGCCAGCGGCATTTCCAACTGCGTATGCCTGACGGATGCCGGAACGATGAGCCTGACGCCGGTAAACGTATGCGCCGGGGCCATCCTGAGCGCTGTGTACAACAACGACGCCGCGCTGGAAGCCGGCGACACCCTGGCCTTCGTATTGCATACCGGTTCGGGCGCCGCCCTGGGTACCGTACTGGATATTCAGGCATCGCCGGATTTCCTCTTCCAGCCGGGGGTGACGACCACAGGCGTCACGTATTACATTTCGGCGATAGCCGGAAATAACGACGGCTCGGGAAGTGTTGACCTGATGGACCCCTGCCTTTCGGTTTCCCCGGGGACGCCGGTTAGCTGGCTGCCCCTGCCTACCGCGACGATGGATGCGACCTTTGACGTCTGCCCCGGCCAGCAGGTGTTTATCCCGGTTACATTTACCGGAAAAGGGCCCTATACGTTTACCTATACCAGCAACGGACAGCCCAATACCGTTATGGCTGCGCTAAATTCCTATTCCATCGGCGCTACCCTGCTGAGCACCACCAATTACCTGCCGGTGTCGGTCGTGGATGCGCAATGTGCCGGCACGGTAGCCGGCCAGGCAACCGTCACCGTGCACCAGGCGCCGGTCATCAGCAATATTAATGTCGTATGCGCACCGGACAACCTGTCCTACACCGTCGATTTTGACGTCCTGAACGCCGACTGGAACACCCTGGCCATTGCGGGCTCCGTCACGGGCGCTTTCGACCCTGCGAGCGGGCATTTTACCAGCAACCCGATCCCGGCACAAACAGGGTATTCGGCCATCGTGACCGATTCCTGGCAATGCGGCCTTGACTCGATCAGCGGCGGTGCAAACTGCAGTTGCACGACCAGCGCAGGCACCATGGATGCTGCGCCGCTTACCCTGTGCTACGGTGATTCCGTGTTTACCACGGCGGCAAGCAATGTTTTCCTGGGCCCCGGCGACATCCTGTTGTATGCCCTGGTGACGACGCCTTCTCCGGTGACCTGGAATATCGTCGCCTGGAGCGCCACGCCGGCATTTGCGTTTGACCCCGGCGCAATGGCGCCCGCAACTACCTATTATATCGTCGCCCTGGCCGGCAACCAGATACCCGGCGGCATCGACCTCAATGACCTGTGTTTGTCTTTTGCGCTGGGCGCTTCGGTGCGCTGGCAGCCGCCGGCAAGTGTTGTGCTCGGCGCCGATACGGATATCTGCGCCGGCGATACGGCGAATCTGGTTTTACTGTTCAGTGGAAATCCGCCTTTCAGCGCTGTTTATCAGGTCAATGGCGTTGACCAGCCGGCGATCAATCCGGCCGGCGCGTCCTATACGCTGCCGGTGAGTCCGGCGGCAAATGCGGTTTATACCCTTGCCTCGGGGACGGCCAACGGATGCCCGGCTGCGGTCAGCGGCTCGGCTGCGGTTAGCGTCCATGCCCTGCCCGTATTGCTCAACCCGCAAACGATCTGCGATCTGAGCACGGAAACCTATACCGTCACCTTTGCCGTAAGCAATGGCGCCGACCCCAATCCGGTCTATTCGGTTTCCGGAGTGCAGGGCAGTTTTATCGATACAGTTTTCACGTCGCTGCCCATTGCCGGCGACCAGCCCTTTGCGCTCACCGTGTCCACCCCGCAAGGCTGTACCGCCGCACTGAGCGGAGCCGGGGATTGCGTATGTACCACAGATGCCGGCACGCTGGGTTCTGCCGGGCCGCTCAGCGTCTGTTTGCCCGATGCAGCTGCCGTGCAACCCGGCAACGGCGCCGTGCTGCAAAGCGGCGATCTGCTGCAGTACATTCTGTACGCGAGCACCGGCACCCTGCCGCAAAACATCCTTGCCCGCAGCAGCAGCCCGCAAGTCAGTTTTCAGGCGGGGATGCAGACCGAGGCCCGGTATTTTATTTCGGCGATAGCCGGCGATAGCTTGCCCGAC
>CAYVDV010000276.1:0-7586 GCA_964450465.1 uncultured Saprospiraceae bacterium
GGATTTGGGAAGAGTCGACAGGAGATTGGACATCCAATTTGTCCGGGTCTATCTCTGCCCAGCCTTCATCGTTGGGGAAGTACAAATGGCCGTTGTTCGGCCCAATGACAGCTCGCCGGTTATTGGTGCCCAGGTTGGACTTGTTCTTAAAAAGATACTTATCGTTACTGTTACCGAACGTTGGCCAAAAAACAAAATCACCATCACTGTGCGAAGCCACCCACAAGTCTCCGTTTTTATCGTAAAGCAAGCTCGCCACATCATCGAAGGGGAACAACCCGTTCCTGGTATTGGAAGGCCCAAAGTGTTGCGCTTCCACATTGTAATCACACACACCCTCATCGAACAAAGCGAATGTGATGTACCGGTTTTGCGGATGCTGGGCTATAAACCGGATGGAGGCATTCCGGATGGATTGTGGCAAGGGGAAATACCGCAGGCTGTCTGTAGCCGGGTCAATAATGGTTACAAAGGGCTCGCGAAAGATGTTCAGTTCCCCTCCCGCCCAGATCTTACCCTCCAGGTCTTCCATCAAAGCCATTGCGATGGGAAACTCATCTGCAGGAGCGTTGTTTTTGGGTAATACGTTGTACCGGGTGATTTTCCCCGTTGCCGGGTTCAGGCGGTTCAGTCCCTCCCCAAAAGTGGCCGCCCAAATTTCGCCCCTGCTGTCCATTATCATTCGGAGTATGAAATTGGAGCTGAGGCTGGCAGGGTCTTTCGGGTTGTGCGTAAAGTGCTGTATGGCTCCGGTTTTGGGGTTGAAAGAATAAATACCGATCTGCTCGTGCGCATAGGTACCCCATACCTTACCGTATTTGTCAACGGCCATTCCGGATGCGTCAAATTGGTTGCCAGCCAGATTTGCATCCCTTTTTTTGTTGTTTAAACCCTTTAACGGATAAAATTCGCAGCGTTTGTTTTTGGGGTCGTAGCTGGCCAAAACGGGTAAGCCAGGTTTATTACCATCAGCGTCATATTTAACAAGGGCATATTGCACCCAAAAGACATCTGTGGCGGGGTCAATGGTCATGTCGATCGGGCCGACCAAGTTGTATCCGGGCGTTACTCTTAATTCCCGGAAGAGTTTGGAGGCCGGGAATGCCGCTTTTATATTCCCTCCCCGCTGGAGGTCAAACTCCAATACTTTGGGTTTTATTTTCCACGCCTTTCCGCCAACGCCGGCGCCGCTTACCCAGATAGTACCGTCAGCACTTTCATTCACCTGCCAGGCTGCCGATGGCAGCGGGAGATACCGGACGGTTTGAGTTTTGGGGTCATACCGCAACAGGCGGGAAGTATAATTCGTTGAATTAATGGTGCCTATCCACAAGCCGTCCTCCCGGTCTTCAAAAATGGCGTGTACGGCAACTGCATCCTGCTCCCCCGCCCCGGGCGCATGCGGGGCGTGCAGGTCGAAGGGCATTTTTGTAAAGGCGCCTGTTTTCCGGTCCATCCGGAACAAGCCATTGGTCGTCCCGACCCAGAAGTTACCCCGGCTGTCTTCCAGTATAGGAGCAACGGCGCCCAGGTAATCGTTGTCCTGCGGGTTTTTCCGGTACCCGTAGTTGCTGAAGGTATTGGTCTCCGGATGATAGCAGCTGATGCCGCCGGATTCGGGTCCCCACACCACCTGGCCGGTACCGATCCAGAGGGTACCCTGCTTGTCGACGTACAGGTTCCTGACCTGATCGAAGCGCAGACTTTTGCTGTCCAAGGAATCAGCATAGTAGGTCGTGAATTTTTCTGTTTTCCGGTCGAACCGGCACAGACCTTTTTCGGTACCAAACCACAGGTTGCCTTTGGCATCTTCCGTCGCGCACATCACCCGATTGTGGGGAATAGCGCCGGGATCTTTGGGATTGGCCGTGAAATGTTTGAAGGTTTCCGTTTCGGGGTCGAAGCGGTAGAGGCCGCCGCCGTAGGTCGTCACCCAGAGCTTGTGAAAGCGGTCCCAGTACAGGTTTTCAATATAGGAGAACGTCAGCGAGCGGGTTTCGCCTATCGTATCCCCTTCCACCGGGCCGTAGGTAATAAACTCATGGCCATCGAACCGGTGCAGGCCGCCGTGCGTACCAAACCACAGAAAGCCATAGGGCCCTTCCACAATACAGTTTACATTGTTGCCAATGGTGCCGCCGGGGAGGCGGAATTCTTCAAGTAGGTAGTCGCTTTCATTGCTGGCGACCGGACCGCCCTTTTGCTGGGCTAAGGCAAGCAGGTGGAAGGCCAATAAAAAGAGCGCCGCGAAATAGTATTTCATCTGGTCTGCATTTTCTTTGATTGAAGCGTATAAATGTAGGGCAGAACACGGGGAAAATGCAAACACCCGCGTTAAAAAGTAGCCTCCGGCGCTCTACACCACCGGATATTCCACAAAATTGCGGGGCGTTTCGTACAGCCGTACATGCAGATCATAACGCTCCGGCAGGTTTTCGCGCAGGATATTCCAGATGACTACGACGATATTTTCCGCAGTAGGGATAAGCTGCCGGAATTCTTCCGTATCGAGGTTCAGGTTTTTATGATCGAAACGACGCTCGATCTTCTCCCGGACGAGGCCGGCCAGCCAGCCCAGATCCACCACCATCCCTGTCTCCGGGTCGATTTCCCCCGTGACTTTAACTTCCAGTTCGTAGTTGTGCCCGTGCCAGTTGGGGTTGTTGCACAGGCCGAACACTTCCTGGTTTTTCGCTTCTGTCCAGGATGGGTTGTGCAGGCGATGGGCGGCATTGAAATGGGCTTTGCGAACGACGGATACTTTCATTGTTTAATAACGTAGAAGGTTACTGCTTAGAGCGCCGGGACAATTGGGCTGTTGCTTTTGCAGGCTATAACAATTTCCGGCGTCACTTGTTGGAGCCCGCAATAACTGGCTCCGCAGGGTAAAGAATCGCTCCCAGGCACCGCGTGTAAGGGTCGCGCTCTGCCGCAAGCAGTAAGCCGCCAATCAAAAACCAACAATCAACCAATATTTCCTATCTTCGCCCATGAAAACTCCTCAACCCGGTTTTGTGCAGCAGAAATTGAGTGACAAACGATTGATTGTAAAGTATTTGCAGGTAAAAAGATATTAGTTGTGCGTGCAACTTCCGCAAGGAACTGCACACCACAATATCCTCAGCTCCAGGAATTTTACCCCTGTTTTGCAGGGGGAACACATACCAACCGTATAGCGCTGGCTGACCAGCGCGGCCGGAAACGGCCACTCGGACCGTACCGTGTCCCGGAGTTTTTGAAATTGCCTGCCCGGTAAAGGGGGCCGACTTCCGGCCGTTTTCCCGCCTTTTTCAATCTCTATCGTTTGATTTCGTTATTCCGGCTGCCTTTAAACGGTAACAAGGTAAAAGCGACACCAATGCAAACGCCAGGGCAACAACGAGCTAAGGCACACCTCCGCCGGCTGTACCACAGCGGCCGCGTGCCGCATGCTTTGTTGTTTCTGGGGCAAACCGGCTGGGGTACCCTGGCGCTGGCGCTCGAGTTTGCCCAATGGCTGCAATGCGAAGCAGAAACCGGCGCGGAGGAAGGCCCCTGCGGCCAGTGCGCCGCCTGCCGGAAAGCCGCACAGTTTATTCACCCGGATATCCACTTCTCCTATCCCAGCGTGGGCCCCAATGCGGTGAGCACCAACTTCGTGAAAGAATGGCGCTCGGCAATCGCTGAAAACCCCTGGCTCGACGCCAACAGCTGGTTGCAGCGCCTGGGCGCCGAAAACAAACAAGGGAATATCACCAAGGATGAATGCAACGCCATCCTCAAAAAATTAAGCCTGAAAATTTTCGAGGGCCGCTACAAGATACTCCTGATGTGGCTGCCCGAATACCTCGGCAAAGAAGGCAACCGCCTGCTCAAACTGATCGAAGAACCGCCGGAACAGACAGCCTTTCTGTTGGTAGCCGAAAACGCCGACCTCATCCTGCCAACCATCCTTTCGCGCTGCCAGATGGTTAAAACCGATCCGCTGAGCGACGCGGAGATCGCCGAAGGCTTGCAGGACCGGCGCAGCCTCGACCCCAACCGCGCCCGGCAAATTGCCTTCCTCGCCAACGGCGACCTCAACCAGGCCCTCCAACTGGCCGACAACCCGGAAAACGACGATGCCAACCTGCTGCTCGACTGGTTGCGCAAATGCTGGCGGGGCAACGGCGTGGAACTGGTCCGCTGGACCGAAAACTTTGCCAAACTCGGCCGCGAAAACCAAAAACAATTCCTCTTCTACAGCCTGCACTTCCTCCGGGAACTGCTGACGATGGTCGTAGCGAATAACCCGCAGGCCCGCCTGCGCCCCGACGAACTCCAAACGGCACAAAACATGACCCATGTGCTGACCTTCGACAAGATCGCAGACATGGTCCGGATCCTTAACGAAAACATCTACTACATCGAACGCAACGCCAATCCCAAAATCCTGTTTTTAGATACCTCTATTCAGATGAACCACATCCTGAAGGGAAAATAAGCCGTCCGCACCGGGTTTGTACAGCGCAACTTCGCTGTTGAAAACGGTTATGGCACGGATTTTTTAACAAAAACCTTAAACTAGCGCAGCTGTTTTTTATTCCAACGATTTAAAACAACTGCATCGCATGAAAATATGGGCTGTATAGGATGTTCCTGTTCCACCGGCAAAGATGCCGTCTCCGGCTGCCGGTCCAACGGCGGTTGCGCCTCGGGCGGCTGCAACCGGCATAATACCTACGACTGGATTTCGGCCATCGGTATCCGCGACTCCCAACCATTCGAAATGGTGGAGGTGAGCTTCAAAAACGGCTCGCGCAAAGATTTCTTTAAAAACCCCTCCCATACCCGGACCATGACCGGCGACTGGGTATTGGTGGAGTCGCCGTCGGGTGGCTACGATCTGGGTAAAATATCACTCTCCGGCGAGCTCGTACGCCTGCAAATGAAACGCAAGCGCACCCGGGCCGACGCCAAACAACAGGCCGTGATCCGGAAAGCGCATGAACGCGACCTGGAGCGCCTCGATGAGTTGCGCCAACAGGAACGCGAAGTGATGGTGCGCGCCCGCGCCATCGCCCGCACGCTCGACCTGAATATGAAAGTCGGCGATGTCGAATTTCAGGGCGACGGCCGCAAATGCACCTTTTATTACACCGCCGACGGCCGGGTGGATTTCCGCGAACTCATCCGGCACTATGCGCGCGAGTTCCGGGTCAAAATTGAAATGCGGCAGATCGGCGCACGGCAGGAGTCGGCGCGCATCGGCGGCCTGGGCAACTGCGGCCGCGAACTCTGCTGCTCCACCTGGCTCTCCGAGTTCAAAAGTGTGAATACCGCCGCCGCCCGGTACCAAAACCTGGCCATCAACCAAACCAAACTTTCCGGCATGTGCGGCCGCCTGAAGTGCTGCCTGAACTACGAGCTCGATATCTACATCGATGCGCTGGAAGATTTTCCGGACAAGGCCGAGCGCCTGAAAACGTCCGCCGGAATGGCTATTCTCATGAAGACCGACGTGTTCAAACGGCTGATGTACTACACCTATGCCGAAGACCGCGGCAAGTTTTACCCCTTGCACGTCGATCAGGTCTGGGAAGTACTCGACATGATCAAACTGGGCGAGTTTCCCGCCAGCCTCGACGATATCCAGGCCATGGCGCCACCTTCCGATGAGGTCGAAGAGGAGGAGCCCGATTTTGAAAATGTGGACAATGTGATCCAGCTCCCCATCGAAAAACGGAAAAAGAAACGGAAGAAGAAGAAAAAAGGCCGCGCCGACCAAAGCCTCGCTTCTGCGGTGGAAAAAGCCGATCAAAACGAACGCTCGCGCCCCGGCCAGCAAAACCGGCCCGGCCAGCAACGGCCCGGAGGCCGGCCCGATCGTCCGAAACCGCGCCCGGACAACCGGCAGGAGCGTTCGGACAACCGGCCGCCGCGCACGGACCAGGCGCCTGCACCGCCGAAAAACGAGAGCAGGCCGCCAGGCACGCCACCTCAGGACGGAAACGCCGGCGGCGGCGATAAACGAAACCGCGACAAACATCGCTTTAACAAGGGGAAAGGCCCCAAAAAGGATCAATAACGCACTAAAATCAACCTATGCAATACGACGTCACCGTGATTGGCTCCGGCCCCGGCGGATACGTAGCCGCCATCCGTTGCGCCCAATTGGGCATGCGAACAGCCATCATCGAACGCTATTCCGTGCTGGGAGGCACCTGCCTGAATGTGGGCTGTATCCCGTCCAAAGCTCTGCTCGACTCCTCTGAACATTATCACAACGCGCACAAGACGTTCAAAACGCACGGCATCAACCTGAAAGACCTGAAGGTAAACATGCCGCAGATGATCCAGCGGAAAGACTCCGTGGTGCTGGAAAACAACAAAGGCGTCGAGTTCCTGATGAAAAAAAACAAGATCGATGTGTATCACGGGCACGGCTCCTTCGTCAACAAAAAACGGATCAGCATCGCACAGGCCGACGGCTCCAATCTGGAAATCGATACCGATAAAGTGATCATTGCCACGGGCTCCAAACCTATCGTGCCGGCCAATTTCAACTACGACCGAAACCGGGTGATCACCAGCACCGAGGCGCTCAACATCGACAAGGTGCCCGGCAGCATGCTTATCATAGGCGGCGGCGTCATCGGCCTTGAATTGGGCAGTGTGTACGCCCGGCTGGGCACTCAGGTAACCGTGGTGGAATTTTTGGACCGGATCATCCCGACCATGGACAGCGATTGCAGCCGCGAACTGATGAAAAGCCTGAAAGGCCTTGGCATGCAGTTCCACCTCCGGCATATGGTCACCGAAGTTACCCCCTCCAAAACCGGGGTAAAGGTCGTTGCCAAAAGCCGCGACGATGAAGCCAAAACGCTGAACTTCGATGTGGATTACTGCCTGGTCGCCATCGGCCGCCGGCCCTACACCGATAATCTGGGCCTGGACAAGGCCGGCATCACCCCCGATGAAAAAGGCCGCATCCCCGTCAACGAACACCTGGAAACCAGCGTGCCGGGTATTTACGCCATCGGCGACGTGGTTCGCGGCGCCATGCTGGCCCACAAGGCCGAGGAGGAAGGGGTATTCGTAGCGGAAACGATCGCCGGACAAAAGCCCCATATCCACTACCACCTCATTCCCGGTGTGGTGTACACCTGGCCGGAAGTGGCCGGCGTAGGCTACACCGAAGAAGAATTGAAGGAAAAAGGCGTGCCGTACAAATCCGGCAAGTTTCCTTTCCGCGCCCTCGGCCGCGCCCGGGCCAGCATGGACCTGGACGGCATGGTCAAGGTGATCGCCCACAAGGAAACCGACGAGATCCTGGGCGTACACATCGTCGGCGCCCGCGCTGCGGATATGATCGCCGAAGGCGTTGCCCTGATGGAGTTCCGGGCCTCCGCCGAAGATGCCGCCCGCATGAGCCACGCACACCCGACCTACACGGAAGCATTCAAGGAGGCCGCGCTGGCGGCTACGGCCAACCGGCCGATCCATTTGTAACCAGACAGGTCGGATTTTTAATCAAAATTGGGCGCGCGGGGGGGCGCCGGCCCATGTTGGTTAAAAAAACCACCGGGGGGGGGGGGGAAGCAAAAACCCCCGGCCAAACGCACCCG
>CAYVDV010000277.1:0-7568 GCA_964450465.1 uncultured Saprospiraceae bacterium
ATTCCTTTTCAACCGATCAGACGACTGCTATCCTGAAAAAACGGAGCATCGCGTTTGTACAACACCCCTTCCGGAATTATGCCCTGCAGCGCAACTGGGCGCAGGAAAACTGCCCTTTCGAAGCCGAATGGGTCCTGCACCTGGACGCCGGTGAGCGGGCAACGCCGGAACTGGTACAATGGCTGAATACCCAATTCGACCCGAACGGTCTCAGCGACGGTGTTATGTTCAGCCGCCGTACCGTTTTCATGAACCGTTGGATCCGGCACGGCGGCCATTATCCCAACTACCACCTCCGCCTTTTCCGCCGCACCAAAGGCTCCTGCGAGCACAAGGCCTATGACCAGCATTTCGTCTGCGCCGGGCGGGTTCAGCAAGCGCCTCCAAAAACGGACATCATTGATCATGTGGCAAACAATCTGTCCGGCTTTACCGCCAGCCATACGCGTTGGGCCATCCTGGAGGCCCTCGAACGGGTGCGCGCGCAGGGACAGGCCGGGGAGGTTACCCCTCGCCTCGGCGGAACGCCCATTGAACGGCAACGCTGGTTGAAAACCAGAGTCTTTGACAAAACGCCCCTGTTCCTGCGGGCTTTTTTATATTTTCTGTATCGCTATGTCCTCCGCCTCGGCATGCTGGATGGCGCCCCCGGGTTGGTTTTTCACTTCCTGCAGGGATGCTGGTTCCGTTTTTTAGTGGATGCCATGACCCTGGAGATCCGGTGTAAACAACTGGAAACCGGACTCAGCATGGAGCAGGCTGCAGTACAGCTGTATGGAAAAATGGATCAACCAGACACCCCTCCTTCCAACGAATCCGCTTAAAAACATGCAGCATTATAAAGAATACGGCTACACAACATTGACCCCAAACCACGCGCATAAGTATATCCTGCCGGTATTGTTAAAACTGCTGGACCCTGCCCGAAACCGGTGCATCCTGGATGTTGGCTGTGGCAATGGTTCGCTGGCACGGGTTTTACATGAAAAGGGATATGGCGTTTACGGGATTGATGCTTCAGCACAGGGTATTGAACTGGCCAACAGTGCCCTGCCCGGACATTTTTTTCAACAGGATATCGACACACATACCCTGCCGGAAGCCTTGCAGGACAAACCCTTTGATACCATCATTTCCACCGAAGTCATCGAACACTTGTACGCCCCCCGGGAATACCTGGACTTTTGCAAGTCGGTATTGGCACAAAGTCCCGGCAGGAAGTACCTGTTGCTTTCCACACCCTATCACGGTTATTTGAAAAACGTCGTGCTGGCGCTCAGCGGCAGCATGGACAAGCACTTTACAGCCTTGTGGGACGGGGGGCACATCAAATTCTGGTCGCGCAAAACACTGAGTGCATTGTTGCAGGAGAAAGGTTTTGCCGTAAGCGGTTTTTACGGCGCCGGGCGTCTGCCCTACCTGTGGAAATCGATGATCCTGCAGGGCGAACTCATCATTTGAGGAATTTTTCTATGTACATTTTAGGTCTGAATGCATACCACGGCGACTCTTCCGCCGCATTGTATTGCGATACCGAATTGATCGCAGCGACGGAAGAAGAACGCATTCGGCGGATCAAACACTGGGCCGGACTGCCGGTTGAGTCGATCCGTTTTTGTCTGAATGAGGCGGGCATAGGGCTGGAAGAGGTCGGGCATATCGCCGTTTCACGCGACCCTTATGCCAAAATCGGGCAAAAGATCCGGCATGTATTGCAGCGAGGCGCATCCTTCTCGGCACTGGCCAACCGGATGCAGAATTCCTTCAATATCAAAACCCTTGCCGGAGATATTGCCCGGGCGTTTGGAGCAGACAGGAGCACCTGGAAGCCAACGGTACATTTTGTAGAGCATCACCGCAGCCACCTGGCTTCGGCATTTTTTGTATCACCTTTCGAAGAAGCGGCTTTGCTCTCGATCGACGGGATGGGCGATTTCAGTTCCACGATGCGGGCCGTGGGGCAAGACAACCGGATCAGCGTGCTGGACAGCGTCTCCTACCCCCATTCGCTGGGCATCTTTTACACGGCGTTCACGCAATTGCTCGGCTTTCCGAATTACGGCGACGAGTATAAAGTAATGGGATTGGCTCCCTACGGCAAACCGGCGCTGACCGAAAAACTCCGCGACGTTATCCGGCTGAAAGCAAACGGGCTGTTCGAACTGAATGGCAAATACTTCCGGCATTTCACCGATGGCGTTGCCATGAGTTGGGACGGCGGAGCGCCAGCTATCGGGCCGCTCTACACCGATCACCTGATTCGACAATTCGGCCCGCCACGGGCAAAGGAAACCGCGCTCGATGCGTACCACTTCGATCTGGCGGCATCGGTACAGGCCGTTTGCGAATCGGTTATCTTTCATTTGGCGAATGATCTGCACCGCCGGACCGGATTAAAAGACCTGTGTGTGGCCGGCGGCGTAGCCCAGAATTCGGTAGCCAACGGAAAACTGCGCCGGGAAACGCCGTTTGAGCGGGTATTTGTGCCGCCTGCCGGCCACGATGCCGGCACCAGCGTAGGGTCGGCCTTATATGTCCTGCACCAAAAACAGGGAAGGGAACGACCTGCTTTCCGGCACCAGGCCTACACCGGCGCCCTGGCTTCCGAAGCCGACATTGTCGCAATGCTCCAGGCGCGCGGCATCGCATACGAACGAGTGGATGAACCAACACTTTTCAACCGGGTGGCCGACTGCCTGATCGGCGGCGGCGTAGCCGGATGGTTCCAGGGGAGGGCTGAATTCGGGCCGCGGGCTTTGGGAAACCGCTCTATCCTGGCTGATCCGCGCCGGACGGATGCCAAGGATATCCTGAACAGCAAGATCAAGCGGCGGGAAAGTTTCCGGCCGTTTGCCCCCTCTATCCTCCGGGAGGCTGCGGAGGAGTATTTCGAGCAACCGGACTCCGTACCTTTCATGGAAAAAGTGTACCGGATACGTCCGGAAAAACAGCACCTGCTTCCTGCCGTTACCCATGTGGACGGAACCGGGCGCCTGCAAACTGTGGAGGAAAAAGACAATCCCCGGTATTATCAACTGATCCGGAGTTTTTATCAGAAAACCGGCGTGCCGGTACTGTTGAATACATCGTTTAACGAAAACGAGCCGATCGTGAATACCCCCGAAGAAGCGCTTGCGTGTTTTCTCCGGACCAAAATGGATATGCTGGTGCTCGAAAATATAATCATCCAACGCTAACGACAGGAGTCTGACGATGAAAATATCCATCATAACGGTGTGTTTCAACAGTGCCGCTACGATTCGCGACACCCTGGAGAGCGTGCGGGCGCAGACGCATCCGGATGTGGAACACATTGTGATCGATGGCGCTTCAACTGACCAAACACTGGCAATTGCAAAGGAATACCAGCACGTAGCCCGGCTACTGAGCGAACCCGATCGGGGATTGTACGATGCCATGAACAAGGGGATCCGGCTCGCCACCGGCGATGTGATCGGCATTCTCAATTCCGACGATTTTTACGCCCATCCCGAAGTGCTGGCTGCTGTTGCGCAACGGCTGCGGGAATCCGGCGCCGGCATTTTGTACGGCGACCTGATTTATGTGCATGCGCGGGCAACCCGGCGTCCGGTGCGCTATTGGCGCTCCGGTGTATTCCGGCCCCAGTATTTTCGCCACGGCTGGATGCCGCCCCACCCTACTTTTTTTGTGCGCCGCGAACACTATGAACAATTCGGGTTGTACGATCTGGATTTTCGCCTGGCCGCCGACTACGAACTCATGCTTCGTTTTTTGTATAAACACCGGATACCGGCCTGTTATTTGCCGGAAGTACTGGTGCACATGCGTACCGGCGGACTGAGCAATGCTTCGCTGCGCCACCGCTGGCATGCCAACCGGGAAGACCGGCGGGCCTGGACGAAAAACGGCCTGCGTCCGGCGTTTTATACCCTGTGGCTCAAGCCATTGCGAAAAGTATCGCAGTTTTTAAAACGAGATCACGGAAACGCATGACCATTGCTCTGGTAGCCGGCGCACGACCCAATTTTATCAAGGCAGCCCCGCTTTGGCGCGCCTTGCAGGCCATTAAAGGCATAGAACTTCGCCTGATCCATACCGGGCAACACCGGGATGCTGCGATGAGCGCGGTATTTTTTGACGATCTGGGGCTACCCGAGCCGGATTTCCTGCTGGCAGGCAATAAAACATCGATCGTCGGGGAAACCGCGCGAATTGCGCTGGCCCTGGAGTCCGTATTTGTCGATTTGCAACCCGATTGGGTCCTCGTCATCGGCGATGTGACCTCGACCCTGGCCGCCGCGCTTACAGCCAAACAAATGGGGATCCGTGTGGCCCATGTGGAGGCGGGTTTGCGGAGCGGCGACCGGCGCATGCCGGAAGAATGCAACCGGATCGTTGTGGATCACCTTTCCGATCTGCTTTTTGCCAGCGAAGAAGCGGGCGTCCAAAACCTGGCCGCTGAAGGGATACCGCCTGAACGGGTCCATTACTGCGGCAATGTATTGATCGATGCGTTACATGCCGTTTTACCGGAGGCCCGGACAATACGACCGGAAGCCGTTATACAACAGGCATTTATCGGCGCGATCCGGGGAAATATCCCGGCAACGTATGCGCTTTTTACCCTCCACCGGCCGGAAAACGTGGACAGTCTGGAAAGCCTGGAACGGATGTATGCACTGATGCAAACGGCAAGCAACCGCATTCCTGTTGTGTTTACCGTTCACCCGAGAACACTTCAACACCTGAAAAAATACCGGATGGAACGACAGTTTCTGGCTTCAGGCAATATTTTTCCGCTTTCCCCCCTCCGGTATCCGGAAATGATCGCCCTGGTCTGCAGGGCCCGCCTGGTCGTGACCGACTCCGGCGGGGTTCAGGAGGAAACGACCGCACTCGGAATACCCTGCCTCACCTTGCGGACAAGCACTGAACGCCCGGCGACGGTCGATCCGGGCACAAATACGATCATTGCAGATCAAAGCACGGACACACTGGACCGATTTATTGAAGTAATTTTGGCCGGCGCCTATAAAAAAGGCGCTGTTCCACCGCTTTGGGACGGCCAGGCCGCCGGGCGTATTGCGGCTGTGCTCGCAGAGAATCCATAGTAGAAAAACACGGAATTTATTCGATATGAAAACAGCATTAATAACCGGCGTGACCGGGCAGGACGGCGCTTATCTGGCCGAGTTTTTGTTGAAAAAGGGGTATGTCGTCCACGGCATTAAACGCCGCAGCTCTTTGTTCAACACCGACCGGATCGATCACCTCTACCAGGATCCGCATATTGAAAACCGGCACTTTATTTTGCATTACGGCGATCTGACCGACAGCACCAACCTGATCCGGATCGTGCAGGAGGTTCAACCGGATGAAATCTACAACCTCGGGGCGCAGAGCCATGTGAAGGTCAGTTTTGAAACACCGGAATATACCGCCAATGCCGATGCCGTGGGTGCGCTCCGCCTGCTCGAGGCAATACGCTTGTTAGGCCTGGAACGCAAAACCCGGTACTACCAGGCCTCCACCTCGGAACTTTACGGGCTCGTACAGGAAGTACCCCAGCGGGAAACCACGCCATTTTATCCCCGCTCGCCGTATGCCGTGGCGAAATTGTACGCGTACTGGATCACCGTGAATTACCGGGAAGCTTATCAACTCTTTGCCTGCAACGGTATTCTGTTCAACCACGAGTCGCCCCTGCGCGGCGAGACCTTTGTGACCCGGAAGATCACCCGCGCCGTGGCACGCATCGCCCTGGGCCTGCAGGACAAACTCTGGCTGGGCAATCTGGATGCAAAACGCGACTGGGGACATGCCCGCGACTATGTGGAAGCCATGTGGCTTATGCTCCAGCATCCGGAGCCCGAGGACTTTGTCATTGCCACCGGGCAAACGATTGCCGTGCGCGAGTTTGTCCAGCGCGCCTTTGCGGAAATCGGGGTGACGCTGGAATTTAAAGGGCAGGGGGAACAGGAAGTCGGTGTCGTCGCGCAGTGCCAAAATTCCGGCTTCCAGCTGAAACCCGGAACCGAAGTGGTGGCCGTGGACCCGCGTTATTACCGGCCGACGGAGGTCGATTTGCTGATCGGTGATGCCTCCAAGGCGCGGGAAAAACTGGGCTGGATTCCCAAACACACGCTGAACGACCTGGTAGCAGAGATGGTGGCAGCCGACCTGGACCTCTTCCGCCGCGACAAACTCCTGCACGATTCGGGCTTTGACATCAAAAAACAATTCGAATAAGTGCCGCTGCGCGATCGCTTTTCTTCCGTTTCCAATCTGTATGGGCCGGCCCTGACCGTGCTGCTTTGTTTCGGGATCTTTTACCCGACGCATTTCCTCATCAGCGATGAACTGCGCTATTTCGCTCAGGCCCTTGCCTGGTCGGAAGGAAGCACCCACATCAGGCAGTGCTACCCATGCGGCGGATCCTGCGATGAAATTTTCCCGGGCGATTACCCACCAGGGACCGCCTTGCTGGCAATCCCGATTATAGCATTGGGTGGCCCAAAGGCCGTTTTTCTGGTTAGTATTTTTTCTTTGATCGGCGGCATTGGCGCCTTGGCGCTCCTTTTCGCCAAAACCGGGAAGCCGGTGTTTTGGGCGCTTTACCCCCTGGTCTTTTTGCCCGCTGTGGTACTGACCCGGACCTTTATGAGCGATCTGCCCGGATTTGCCATAGCGGCTTCCTTTCTGCTGGTCTGGAGTCTTTACCGAACCAGCAGAGCGGGGTTGTTTTGGGCGGGCTTTCTCGGCGGGTTGGGGCTGTTGTTCCGCGAGACGAACCTGTTGTTCGTGTTGCCGTTTTTGATCGGGGTGCTCTGGCGCAAAACGGCATTCCGCGGATGGCTTGGGGGCGGTTTTTTGATTGGGTTAATACCCAGACTGGTTGCCGCGCAGGTTTGCTTCAATGATCCGTTTTATCTCAAAGACCCCGGCTATCCATTTTTTCAATGGGAGGGCATGCTGAAGCAACTGGTGGTTTACGGTCTTGTATTACTGGTGGTGCTTCCAGGCGGGTTGTGGTTTTGGTGGAAAAGCAAGTGGAACTACCGGGTGGAGACGGGCGTTGCTGTTTTTTTGTTTTTAGCGGTGTACAGCACCTATGGCTACAACGCCTTTGCCGGAAGCGGCGCGAAAGGACTGATCTTGCAAGGGCGGTTTATGCTGCCCCTGGTTCCTTTCCTGACCGTATCTGCTGCATCGGCACCCATATCCACCACAAGGTTGCTTCAGAAAGGCATACCCGTCCTGTCGGGAGTAATCTTTATTGGCGTACAACTCGCAGGCGGATGGTATAACCGGGAACAACAAATACTAACCGCTATGCTCCGCCAGATACCAGGCTCCGTGCAGGTTTCGTTCACGCCGGATGAGACGGCGAAATTCCTGAATGATTTGGATGGACCCGCCCGCGTGCTGGACGGCAATGCACTTCTGCCCCATGCGCTCGGGTGCGACAGCGTTTGGTACGCGCATATCATAGACCGCAGCGACAGCCCCTTGCGGATCGCGAAATCAGGGGTTTTGGAACAAAAACTCCGGCTCTATTTTAAAGATTGGGATCTGAAGGAGATTGG
>CAYVDV010000278.1:0-7525 GCA_964450465.1 uncultured Saprospiraceae bacterium
CAGTAGGAGATGTTTCATAGCAGTGCAAGAAAAGGAACAAAGATACCGGCTCTTCCTGAATCTGTCAGGCAAGCGGCATTTGTTATGTTAATCATGCGAACGTGTGACAACAGTCAAGGCAGCCGATAAATAAGATCCCGCTGGGCGCTAGTGTTCGGCATTTTAATAACGCGCGATGTACTCGCATCTGTGATGCGATACGTGCTGTTTACAAGTATTTGATTTGTAGTGTATTGAACATGTTGTTTAATTGGAAAGTCGCAGACTTGTTGACATGCCGTGTCGCATTACAAATGCTCACCTGCAAGTGGTACGCTTGCTCTACATTTCTTGTGGCGCTTTCGCCACTCTGGGACTCACGAGCCGTCGTTTGGGGAACCGAACATGGGGGGTTCACCAGTTAGATGGGTGCGAATCAGCCCTTCCAACCAGTCGATGCCAGGCAGTAGCTGCCCGCTCACTTTAGCCTGCTCGTCCAGCCGACGCAGACCAATATGCAGATCGAACAAAGTGTCCTGTTCGAAGGCTCGCTGTTCTTCCAAGCACAATAAACCGCCCTGTTTCTCCAGGGTGATTTTACTGGCGACCGAAAGCCCTTCGAGATACGCTGGGTCCGTGCTGACTAGGTAGCGTTTGGCCTGTACGTGGCCGGCGACAAGGCGAGTAATTTTTTCAGAAAACCCGAATTCCTGTAGTGCCCGGGCGCCTATCTGCTCGTGTTGCCAGACGCCATAGCCATCCATGCCGGCGTCGTCGGAACCGGAATCGCACAGGTGGCCGAAATCGTGCAAAAAAGCAGCCAGTATAAATTCGGGGTCGTCGGGATGCTGATGTTGCGCCAGTTCCGCCGTTTGCACGGCGTGTTCGAGCTGGCTCACGGGTTCGCCGTGGTAGGCTTCGTGACCGCGGTTTCGGTACACGGCAAGCACGGTTTCTATTGTTTTTTCTATGTTTTGGTGTGGCATGTTTTCAAAAATTATGGAAAAACGGCATTGCGCCGTTTTCCCACCAAACCGAGACTACTGTTGTATGAAGCTTTCTTGCTACTGCACAATCCATAGATTGTCGTTTATTTTATCTTCCGTATTACTGAACTGCCGCTGTAAAGCGGCCTTGTAGTTCGCCAAATTGTTGTTGCGTTCGCTGTTCGGATGCTGAAAGCGGTGCGGGATTACGCCTGAGTTTCCCGTGCCGGGGGCGCCCTGGTAAAAGGCCGGCTGATTGGTACGGCGCCAGTTGAACCAAGTCAGTAGTACCTGTACTCCTTCGCTGCAAAAGTAGAAGGCAATTTTACCATGGGTGTTAAGTGGGGTTTAAGTTAGAGTTAAAGATAATCCCGCAGTTTAACATATTCCCCGACACCTGCGACAAAACATGGTCCCGGTATCACCAGACGGGCAGGGAGGGCAACCCTCTGCCCGCCTGCTTTTTAATCTCCCAATACTTAACCTTAACTTAACCTACTTTTAAAACTGCCTTAATGCGGGTTTCGGACCTTTGCCCCTGAAAATCTGTACAACTTAATTATGAAACGCAGTTCCTACCTTTTATTCGGCATTCTAATGCTTGCCAATGCTCTTTTTGCCCATGCGCAAAAAGGTACAATTTCCGGAAAAATTATCGACGCCAAAATGGCCGAAGGCTTGATCGGCTGCACGGTTAAACTCGACGATGGCGCAGGAGGCGCCATTACCGACTACGACGGCAATTACCAGATCGCCAATGTACCGCCCGGTACGCACAAAATTTCGGTCAGCTACACCGGATATGTGGAAAAGGTGATTGAAGGTATCGTCGTCAAAGCAGGGGAGTCCACCTCCGTGGATATTGCCCTGGAAGACGGGGCCAGCCAGGTGATCGCCGAAGTAGTGGTCACGGCCACAGCCCAGCGCTCGAGCATGAGCGCGCTGACTATCCTGCAAAAAAGCAGTCCCATGATCGCCGACGGCATCAGCGCCGAGGTGATCAAACGCACGCCGGACCGCACCACCGGAGAGGTGATCCGCCGGGTGAGCGGCGCCAGTATCCAGGACAACAAGTTCGCCATCATCCGCGGCCTGAACGACCGCTACAACATCGCCCTGCTCAACGGCGCCCTCCTCAGCAGCACCGAGCCGGATCGCAAAGCCTTCTCTTTCGATCTCTTCCCCTCGGCCATGCTGGACAACCTGCTCGTGATGAAAACGGCCAATGCCGATCTGCCGGGCGAGTTTGCCGGCGGCGCGATCATCCTGAATACCAAGGATATTCCCGATCAGAATTATCTGCGCGTCAATGTCGGTGCCGGCTATAATACCGCCACCACTTTCAAGCCCTACCAAACGGCGAAAGGCGGCAGCACGGACTTCCTCGGTCTGGATGGCGGTACGCGCGCCTTGCCGGCTGGCTTCCCGAGTGCTACGCAATTCCAGCAATCCTCCAAAGAGGAGCGTATTGCGTATTCGCAGTTATTGCAAAACGACTGGGCGATTACGGATAAAAACAGTGCGGCGCCCAACACCAACCTGCAGGTTGCTGCGGGCCTGGTCTCCGACCCGAAGCGAAATGTTCAGTTCGGTACCACGCTGGCATTTTCCTACAGCAACAACAATCGCCTGCAAAACGGCCAGCGCAACGACTTTGATACCGAACGGCAGTTGTTTGAATACAACGACAACCAGTTCAAAAACAACGTGCTGTGGGGCGCCCTGATGAATTCGGCGCTGAAGATCAATAGCCGCCACAAACTCATCCTCCAGGGCACCTATTCCACCAACACCGATAATATTGTAAGCGTCCGGGAAGGCAGCGATTTTGAACAGGAGCGCTTCGTACGCTCTACGGCCATCGAATACACGGAAAACCACTTGATCACGACCCGCCTGGCGGGGGAACACTCCCTGGGCGTCAACAACATCAAACTGAACTGGGGCGGCGGCTACAACCGCACTTCCCGCAACGTGCCTTCGCTGCGCCGGATGTTCTATACCAAAAACTTCGATGCCGAAGCAGGTGAGCCTTACCGGGCGTCCATTCCCTACTCCGCCGACCCCTTCCGCAGCGGCCGCTTTTACTCCGACCTGGCTGAAGATGTCTACAACGGCAACGTTGACCTGAGCATACCATTTTCCTTCGCCGGCGAAAAACAATCGGTCAAGATCGGCGGCCTGTATCAGGGTAAGGAACGTGCCTTCGATGCCCGCGTAATGGGTTACATCCGCGCCACGGTGGCCGGTTTCAACAGCTCCCTGCTTTTCCTGCCCCAGGACCAGCTGCTGGCTCCGGAAAATATTTACAACAAAGGGTTCCTGATCGACGAGATCACCAACCTGAGCGATACCTACGGCGCCAAATCCAACCTGGAAGCGGCTTATGTGATGCTGGACAACAAAATCATGGACAAGATCCGCCTCACCTGGGGCTTGCGCATGGAGCACTTCAACCAAAACCTGCAATCGAGCAACTACAGCGGCGTACCGGTTGAAGTGAACAACAACCTGACCAGCTGGCTGCCCTCGGCCAACCTGACCTACAGCCTCAACGACAAGCACCAGATCCGGGTGTCCGGCTCCAAAACGGTGAGCCGGCCGGAGTTTCGCGAGATAGCGCCTTTCGCTTTCTACGACTTCAACCTCAACGCGGGAGTCGTGGGCGAGCCCACGCTGACCCCCGGCGAGATCTACAACGCCGATCTGCGCTATGAGATCTATCCGGGCCGGAACCAGTTGTTCAGCGTAAGCCTGTTCTACAAGAAGTTTCAAAATCCGGTCGAATTCACGTTCAGCAGCCTGGGCGCAGGCACCCGGACCTTCTCGTTCCAGAATATCCCCAGCGCACAGAACTACGGCCTGGAGATCGAACTGCGCAAGGTGCTGGACTTTATCGCACCCGCTCTGGAAAACCTGACCTTTTTCTCCAACGCGGCCTTTATTCGCTCCAAACTGGACCTCTCCAATGTATCCAGCTTCGACCCCGGTCGTGCGCTGCAGGGCCAGTCCCCCTATGTTATCAATGGCGGCCTCACGTACAACCACCCGCAGTGGGGCCTGAGCTCCACGCTGGTGTACAATATCATCGGCGACCGCGTAGCCCAGGTGGGTACCACCGGCTATGCAGACATCTACGAGCGCCATCGCAGCCTGCTTGATTTCCAGATCAGCAAGATCTTCCTGAAGCGCGGCGAGGTTAAACTGACCTGGGGTGATATCCTCCGCCCGGATTTTATCTATTACCAGGACAACAACGCCAATCACAAGTATGACAAAAACCAGGATAACCTGATGCAGCATCTGAACTTTGGCAGCAACATCACGCTGAGCCTGGGATACCGGTTTTGATTGGCTAAATAAAAAAGATACAGATTTCAGTAGTTTAAAAGGTTAGGAATTAACTACGCAAATCCGGGCGACGAAAGTCGGTCCGGATTTTTTATTATGCCTAGGACTGCGGATGCTTAACATTCGCTTAATCCAGACTTAATCCAAACTTAACCCCTTGAATTACAGGTCCGATGATACTAGGGCGACCTTTGCAGGAAATAAACACATCGCATCCAATCTAAAGTACCTACGTATGAAAAAAGTGTTTCTACTGCTTGCTTTTCTTGCAGTTGCAGCCTTGCAACTCTCCGCCCAGATCGTCGTGTCGGGCGATATTTCTTCGAATGTGACCTGGACCAAAAACAATACTTATCTGCTGTCCGGATTTGTTTACGTCAGCAGCGGCGCTACGCTCACTATCGAGCCGGGCACAGTGATCAAGGGCGACAAGGCCTCCAAAGGCTCGCTGATCGTGTCCCGCGGTGGTAAGATCATCGCCAACGGCACGCCTGCCGAGCCGATCGTATTCACCAGCAACGAGCCTTCGCCGACCTACGGCGACTGGGGCGGCCTGATCCTCCTGGGTTATGCACCGACCAACCAGACCTACAACGGCATTGCCGGCCTTGGCCTGATCGAAGGTGGCATTGACCCCGTGAAAGGCCTCTATGGCGGTGGCGACCAGCCGGGCGGTGCAAAGGCCGACGATAATTCCGGCATCCTGCGCTATGTACGCGTGGAATACGCCGGTATCCCTTTTCAGCCGAACAACGAGATCAACGGCATCACCTTTGGTGGCGTCGGTTCCGGTACAACTATTGAGTACGTACAGGTTTCCTATGCCAACGACGACTCCTTTGAATGGTTCGGCGGTACGGTTAACTGCAAATACCTGATCGCTTACCGCGGCCTGGACGACGATTTTGACTGCGACTTTGGTTACAGCGGTAAAGTACAGTTTGCCTTTGCCATTCGCGACCCCGAGGTTGCTGATGTGAGCGGTTCCAATGGTTTCGAAGTGGATAATAACGGCACGGGTTCGGACCTTACCCCCAAAACGGCGGCGACTTTTTCGAACGTAACCATCGTAGGCCCTTCGGGTAGCAATATTTCAGCCGACTTTAAGCGCGCGAATCACCTGCGCCGCAACTGCGAGATCGGTATTTACAACTCGGTCTTTGTCGGTTCCTATCCTGTTGGTCTCTTTATCGACGGCGCCTCCACGGTGGCCAACGCACAGGCCGACAAGCTGACGGTGAAAAACTCCTTCTACTATGGCATGACCAGCCTGCTTAGCACAACCGAGGCAGGTTTCGATATCGCTGCCTGGGCAACGGCCCACGAGATTACTACCGGCGCCAATTCGGCCGGTGCTGGCTTGGCGGATCCGTTCAAAATCGCACTGCCCAACCCGCGTCCGGGCGCTAATTCTCCGGTGCTGGGTGCTGCAAAGTTTGACGATGCCCGTATCAAAGACGCCTTCTTTACTCCGGTAAGCTATGCAGGCGCCTTCAGCCCCTCCGGCGACTGGACCTGCCCCTGGGCCCGCTGGGAAAACACCGGCTGCCTGCCTGCCAATAAAGAAGTCATTGTTTCCGGTGACATCACCGCCAACACGACCTGGACGGCCGATAATACCTACATTCTTCAGGGTTTTGTATATGTGACCAACGGTGCAATGCTGACCATTGAGCCGGGCACACTAATCAAAGGCGACAAGGGTTCCAAGGGCTCTCTGATCGTAACCCGCGGTTCCAAGATCATTGCCGACGGCACAAAAGACCTGCCGATCGTATTCACCAGCAACGAACCTTCGCCGACCTACGGCGACTGGGGTGGCTTGATCCTGCTGGGCTTTGCTCCGACCAACCAAACCTACAACGGTATTGCCGGTCTCGGCCTGATCGAAGGTGGTATCGACCCGGTGAAAGGCCTGTATGGCGGCGGCGACCAACCGGGCGGTGCTGTTGCGGACGATAACTCCGGTATCCTGCATTATGTGCGCGTGGAATACGCCGGTATCCCTTTCCAGCCGAACAACGAGATCAACGGCATCACCTTCGGCGGCGTGGGTAGCGGTACCACCGTCGACTATGTACAGGTATCGTATGCCAACGACGACTCCTACGAGTGGTTCGGCGGTACGGTTAACTGCAAACACCTGATCGCTTACCGCGGTCTGGACGACGATTTCGACTGTGACTTCGGCTTCTCCGGCAATGTACAGTATGCATTTGCCCTCCGCGACCCGGATGTAGCCGATGTGAGCGGTTCCAACGGTTTCGAGGTGGATAACAACGCTACCGGTTCCGATCTTACGCCTAAAACGGCGCCCACGTTCTCCAACGTGACCATCCTCGGCCCGGGCGCCAACCCCGCATCCGACTTCAAACGCGCCGCCCACCTGCGCCGCAATTGCGAGATCGGTATCTTCAACTCGTTGCTTATGGGCGCTTATCCGGTAGGTCTTTACATCGACGGTGCTTCCACGGTGGCCAACGCACAAGCCGGTAAACTGGAAGTGAAAAACACCTGGGTGGCCGGTCCGACCGAACTGCTCAAAACCACGGAAGCCGGTTTCGATGTCAGCGGCTGGTTCAATACCGCCGGCTGGGGCAACGGCACTGCTGCCACGACCGGCGCTGTAGCGCTCCAGGATCCGTATAACCTCGATGCTCCGAACGCGCAACCGACGTTCTCTTCCCCGGCGCTTGCTGCCGGCGCCGCTTCGTTCACGTCTGCCCGGATCAACAAGCCTTTCTTCGACAAGGTAAACTTCGTTGGCGCGTTTGACGGTTCGGACGACTGGACCTGCACCTGGGCCAAATTCCTCGATATCAATAACTCCTGTCTGGTAAATACCAAAGACGCGGATCAGTATATTAACAGCGTGAAGTTGTTCCCGACCGTGACCAGCGAGCAGGCTACACTTCGTTTTACCCTGGTTCAGAACGCCGATGTATCGGTGGAACTATACGGTATGGACGGCCAGTTTTTCGGCCAACAAATCAACGAAAAGGCCTTTGCCGGCGAGCAAAACTACACGATCCAGACTTCCACCCTGCCCGCAGGATTCTACTTCGTGCGCATTCAGGCCGGCGCTGCCGTGCAAACGGAGAAAATGATCGTGGTTCGCTAAGACTACGCGGTTTTCCGTCAGGAATAACAAAATTGAAAAACCCGATTGGGGCGCCTCCGGAACAGGGGGCGCCCCTTTTTTGATGGGC
>CAYVDV010000279.1:0-7524 GCA_964450465.1 uncultured Saprospiraceae bacterium
GTTTTGCTTCGAAAAATTTACCTTTGGAAAAAAATCCCCGCTGCTCAACTGCCTTGTCATGAAAACTGTCCCCTTCTTTTTTCGCATCACCGTGCCGCTTTTGCTGTGCGCATGCCTGGCACATACACCTTCCCTCCAGGCCCAGGGATCGCTCGAACAATCCCCCTACGCGCTCCGCGCCGACAGCCTGCGGAAAGCCGGCCGGGCAGAGCAAGCGCTGAACATGCTGGCTGCCGCAAAGGCACAACTGGAAGGACAGGGCCAACAACAAACATCCGACTACGTTGCCGTGCTCTGGGCAACCGGGATGCAGTATTTGCGTATGCGCGATATACCGGCGGCAGAGCCTTTGTTCACCCAAGCGATCGACCTACAGACAAGGGTTTTTCCGGACGATCGGGAAGACCGGATCCTGCTGCTGGATGCCCGCGCAACTTCTTATGAATACACCGACCTGCCGAAAGCGATCCTGCTCTATGAACAAATCCTTGAATTGCGGAAGGATGTCGCCGGTGAAGACTCCAAACTGGCCGCCCGGGGGTACTACAACCTGGCTACTGCCCTGATGGATAATAATGACTTTGAAAAAGCCTCCGACTACTGCCGCAAGGCCATCCGTAGCCTGAAAAATGCCGGACTTACTTCAGATCCCGACTATGGCGGTTTTCATCAGGTATTGGGCCTGATCTACCAGAATGAAGGGGATATTGAAACGGCGGCGCAGTATTATACACAGGCCCTTCCATTGATGGAAGAGAGTTGTGGCGAGAGTATTGAAACCGCCAAGTGTCTCAGCACGATCGGTGAAACGTATGCCAAAAAAGGCGATATTGACAATGCGCTTCGGTATCAGCTTGCCTCTGCAGCAATGTTTGAAAAGGTGGATACTGCCGATGGGCGGTACCTGGGCAGCGCTTATTTCTTTCTCGGTGTTACCTACAATTTGGGCAAGCAGCCTGACAAGGCAATCGAATACTTGAACCGGGCACAAAACGTTGGCGCTCAACCGGGAGAGCACAGACCCCTGCATGCGAATATGGCCTTACAACTCAGTAAATCCCACGCACTGCTGAAGGATTATACCCAGGCTCTTGCGCTGGCTGATTCTGCACTGTTAAGTCTTCGTGCCCGACAGAAAGGCGTATCCGGGAAACTGCGGCTCTGGTATGCTCTCCTGAGCAAGGCAGATGTTTTGGCCAGCCGCTTCCGTCAGAATGGAAACACTGCGGACCTGTTGGAAGCCGGATCGCTCCTTTCAGAAGCCAAAGGTGTTATTTCGGCAATAATTGGCAATTTCCAATCGGAACGGGATAAACGATCGATCTATAGGGATGCCCTTACCGGCTTTGATCAGGCCATTGGCTTGTACACCCAACTCTTCAAAACCACCGGTGATCCTGCCTGGCTGAAAACGGCTTTCGAGTTTTCGGAAACGGGCAAAGGCCTGTTGCTGTATCAGCAGGTTTTGGAAAGCAAAACCCGGCGCAAGGCTGTTGTTCCCGAAGTGCTCAGGGCCGAGGAGCAATCCCTTGGCGAACAAATTACGGTTGCTGAAAAACACCGATTTGAACAGGGCGAAAAGGCGTCGGAAGCCGAAAAAGACCATATCGACGAAGAACTGTTTACCCTCAAAAACCGCTACGAACGCGTCCGGCAGGATATTCAGGCAGTCTGTCCCGATTATTTCCAAGTAGCTGCTTTCCCGGATGTGCAGACCAGCGCACTGCAAACCGGCCTTGCACCAGACGAAGGCCTCCTCGAATTTTTTCTGGGCGACACCAGCGTATTGGCCTTTTTGCTGCGCCCCGATACGCTCGTTTATCGCCAATTAGGTAGTCGCAAAGACCTGGAAAACAACATCGCCTTGTTCCGGGAAGCCATGGGCCGTTACTTTACCGCCCCGGTCAAAAGCTCCGACCTCTACCTTCGCTCTGCCGGCGACTATACAGCGACGGCATACGCGTTGTATCAAACTTTGCTGGCCCCTTTCGGCAACTTGCTGCCCGCACGGCTCACCATTGTACCCGACGGCGCCCTGGCTTACCTGCCCTTCGAGGCCCTGTTGATAGAGAAGCCGGAGCGCCCCGACCGCTTTCATCTGCACCATTATCTGGTAAAGGACTTTACGCTTCACTACGGCTGCTCGGCAACCCTGCTCCGTGAAATGAAAAAACAACACCCCGACACGGCAAAAGTGGAGCGGCTGTTTGCCCTGGCGCCCTTTTTCGACGGCTCGTCCGCCTGGCGCGATTCGCTGCTGGCCCTGCAGAGCCTTACGAGCCGCGCCGACCTGGCCCCATTGCCGTTCAGCGGCGAGGAGGTGTACCGGATCGCCGCCCTGACCGGCGGCAAGGCCCTGGCCGGCGCAGAGGCCACCAAAAGCGCTTTCCTGCTCGAAGCCGCCCAATACCGCGTGCTGCACCTGGCCACGCACGCCCAGGCCAACGACAAGGCAGGCGATTATTCCTTCCTGGCCTTTGCACCCGACCCGGCAAGGCCGAATGCCGAACGCCTGTACGTCAGCGAGATTTACGACCTCCGGCTCGAGGCCGAACTCGTCACCCTCTCGGCCTGCGAAACCGGCCTCGGGCAATTCCAGCGTGGCGAAGGCATCGTCAGCATAGCCCGCGCCTTTGCCTCTGCCGGCGCGCACAGCATCGTGCAAAGCCAGTGGGCCGTGAACGACGCCCAAACGCGCAGCCTGATGGAGCTGTTCTACCAGAACCTGAAAAAAGGCCTGCCCAAGGACGTTGCCCTGCAGCAGGCCCGGCTGGAATACCTGCGCCGGTTTCGCGGCGAAACGGCGCATCCGTACTTTTGGGCCGGATTTATCCTGATCGGCGACAACACGCCGTTGGCAATCTTTTAAAAAGATTTATTCTTGCAACTGATAACCCGGAACCTGTTTTGCAATAATAGACCGAACACCAGAAATGACGGATTCCGGCCAGCCATCTGATCTCCTTAAACGCCTGCGACGCGGCGACAACGAAGCGTTCGAACGCCTGTATGCGCTATACTACCGTTCGGCCGCAGCTTTTGTCAAAGCCAACTCCGGCAATGAGCAGGATGCGCGGGATCTGTTTCAGGAAGCCCTGTTGGTGCTGTTCAAACGGACCCGGGACGCCGGGTTTCAGTTGACCGCCGACCCGGGCGCATTTTTGCAAGCTGTGGTGCGCAAAATGTGGCTGTACCAGCTGCGCACACAACAGGCACACCCGGAGACCCGCCTGGACGATCAAACGCCCATGCCGGATCCAGGCGCCGACGAGCTGGAACTGTTGTTTCGCGAAAACACGGCATCCGAAAAACAACGGGCCGTCCAACAATTGCTTCAAACCTTGAAAACCGAGTGCCAAAAATTGATCGAATATGTCTACTACTGCCAATATACCACCGGAGAAATGGCCGCCCTGCTGGGCTACGCCGAATCATTTATCAAGGTCAAGAAACACCGGTGCATGGAGGCATTGCGTAAAAAGGTGAAAGATCACCCCGCTTTTAATCATGAATAAGGACGAGTATACACGCATCGAAGATTACCTGCTCGGTAAATTGAGCGAAGCAGATGCCCGTATGGTAGAAAGACGCGCCGAAACGGACCGCGAATTCGCCCGGGAACTGCAACTGCAAAAGGATATCCTGGAGGGGATTGAATTGGCCGGCGACGAACACATGCGGGCAAAAATTGCCGGCATTGATCGCGCCCTTGCACAAAAGGGATTTTTCGGTCCGGATGGACAAATATCCACGCCGGATCGTTCGGGTTTCGGCGCCTACCTGTATCGCTTCCGCTGGGCGGCGGCCGCAACGGTCCTGCTGTTGCTAACAGCCGGCTTGTGGTGGCTCTTTGCCCCGGAAACGCCCCCGCAACAAGCCTCACAGCAAACACACCCCGCCACACCGCCTGCTCTGCCAAAAGCGGATGCGCCCCCCGAAACCACCCCCACCGTCCCCATTGCCGAAACCGCGCCGGCTACCCCGCGCCGCCAGCCTAAAGCCGCCAGCCCTTACCTCGCCCTGGCGCGTTCGGAATGGTCCACACCCGATTTTTCCAACCTGCGCGCCATTGCGCGAACAACTAGCGACACCCTGTCGCAGGCTGTGGCTGCTTTTCAAAAGAAAGAATACGGTAAGGCCATCGAGTTGCTCGCACCCTTTACCCCGGATTATCCCAACTACTGGCCTGCTTCGGAGGTATATGCCCACGCCTGTTTCCTGTCCGGTAAAACGGAAGCAGCCACCTGGCGTTTTCGCCAGATAGCGGACAGCGGGGAACTGCCTTTCTCCGAGCGGGCCGACTGGTATCTGCTACTCTGCGAACTCACCCGCTTTCCGGAGGGAAAAGCCGCGTTTGAAGAACAACTGAATAAGATCCTGGCCGATCCGGGGCATCCCTATTTCGAGGCGGCGCAGGGGCTTGCGGAACGGATGGAGAAGTAAGGGCTTTTGACCGGCTGCGAAGAAGGACAACGTCCATTCTCACAGATGAACTGTGAGAATTAATATCCCCGGGACCTGCGGCAGGCAATACTACCGGCTCAGCCGTACCCTTACCTTGTATTTGTCATACACGCCGTAATCCGCACAACCCAGTCCCGACGTATCTTCGACGTCGATCGTCGTATTTCCAAGGGTAATCTGATGCGGCAGGTTGAGCGGATTGCTGTTCGTAGTGAGTGTTACCGTGGTGTCCACACCCGGGCCCTGCACCTTGAGCGTGAAATCAACCACGCCCTCCCAAAAACACTCCATATTACAGGGGCAACGGGCTTCATTGGCGCCGGTAAAACAGATGGTCAGATCGTAATCGGGAAACAGGGCGCATTCCTGCCAGCTCAGCACGGCTGCATCGCCGGATACGCTGCGGGTGTCGTCGTGTTTGCGGCAAAAACTAAAGGCCAAAAGACAAAGGCCCAGGATTGCGGGAAAAAGAATTTGTTTCATAGCGAAAATGATTGTTTCCCGGATAGACAGGGGGACCCCGGGAAATGGTTGGGTATGCCTGTGCCCGTAGAGACGCGATGCATCGCGTCTCTACATTCGGGGGGTCGGCCTGCCCAATACCCGTACCACCGCCTTCACCCCTTCCTCCAGTGCCTCCACATCCGCTTCCGTATTGTAAAAGGCAAAGGAAGCCCGCGCGGTGCCGGGCAGCCCGAGGCTGTCCATAAGCGGTTGGGTGCAGTGATGCCCGGCGCGGATGCACAGCTGCCGGTCGCCGAGAATGGTGGCGATATCGTGCGGATGGATGCCGTCCAGCACAAAAGAGAGAATAGCGGTTTTTTCCGGAGCCGTACCCACGAGCGTCAGGCCGGGAATACGGCTTAACGCTTCCGCAGCCCGGGCGAGCAGGGACCGGGTGTGGCGGTACAGCGCGTCGCGATCGAGCCCGTTGAGGAAGTCGAGCGCCGCGCCAAAACCGGCCACGCCGGCAAGGTTGGGCGTGCCGGCCTCGAAGCGTTGGGGGACCGGCGCAAACCGGGTTTGTTCAAACGTCACATCCCGGATCATCCCGCCGCCAAACTGCCAGGGCGGCATGGCCTCCAGCAGTTCGGTTTTTCCATACAACACACCCACGCCTGTGGGACCGAAGAGTTTGTGTGCGGAAAAAGCCAGAAAATCCACATCCAGCGCCTGCACGTCCAGCGGCAGGGAGGCTGCGCTCTGGGCCGCATCGACCAGCACCGGCACGCCGTGCTGATGGGCCAGCGCAATCAATTCCGGCAAGGGATTGATCGTACCCAGGGAGTTGGAAACATGCGTAAGGGCGAGCAGGCGGACCCTGTTTTCGCGAAAAAAGCCGGGCAAAACCTGCCAGCCGGGTACGCCGGCGCGATCGACGGGGACCACCAGCAGCCGGGCGCCGCGTTGCAGACAAGCCTGCTGCCAGGGAATAAGGTTGGCGTGGTGCTCCAGGGCGCTTACCACCACCGCGTCCCCGGGTTCTAGCAGGGGTAGGGCAAAACTCTGCGCCACCAGATTGATGCTCGCCGTGGTTCCGCTGGTGAAAATGACCTCGCGGCTGTGCCGGGCGTTCAGGAAGGCCCGCACCTTTTCCCGGACCCGCTCATAGCTTGCCGTAGCGTCTGCCGCGAGCGGGTAAATACCGCGGTGCGCATTGGCGTTTTGCCGTTCGTAGAAATTGCGCTCCGCATCGAGCACTGCCCGCGGCTTTTGCGTGGTGGCGGCATTGTCGAGGTACACCAGCCCGGGGTGGTGTTCGAATACCGGGAATTCCCGCCGGAGCAAATACGGATCGGCGATCATCGGGACAATTGGAGGATCTGTTCCCGCTCGGCGGGGGTATTGACATTGAGCAGCGCCTCCGGCCGGGGGGCGTCGAGCAAATGGGTGTCGGAGTTGATCAGCACCTTGCGCGGACAGCTGACGCCCTGCGCCAGGAATTGGAGCAAGTGCAGGTAACTTTTCGGTTCCCAGATGGTGATCAGGGGTTCGGGGAAACCGCTGTCTTTGGCTTTGCCGCTGTCGCCCCAGCCGGACGGCGGGGCCACCTGGCGGAATGCAGTAGCCGTGGCAGCGGGGCGTCGCTGTTCGAGCAAATAGCGCAGGGTATCGGTGTCGAGCAGGGGCAGATCGCAGGCCACCACCAGCCAGGCGGTATCCGGATTTTGGCGGAACGCCGACAAAACGGCGCCCATGGGGCCGAGTTCGAGAAACGTGTCCGTCACCACCGGATCGGGGGCAAACTGCGCCTCCTGGCCGGCCCGGCAGGAAATAAACACTTCGGACACGCCCAACTCCCGCAACTGGTCGCGCAGGTGCTGCCATTGCGGTTGGCCGTGGTAGTCGAGTGCGGCCTTGTCTTCGCCCATGCGCATGCTTTTGCCGCCGGCCAGCACGAGTGCGGCCAGGGGCGGTGCGGTGCTCCGCGCTTGCAGGAAAGCGGCTATGCCGGCACTATCGCGGCGGTCCAGCACCGGGATTTCCGCCCAGTGGGGCAAATGCTGTTTGAGCGCTTCGGGGAGTGCTTCGGGGCGGGTGAACTGTTCGTCACTGGCGTCGCTGAGGAACAACTCAACCTGTGTCAGGCGCTCCGTTTTCCGCTGCAGGCTGTCGAACTTGCGGCGGTCCAGCACTGCGATCTGGCGGGCGCCGCTGAAATGGTTGCCGTTGATCAGCACCAGATCCTGATCGTTGAACAGGGCCCGCTGCTGTGCAACATTGGGTTTGTTTTGGATATCCAGCCGTTGAAAACCGATTTTGTCGGTGTATTCCAGCGCGTAGGTCAGTCGGGCTTCCCCGGCATCGGCGGCCTGGTGGTCGGCGTCGACATAGGCAATGCGGAACTGCGCGTGCAAATGCCCCGCCAGTTCAGCGGCCAGCTGCTGGATATTGCCGCAGGGCGTGCCCAGGATGGCCCATTCGTTGCGGCCGAATTGCCCGCCCGCCGGCTTGGCGAGTTTGGTATGTTTTTGATGTTGCATAGTCTTAGAGTAATCTTCAGCCGCGTTTAAAATCGCGTTTTCCACCCGTTTTTTCCATAAGGCGGATCTCTTTGAT
>CAYVDV010000280.1:0-7464 GCA_964450465.1 uncultured Saprospiraceae bacterium
TTGGTTACCCGAAATGCCGCGGGTGTAGAGACGCGATGCATCGCGTCTCTACGTGCGGGGTTTTAGCCGCGATGCCTGGGTGTTTTACCCGCGATGCATTTCTGTGGAGACGCGATGCATCGCGTCTCTACCGCCATTTGATTTCATCCTTGTCCTCTGCCGGGTGCACGGCCCGCAATTGCCCTTCGGAAGCGGCAATGCTGGTGGCCACCGTGCAATCGCCGGTGACATTGGTAACGGTGCGCAGCATATCGAGGATGCGATCGACGCCGAGGATGAGGGCGATGCCGGCACTGGGTACGTGTACGCTTTCCAGAATGATGATCAGCATGATGATACCGGCGCCCGGCACGGCAGCGGTGCCGATGGAGGCCATTACCGCAAGCAGGATCACATTCAACTGATCGCCCATACCGAGGTCCATGCCTACCGCCTGGGCGATGAAAATAGTCGCCACGCCCTGGTACAGCGCCGTTCCGTCCATGTTAATGGTAGCGCCCAGCGGCAATACAAAGGAAGAGACCTCCTCCGATACCCCGAGGTTTTCTTCACAGCACTCAATAGTGACAGGCAAGGTGGCGCCGCTGCTGCTGGTGGAAAAAGCGACCAGCTGGGCCTTGCCGATCCCGCTGAAGAAGCGAAGCGGGTTGAGGCTGGTAAACATGCGCAGGAGTGCCGGGTACACGCCAAAAGTTTGGATCGCCAGGCCGAGTACTACGGTGATACAATACACGCTGAGTGCCGCCAGCAGCGACAGGAGCTTGCCCAGGTCGCCATCCGACACGGTGGTGATCATGTCGGCGATCAGGGCAAATACGCCGAGCGGGGCCATGAGCATGATCAGGTCGACGAGGCGGATGGTGACATCGTTGAGGCCATGAAAAAAATCGAGCAAGGGTTTGGCGCGTTTTTCAGGGATCTGGAGCAGCCCGATGCCAAAGAAAATGGCAAAGAATACGATCTGCAGCATATTGCGGTTGTCGGAGGCGGCGCCAAAAATATTGTCGGGGACCATATCGACCAGGATCTGCAGCGGCCCCCTGTCCTCCACCGATTTTGCCGCAGCCACCCGGTCGCCGATATTGGCGCTGTAGGTGGCCATCAGGCTGTCGCGTACATCAGTAGGAATCGCTTTACCCGGTTGGATGACATTGGCGAGGATAAGACCAATGGTGATCGCAACCGCCGTGGTACCGATGTAAATGGCGAGGGTCTTGCCGCCGATGCGCCCGAGTTTGCGAACGTCCGACAGGGAGGCTACCCCTGTGATAAGTGAACCCAGTACCAGCGGCACGGCGATCAGTTTAAGGGCATTGATGAAGATAGTGCCGAAGGGTGCAATCCAGTTTTTAGTGAATGCCTCCCAGCCGGCCGAGGAAGCCAGTATGCCGTACAAGAGGCCTAATACGAGACCAATGATGATTTGCCAGTGAATTTGTCGGTACCAACGCATTGTTCGCTCTTTTATACAACGTAAATATTCGCCCGAATCCCGTTTTACTCTAAGGTACAAATGCGCCTTGCGCAGCTGGCGAAGGCCTTTATGCTCTTAGCGGCAAGCCGGACGAACGGCCAAAGTAGGCCTTTTATCCGGAAAACGCGGCCTGCATCCGGAAAGTTTGTATCTTGTGGGACGACTATTTTATTCAATCGCAATCTATTAATCCACTATTTCATTCTTATGGTTCTTCAAACCTCCATCCCCACGGTGATCAACCAGAACCTGTTTGGCCTGAGCACCTCAGCCACCGTGGCCATCAACGAAAAATCCCGACAACTCGAGCAAGAAGGGAAAGTCATTTATAAATTCGGTTTCGGGCAATCGCCCTTCCCGGTGCCGGAACTGGTCGTGGATGCCCTGAAAGCGCATGCCCATGAAAAGGACTATCTGGCGGTGCGCGGGCTGCCAGCTTTGCGCGAGGCGATTGCCAATTTTACCAACAATCGGCGAGGCACCTTCGCCAGTGCCAACGAAGTGCTGGTAGGCCCCGGCTCGAAAGAACTGATGTTCCTGCTGCAACTGTCCTATTACGGGGAGATCGTCATTCCGGCGCCCAGCTGGGTATCCTACGCACCGCAGGCTCAGATCATTGGGCGGGTTGTGACCCGCGTGGAAACCCGGATGGCCAACAAACTCCTGCTCATGCCCGAAGAACTCGAAGCCCTTTGCGCTGTTGACCCCGAGCGACCCCGGCTGGTAATCCTGAATTACCCCTCCAACCCGACCGGCTCGACCTACGATGCGGCCACGCTCCAGGAACTTGCCGCCGTAGCGCGCCGGTACAAGGTCATTGTCCTCTCCGACGAAATTTACGGCGAGCTCAACCACGAAGGACCGCAGGATTCTATCGCACAGTACTATCCGGAGGGCACGATCATCAGTGGCGGCCTGAGCAAATGGTGCGGCGCCGGCGGCTGGCGGCTGGGTTTTTTCGTTTTTCCGAAAAATCTGAAGCGGCTGGAAAATGCCATGGCTGTTTGCGCCAGTGAGACCTTTACCTCCACCAGTGCCCCGATTCAATATGCCGCAGTGAGCGCTTTTATGGAAAATCCGGAAATAGACCGTTACCTCGACCATGTGCGGCATGCTCTGGCTGCCGTTGGACGGTACGCATACCGCCAATTGCAGGAAGCCGGAGTTGCCATGCCAGGCCCACAGGGCGGTTTTTATCTGTTTCCCGATTTTGAATACTACCGGGAAGCACTGGAACGCCGGAATATCCGCACCGATAAGCAGTTTGCCCAGGCCTTGCTGGAAGAAGCGGGCGTTGCCCTTTTGCCCGGCTCCGACTTCGGCGTGCGGCCGGATACCTACCGTACGCGGCTTTCCTACGTTGACTTCGACGGGAAGACCGTACTGAACGCCTGTCGGGAGCTGCCGGAAGGCCATGTGCCTGACGATGAATTTGTGATCCGCCATTGCCCTAAAATTGTCAACGGCATCAATGCGTTAAAGAAGTGGCTCGCAGATCTTTGAGCCGTACGAGCAGGTGGCCGCCGCCTGGGGATATCAAACGGCTATTGATTCGTTCTATATCCTGTTGCCTAATCGGCTAAACCGGTATCGAAACGGGACGTACTAAACGTTACTCCTTAAACAGGATCTGGATATTGTCGAGGTACAAGGGGCTGTCCGAGGGATTCCACAAGTAAATCTTCAATACCGCATTTGGAAACTTTTCGGTATCCACGGTCAAATCGACGGAAACCGGTGTCCAGGTGTTTTCCTGGATGCCCAGGTCTTTTACGGGAGTGGCATCGTACCGGAGCATTTCTCCGCCCGGCGATTCATAGGAGCAAACCAGCACAGTGGGGTTCTCTTTCGGTTGCGGAGCAAAAGCGTCAAAACGGAACTGCAGCCGGTTTTGTCCGGCGAAATCGGAAACCGGTGCGGAAAGCCCTTTGGAATACTGGTGCTGCCGATCCAGTTTGAAACCAAAGCCGCCGTCTTTTCCAATGTTCGCTTCCGTGCCATCCGGCTTGTTTTGTTCAAAATCCTCCCGGACCAGTATCCCGGAGTTTTGGGCAAAGGAGTCGGTGGTAAAAAACAGGTAAACGCCATAGGTCTGGTTGTCCAGAAAGGAGTCCACCAGCTGCAGTCTGGAGTCGTTTCGCAGTTGGGGCAGGGTAGTGCCAATATCCACTACGGAATAGCGGTTGTCCCAGATTACGGCGGAGTGCGGCGGCATAGGGCTGCCGTCGAACAGCCGGGAGCTGGGCTTTCTTTTTTTATTGTCAAACTTGTCGACGTTCAGGGAAATAGCCGGCTGTATGGCGTCGAAATAAAGGGTGTATCCACCGTTGCGGAGGGTGTCGCCGTATGCCTGGGCCAGCGCTTCAAAAGCGGACTGGGCGGTGGTCTGGTTGAGGTTGGCGCGCCAGTCCTGATGCCGGAACATTCCCCAGGCAGCCAGGACGACATAGAGCGCGGCGAGTGCCGCTTTCGCGCGTGCAGAATTGAACCTGCTGAGCAGGGCTTCGGCCAGCCGGCCGCTAATCAGGCCAATTGCCGGAATAATGCCCAGCATGACCCGCATCAGCCCGTAAGAGTTGAACATGCCTTTTGCCCAGAACACGGTGTGCGCAGCGAAATAAGCGACGAACATGCCGTAAACCAGCCAAATTTCCTCTGCGGTGAACGGCTGTTTTTTCCGGACAAATCCGATAAGCCGGTACAATCCATAAGCCAGGGCCAGCCACAGGAATTTCGTCAGGAAGAAGCCATAAACCTCCTCAAAATGAACGATATAGTGGTCCCAGCGCCCAGAGCCATACAGGTGGCTGCTGTCCAGATTGGAATACGGTATCTTGTTGAACACCCACAGCAGACTGCCGTGCGTTCGATAGCCTGCTAAGGCATAGACTGCATGCCCGATGCCGATCAGCGGAAGGAGTTTCCATTGCCGTTTTACCAGCAAAAACACACCCAGGACGCAGAGTATGATCAAGCCTTCCGATCGGATAAAAGGAAGGAAGGATAGCCAGATCGCAGAAGCGGGCAGCCGTTTTTGAAAAGCCAGCAGCAGCCCGACGGCCAGCCAGGCGGCAAACATGGGTTCGGTGAGCCCGGAGAGCACCCAATAAACGGCAATGGGTGCCGGCGCCATGAACAATACCGGCAAAAAACGCGGCTGCATTCCCTCCAGTTCTGCAATCTTCACCGTGCAGTACATGGCCAGTCCCAGGAGCCCCACATTCATCAGTTTGACCGCCGTGAAGCCCAGTTGCGCCCAGGGGGCCATCCAGAGCACATACAGTGGTTTGGCCCAGTGGTTGAAGAAGTTCTCCGGGTGTTGGAAGGCATAGCGGGCAAAGAGGAAGTGGTGCAGACTGTCGCCGTCGTCGCCGGTGCCGTCGAACAGGAAAGCGAGGAAGGCAAGCGCCAGTACGTAGGCGGCCAGCAGGAGATGTTCGGGTTTGGCAGAGCGAATAGTCATGGCGCAGGGTCGGGCTGAAAGTTGCCGGGGCGAAAATACTTTTTACTTTCGAAAACGGCCTATTCCTCGTCTTTCCGGATGATAAACCCCGGCCGGCCCTTCACTTCCTCGTAGATCCGCCAGATATACTCGGCCACCACGCCCAGGCTAAAGAGCATAAGCCCGTTAAAAAAGGCTACGAGGGTGATTATGGTCGTCCAGCCCGGCACGGGAAACCCGAACAGGCGGCTGTGGGCAAAAAAACGGGCGTACACCAGCACGGGAATCGCCAGCAGGCAGAGCAGGGAGAGGAACAGGCCCAGGTAGGTGATGGCGCGGATAGGAAAGGAAGAAGAGGCGAAAAACGTGTCCTTGGCGTGCCGGACCTTCTTGCCCCAGGTCCAGCGCGATTTGCCGGGGCGGGGCGGCCGGTTGTAGGGGATGAACACCGGGTCGAAGCCCAGGCGCAGCATTTCCACCACCGAGGAGGTGTGTATAGGATGGATGCGCGTATTCATAATGTCGATGACCTCCCGGTCAGCGAGGTACACATCGGTGCCGCCGGGAGGAAAACGGACTTCCGAAAGGCTGTTCATGAGTTTGTAATACATCCGGGAGAACAGGTCGCTGAGCCAGCCGTCGTTGCGCGAAGAGCGGTAGGAAACCACGATCTTGTGGCCTGCTTCCCAATTGCGGTACAGTTGGATCACCATGGACACAGGAAACTGCAGATCGTCGGGAATCCAGGTGATGCAGGCGCCTTTACACACCGAAAATGCGGCAAATTGAAGATAGGGTGGGGTGACGTTGCGCGCCATCCGGAAGGCCCGTACGCGGGGATCCTGTTTGGCCAGGTCGCGGGCGATCTCCCAGGAGTTGTCTTTTGACCCGTCGTCCATGATGAGCAGTTCGAAGGGGATGCCGGCGGCGTCCAGTTCACCCGAAATAGCCGCATAGGCCGGCCGGAGGCGTCGGGCGCTGTTGAAGCAGGGGAGCATAAGGGAGAGGAGGCGGGTGTTGTCGTTTTGCATATACTTCCGGGTTGCGTTTATCCAGGACTGGGCAAAGGTATGGGAATGTTTTTGCCAGCCTTACACCATAAAACAACTGCGGAAGCCTGTAGCCGACCGTGTTTTTTATTTAGCCCCGATCAGCGTCTTGTTCTCCTCCTTGTTTTTCATTTGTGCGAACGCATCGAAGCCGCAGTCGAGGAAGGCCTGGTATTCGTCCACCTCCGGCGTATAGCCGCGGGGTTCGTTGAGCAGGGTCTTGCCGTCGTTGTGCATCAGTACATACCAGGGTTGGGAGTTCCGCTGGAAGTTGTTGATCTGGAATGCGCTCCACTTGTCGCCTACGGTGCGCATTTTTTCGTTGGTGTGGGGATCGAGCAGGTATTTGAACTTGTTGTCGGGGAAGAGGCGGGCCTGGTCGTCGACGTACAGCGACACCACTACGTAGTTGTTGCGCAGGTGGCGGAGGATCTCCTCCTTGTTCCAGACGGTTTCCTCCATTTTGCGGCAGTTGACGCAGCCATAGCCGGTAAAATCGACAAAGAGCGGTTTGTTTTCCAGCTGGGCTACTTTGAGCGCTTCATCGAAGTCGTGGTAGCATTCCAGGCCGTGGGGGCAATCCATGGGCCGGAAGAAGTTGTAGTGCACCGGCGGGGCGATCCCGCTGAGCAGGCTGAGCGATTGGTACTTGAGCAGGCCGTTGCCCAGGTAGCCGGCAAAGATCAGGGCGAGGCCGCCAACGATGACCCGGGCCACTCCCGGTCGCCCGGAAGCGCCTTTGAGTTTGGGCAGGAGCCCGAACTGATACAGGCCGAGCAACAGCGCGCAGATAAACCACAGCGACAGGAACAATTCGAATTTCAGGATGCCCCAGTGGCGCACCATATCGGCCGTGCTCAGGAATTTGAAGGCCAGGGCGAGTTCGACAAAGCCCAGGGTGATCTTCACATTGTCCATCCAGTTGCCGGACCGGGGCAGGCTTTGCAGCCAGCCGGGGAACATGGCAAAGAGGCCGAAGGGCAGGGCCAGGGCGAGGCCAAAGCCCGTCATGCCCACCAGCGGGCGCACCGGAATAAGCCCAAACAGCGCATCGCCGGCATTCACTTTGGCGGTTTCCACCAGCAGGGTGCCTACGATCGGACCGGTGCAGGAAAAGGAGACCAGTGCAAGCGTAAAGGCCATGAAAAAGATACCCAGCATACCGCCCTTGTCCGCCATCTGGTCGCTTTTGTTGACCCAAGACGAAGGCAGGGTGATCTCGAACAGGCCGAAAAACGAGAGGGCAAAAATGACGAACACGACGAAGAAGAGCAGGTTGAAGTACATGTCCGTACTCATCTGGTTGAGGATCGTCGGTCCGAATATGGAGGTCAGCAAAATACCGATGCTGACGTAGATAATTACGATACTGGAGCTATACCAGAGGGCATTGCGCAGCCCCGTTTTACGGTCTTTGGAGCGTTTGGAGAAGAAACTCACCGTGAGCGGGATCATCGGGAATACGCAGGGCGTAAGCTGTGAAATGAGGGCGCCGAGAA
>CAYVDV010000281.1:0-7443 GCA_964450465.1 uncultured Saprospiraceae bacterium
ACGGCAACACTACCCCTGCCGCCATGGGCCTTAGCGCCGGTTTGTACACCGTTACGGTCACCGACACCAACGGCTGCACCGATGCGGAAACAATACTGATCACCCAGCCACCGGCACTGCAGGCCAGCGCCAGCGCCACGCCCCAGACTATGTTCGGCGTAAACAACGGTACGGCCACCGTTTCCTTCTCTGGTGGGACATCGCCCTTTTCTATCAAATGGAGCAATGGAGGGGTTACTGCCACGATCGCCAACCTGGCGCCCGGAACCTATACCGTCACGGTCACTGACATTAAAGGCTGCACGGTGGTACGGACCGCACAGGTAAATGCCGTGAATTGCACCCTCACCGGCACCATCACTGCTACGCAGATCAACTGCGCCGGAACAGCCAGCGGCAGCGCCACAGCCAATCTCAGCAGCGGCGCCACCCCCTACACTTACCTGTGGTCGAACAACGGCACTACCAAAACGATCTCCAACCTGCCAGCAGCCACCTACACCGTCACGGCCACCGATGCAAGCGGATGTACGCTGGTGCTGAACACCCAGATAAGCAGTCCGCCGGCACTTGCATTGAACACCGTATCGAAGGAAAATGTCCCCTGCCCCGACTCCAAGACCGGCGCTATTATCCTGGGTATAAACGGCGGCACGCCCCCCTACAGTTTCAATTGGTCCAACGGAGGTAATGCTGCTACCCTTACCGGCCTGAGCGCTGGAAGTTATACCGTCACTGTCTCCGACAGTAAAGGCTGTACCAAGAGCCTGAGCAACCAGATCAGCATCACCGACCAGAATCCGCCTCAACTTATCCTGAAAAACGCGGAGGCCTTCCTGAATGCGGGCGGCACGGCGACAGTAACCGCGGCGATGTTTGACAACGGCAGTTTTGACGCAGAATGCAGTATCGCTTCATGGAGCATTACGCCCACCAGCTTTAACTGCACGCAAATGGGCACAAGCGTGGTCACTCTTACTGCCACCGACGTAAACGGCAACAGTAAAACCGGTACCGCAACGGTTACCATTACCGACAAGATTGCCCCCGGCATAATCTGCCCGCAAAATATATATGTCGGTTCCTGCGACGCGACCGTGTCCTTCAGCCTCCCGCAGGTGTCGGACAACTGTTCGATCAACCCTGCCCAGATCCAGCAATCCGAGGGACTCCCCTCCGGCGCTATCTTCCCGGAAGGAAAAACGCTTCAGGTGTTTACCTGTGCGGATGCAGGCGGCAATACGGCCAGCTGCAGTTTTGAAATTTGGGTAGCTGCCGAGCCAATCGGCACGATTGCCCCCATTCCGGCATCCTGCTCCGGCATTTGCGACGGCTCGGCCGTCTTTACCCTGGGTGGACCGCTTCCCGTCATTATGCAATGGAGCAACGGCCAGAACGGCGCCTTTGCCTCCGGATTTTGCACCGGCAACTATGTGCTCACGATCACCGACCAGTATGGCTGCAGCGCAGTACTGCCTTTCGACATTTCAAGTGCCAATAACGGCTCTTTTGAAATTACCGCCGATAATACGCCAGCTTCCTGCTCCGCCACCTGCGACGGCAACAGCAGCCTTAACATCGGCGGCGGCGCCGGACCATACAACATTCAATGGAGCAACAACCAGAGCGGCAGTGTCGCAACAAACCTCTGTCCGGGCGCTTATTCCGCCACCGTGACCGACGCCAACGGATGCAGCCAGGTACAACCCGTGCAAATCGCCGTATTCGACAACGTCATACCTGTTTTGAACTGCCCGGCGAATATCACGACTTCCTTTTGCGCCACCACCCTGGTGTACAACCCGCCGGTGGTGCAGGATAATTGCCCGGTAAACCCGCAGCAACTGGTACAACTGAGCGGTCTTCCTTCCGGATCGACTTTCCCCATAGGCGAAACCGTACAGGTCTTTCGCTACACCGACGCTGCAGGGAATTCCGGACAGTGCAGCTTTACCGTGGAGGTGATCGCCGCTGCCGATCTGGATCTGGACGCCCTGGATGTCAGCTGCGCCGGGCTATGCAACGGCACCGCTACCGTGTCCATTACCGGCGGGTACGGTCCCTTCAACATTCATTGGAGTAACAACCAGAATACGGCGACCGCTGCCAACCTTTGTCCCGGCGTCTATGCCGTTACAGTGGTGGATGCAGCCGGTTGTTCGCAGTCCCAGCAACTAAGCATCAGTCAGCCGCAACCACTCAATCTGGACATCCTGCAGATCAACAACGATGTGGGCAATGCCGGCCTTGGCAGTATCCTCCTTGCAGTGAGCGGCGGAACGCAGCCCTATAGTTTTGCCTGGACCAGAAACGGGCAACCCTTCGCCGGCGCGGAAAATCCGACAGGCCTGCTTTCGGGAATTTATCAGGTCTCGGTCACGGACGCCCAGGGCTGTCAGGTCGCCAGCGCTGCGCTTACCCTCAGCAACACGGTGGCCTCCCATGAAGTCGCCGGCATAGCCAACGTATCCCTGCAACCCAACCCCGCACGCGATGCAGTCCGGATCGCCCTGGGAGAGCCGGTAGGTTCGGAAGCCCTGGTCCGGCTGTTCAGTTCGAGCGGATCGCTGGTCCGGCAGGAACGGATTTCCCCAACGGATACCCTGCTGGAACTGGATCTGAGCGCCTTACCGGCTGGTCTGTGGCTGGTGCATATCCGCGCAGAAGATGGCCGGGAGACTGTAAAAAAACTAGTGGTGCAACGTTGAATCAACTTTCTTTCGGGTTGTGTCACCAGATGCAACCCGAAAGAAACTTACCGCATGCTTAAAAATAAAAGGCACAAGAGGCTTGCACAATTTATTCAGGGAACTGTATCTTTGCACCCGCTTAACGCAATGGGGGTTTAGCTCAGCTGGCTAGAGCGCTTGCATGGCATGCAAGAGGTCACCGGTTCGAATCCGGTATCCTCCACTCAAATAGCCCGGTTATGCAACCGGGCTATTTTTATTTTATTAACATTCGAACGCATACACCGAATACTTCAGCGCCTATCTTTGCCGTTCGTTTTTTTGAAAAGAACAATCCGTTCGTAAAATTGAACCAGTTGACGCACATTTCGGCTCGCGCCCTGACCAATGCCCACCACACTCAAACCGGCCATCATCCCTCGATGCCGGTAACGCGACCGTGCTGCCGTTCGTTCCGACGACCGTAAAGGCTGGCGCCTGAGGCTTTTCCAAATTCATTCAGGATCTTTTTTTTCGCTTTAGACCATGCCGCTCCTCGCTCCGCATGGCCAGAGTCTCCCTTTTGTTCACCCATCAATTTGATTCCAGCAGTGGAACCTTACGAACAGATCATCGTACGCGTAGCCGTACCCGCCGATGCGCAGTACGCGCAACAGATCACCGAAGAAATGGCGCACTCCGCCCAGGCGCGCGGCACCGGTATTGCCCAACGGTCACCGGACTATGTAGCCGGCAAAATCCTCGAAGGCAAAGCCGTTATATCGGTCACCAGCAACGGCCGCTGGGTCGGGTTTTGCTACATTGAAACCTGGACGCACGGGCAGTTCGTCGCTAATTCCGGCCTCATCGTACACCCCGACTTCCGGGGCCTTGGCGTCGCCAAAGCCATTAAACAGCGCATTTTCCGGCTCAGCCGGGAAAAGTACCCCGAAGCCCGTATCTTCGGTCTGACCACCGGCCTTGCCGTCATGAAGATCAACTCCGAACTCGGATACGAACCCGTGACTTTCTCCGAACTCACGCAGGATACCCAGTTCTGGAACGGCTGCCGCAGTTGCGTCAACTACCAGATCCTCGAAAGCAAAAATTTCAAAAACTGCCTGTGCACCGCCATGCTCTTTGACCCCGCCTGGATATCCGAGGAAGAGGATGAGGTGTCGGCGCTCATCGTTCATCATTGATCCTTATGTCTAAAAAAGTAATCCTCGGTTTCAGCGGGGGACTCGATACGAGTTATTGCGCCCTCTATCTCAGCAAGGAGCTGGGCTACGAAGTCATTTCTGTCACCGTTGACACCGGCGGCTTCACCCCGGAAGAACTCGCCGCCATCGAAGCGCATGCCCGCCGGCTGGGGGTGCGCGAACATATTGCCATCAACGCTGTACCGGCGTATTACGACCGCATCCTGCGCTACCTGATCTTTGGCAATGTGCTGAAAAACAATACCTATCCGCTCTCCGTCAGCGCCGAACGCCTGAGCCAGGCGCTTGCCGTGGCGGATACCGCCCGCCGGCTCGGCGCCGATGCCGTGGCCCACGGCAGCACGGGCGCCGGCAACGACCAGGTGCGCTTCGACATGGTGTTCGAAACGGAACTGCCGGGTGTGGAGATCATTACACCCATCCGCGACCAGCGCCTCAGCCGGGAAGCGGAAATCGAATACCTCCGCGCCAAGGGGGTGGACATGAATTTCGAAAAAGCCGCGTATTCCATCAACAAAGGCCTCTGGGGCAGCTCGGTGGGCGGCCGCGAAACGCTGCGCTCTAACGGCATGCTGCCTGAATCGGCCTGGCCGACCCAGGTGACGAAAACCGAACCCGAAGCCCTTGCGCTCCGCTTTGAACAGGGCGAACCGGTAGCCCTGAACGGACAAACCTTTGCACATCCCAGCGAACTGATCCGGGCGCTCCAGGCTGTTGCCGGCCCCTTCGGTATCGGGCGGGACATTCACGTCGGCGACACCATCATCGGCATCAAAGGCCGCGTTGGTTTCGAGGCCGCCGCACCCCTGCTCCTGATCAAGGCGCACCATGCCCTGGAAAAACACGTGCTGACCAAATGGCAGCTCCAGTGGAAAGACACGCTGGCGCAGTTCTACGGCAACTGGCTCCACGAAGGCCAGATCCTCGACCCGGTCATGCGCGATATTGAGGCCTTCCTGGAAAGCAGCCAGCAAAACGTCAGCGGGGAGGTTTTTCTCGAACTGCACCCTTACCGCTACGTGATCTGCGGGGTGGAATCCCCGTTCGATCTCATGTCGCCAAAATTCGGCGCCTACGGCGAAATGAACCAGGGCTGGACCGGCGAGGACGTCAAAGGATTCACCCGCATTTTCGGCCAGCAAACCCGCATCTGGCAATGGGTGCAGCAACAAAACAAACCTTCGCATGATTAAAGCAGGCATTATCGGCGGGGCCGGCTACACCGGCGGGGAGTTGCTCCGGCTCCTCCTGCACCATCCGGACGTCGAACTGTTATTCGTACAAAGCCGGAGCCAGGCCGGCAAACCGGTCGCAGCCGTACATACCGACCTGCTCGGCGACACCGATTTGCGTTTTAGCAGCGAACCGCTTCCCGGCGCCGATCTTTACTTTCTGTGCCTGGGCCACGGCGAATCCAAAAAATGGCTCGACGCACAGCCGGTCCAACCGGAACTGCGCATCATTGACCTGAGCCACGATTACCGCGCCGGCGGCCAGTGGGGCGGACGCAGTTTCCAGTACGGACTGCCGGAATGCTACCGCGAACAAATCCGGACAGCCACGCTCATCGCTAATCCGGGCTGCTTTGCCACCGCCCTGCAGCTGGCCTTGCTGCCCCTGGCGGCAAACCATCAGCTCGGCGATGTGTACGCCACCGGAATCACCGGCGCTACCGGGGCCGGCCAGGCCCTTTCCGCCACCTCGCACTTCCCCTGGCGCCACGCCAATATTTCCGCCTATAAAACCCTGAAGCATCAACACCTCGACGAGGTACTGCGCACCCTTCGCTCCTTTGGCGGACAAACAGACCTGCATTTCGTGCCCTGGCGCGGCGATTTTCCCCGGGGGATCTACCTGTCCTGCACCACAACCGCAAACCAGGATCTGGACACCCTGTTCCATCTGTATGAAACGTTTTACGAAACACATCCGTTTACGGTAGTAAGCCGGGAAACGATCGACCTGAAAATGGCGGTCAATACCAACAAATGCGTGTTGCACCTGGAAAAGCAGGGGCCGCAGCTCGTCATCCACGCCGCTATCGACAACCTGCTCAAAGGCGCTGCCGGCCAGGCCGTACAAAACATGAACCTGCTGTTCGGGCTGCCGGAAACCCGCGGACTGCAGCTGAAAGCCAGCGCTTTTTAAACCTTACGCTATGACACTATTCGATGTATATCCGCTCCAACCCCTGCATATCGCCAAAGGCCAGGGCGCCTGGGTGTGGGACCGGGAAGGAAACCGATACCTCGACCTTTACGGCGGTCACGCCGTGATCTCCATCGGGCACAGCCACCCGCACTGGGTACAACGCATCGATACGCAATTGCGCGAGCTGGCGTTCTACTCCAACTCGGTACACCTGCCCCTGCAAACCGAAACAGCCGAACTGCTCGGCCGTGTTTCCGGAAAAGAGCATTTCCGCCTGTTCCTGTGCAATTCCGGCGCCGAGGCCAATGAAAACGCCCTGAAACTGGCATCTTTTCACACCGGGCGACAAAAGATACTGGCTTTCCGCAAGGGATTTCACGGCCGCACCTCCCTGGCCGTGGAAGCCACCGATATCCCGGCAATTTCCGCGCCGGTCAACCGCACCGGCAACGTCGTGTTCACTCCCTTAAACGATATCCCTGCCCTGGACGAAGCCTTCCGCGAACACGAACTGGCGGCAGTTATAGTTGAAGGCATTCAGGGCGTAGGCGGCATCCGGATCGCCGAACCCGCCTTCCTGCAACGGATACGGCAGCTGTGCACCAAACACGATACGGTGTTTATTGCCGACAGCGTGCAATGCGGGTACGGGCGTAGCGGCCGCTTTTTTTCCCACGACCATGCCGGCGTGGAAGCTGATCTGTACACCGTAGCCAAGGGCATGGGCAACGGCTTTCCGGTGGCCGGCGTGTTGATCGGACCGCAATTTGAAGCCAAGCACGGGATGCTGGGCACTACCTTTGGCGGCAATCCATTGGCTTGTGCGGCCGCGCTTGCCGTACTGGAAGTGATCGAACAAGAGCATCTGATGGAAAATGCCGAACAGATGGGCCGCTACCTGATGCAGGAACTGGCCCGTTTCCCCGAGCTGCAAAACCTGCGCGGCGCCGGGCTCATGATCGGTTTCGATGTGTCCGGAGCGCATGCCGAACTCCGTAAAAAACTGCTGTTCGAACACCGCATCTTCACCGGTGAAGCCAAGGGCGGCGTCATTCGCCTGCTGCCGCCGCTCAACCTGACCCGGACAGAAGCCGATTGGTTCCTGGAAAAACTGCAAACCGCCTTGCACAACGATTAAATCCATGCAACACTTCCGCTCCGTACACGACGTCCCCGACCTGCCGGCCCTGCTCGACAATGCGCTGGCATTCAAGGCAAATCCCCGGCAAAGCACCGGAGTTGGCCAGGGCAAAACCCTCGGGCTGGTGTTTTTAAATCCCAGCACCCGCACCCGCATCAGTACCCAGATCGCTGCCCGAAATCTGGGCATGGACGTGGTCGTCTTCAACGCGGGCACGGAAGGCTGGGCTATGGAGTTTGCCGACGGCATACCGATGGAC
>CAYVDV010000282.1:0-7375 GCA_964450465.1 uncultured Saprospiraceae bacterium
AGCTCAGTCTTCGTCGATAAAATACGCCGGATACTTCCCGGCAAATGCCGCCGGGACTGCTTCCCGCCAGGCTATCCGCAAGGCATCCTGAAACAATTCCGGCGCCACTGTTTCGAGATCGACGTTGGTCCAGCCGTATTTTCCCCAGGCATTGGGCACCGGAAAGATCGCCCCCTGGCTTATCGCCGTAAAGATGTCCTGCATTTCCGGGGAGAAGCGCAGGGTGGCGCGATGTTCCGGTGCATTCAGTGTGGCGTAGATTTTCGTTCTGATCCGGAACGAGGTAATCGCATGGTGTGGCAACTCTTTGGTTTCGGGCAGGCCAAGGGCCAGTTGGCGTACGGTTTCTGCAGCGACCATAGTTAAATTTACTTGTTATAACGGAATTGGGTTTTAATAAATGCCTCAGGACACTTATTCTTGCAGATGATTCCTGGAACTGATATCCGGCCTAAAAATACGCTGTTTCACTCTGTGCTTATCGGTTACCTGATGGCGCTGCTGGCTTCCCTGCCGGTCAGTCCGGTCAACCTGACCTTGTTGCAGGTCGGTCTGGAAGCGGGTTTGCGGCAGGCCCTGTGGTTTGCATCCGGCATGATCCTGGTCGAGGCATTGTTCATCCGGTTTTCCCTGGGCGGGTTGCTGCCACTTTTACAAAAGACAAATGTCCGGCGTTTACTCGAACGATTGACCCTTGTGCTGCTCGTTGGCATGGCCGCCTTCAGTCTTTGGCAAGCCCTGAATCCAGCCCCCGGAGAAGGAGGCTTTTTCACACCGGCTTCGTCCGGTAACGGGTTCTTGCTGGGGGCCCTGTTCCGCCTGCTGAACCCGGGCATGATCCTGTTTTGGGTAGGCGCAAACAGCATGTTGATCACGCGGCAGAAATTACCCCCGGAAGCCCGGCATTTTAATTTTTATACCCTGGGTGGTCTGGGGGGCGTTGCCTCCGCGCTCGCGCTTTATATTTTCTGGGGCAGCTACCTGTCGGATTATCTGCGCCTCTGGTATGTCGGTTTACAGCTTGCCATTGGCCTGTTCTTCCTGGCTGCCGCCGCCTGGCTGATCGTAAAACAAGGAAGGCTGGCATTGCGCCGGCCGGCCGGTTAACTAAAAGAATGTGAATACCAAGCTATGAAGAACCTTCCCGCGCTCATCGGTGCGTTTATCCTGATTGCCACGGCCAGCCTGCACGCCCAGCATTCCGTCGCGCGGCTGTGGAATGAAAAAGTGTTGCACGCCATCAGCACCGACCTGGCACGCCCCACCGTGCATGCCCGCAATCTTTTTCACACTTCCGTGGCCATGTACGATGCCTGGGCCGTCTATAACCCGCATGCAGACACCTACCTGCTGGGCAAAACAGTACATGGATTTTCCTGCCCGTTTCATCCGGTGCCCGCCCCGGCTGATACAAAAGCCGCACAGGAAGAGGCGATCAGTTTCGCCGTGTACCGGATTTTAAGGCAGCGCTTTAAAGACTCTCCCGGCGCGAAAACGCTGTTCCCGGAAATCAATGCATTGATGGATTCGCTGGGGTATAATAAAACAATCACCTCCACCAACTATAAATGCGGCCCGGCAGAAATGGGCAATTATATCGCCAAATGCATCCTGGACTATGGCCTGCAGGACGGCTCCAATGAGGCGAACGGATACGCCAATTTGTACTACGAACCGGTAAATCCGCCCTTGCGCATCGAGCTGCCGGGAAATCCGAATATTCTGGATCTGAATCGCTGGCAGCCCCTGCAGTTTACCCAGTTTATCGACCAGAGCGGCAACCCGTTCGGCAATATCATCACCCCGTTTCTAAGCCCGGAATGGGGAAATGTCGCACCTTTTTCCCTGAAACCCGAAGACGCCACGGTCTATCAGCGGGACGGGCACGACTATATCGTGTACCACGACCCCGGCCCGCCTGCCTACCTGGACACCTCCGCGACCGGCGGCCTTTCGGAGGAATACAAATGGGGCTATGCCCTGGTTTCGGTCTGGAGCTCGCTGCTTGATCCTTCCGATTCGGTGCTGATCGATATTTCGCCCGCCTCGGTGGGCAACAATTCCAGTTACCCGGCCGATATTCCCGGTCTGCGCGATTTTTACAACCTGTACTATGGCGGCGACGACAGTCCCGGCCGGCCCCTCAACCCGGCAACCGGCCAGCCCTACACGCCGCAGATCGTTCCACGGGGCGACTTTGCCCGGGTGATCGCCGAATTCTGGGCCGATGGCCCTGCCTCCGAAACGCCGCCCGGGCATTGGTTTACTATTTTGAACTACGTGAACGACCAACCCGGGCTGACCAGGAAAATACGCGGCACAGGCCCGCTTTGCGATAAGCTCGAATGGGATGTGAAAGCCTATTTCGCCCTCGGCGGCGCCATGCACGACGTCGCTATTACCGCCTGGGGCATCAAAGGCTGGTACGACAGCGTACGCCCGGTTTCCGCCATCCGCGGCATGGCGGAACTGGGGCAGAGTACCGACCCGAATCTGCCGAGCTATCACCCGGGCGGGCTGCCACTGATCCCGGGATACATTGAACTGATCGGCCCAGGTGATTCGCTGCAAGGCCAGAACGGCCAATACATTGGCGAGATCAAACTCAAAGCCTGGAAAGGCCCGGGCTTTGTTGCCAACCCCAAAACCGATGTAGCCGGCGTCGGTTGGATCCGGGCGGCCAACTGGTGGCCCTATCAACGGCCCACATTCGTGACACCGCCCTTTGCCGGGTATATTTCCGGACACTCCACCTACAGTCGCGCAGCTGCCGAACTATTGACCGCCCTTACCGGCGATCCCTTTTTTCCGGGCGGACTGGGCGAATTCCACTGCCCCCAAAATGAATACCTCGTTTTCGAAGACGGCCCCAGCACCGACATCACCCTTCAGTGGGCGACCTACCGCGACGCTTCCGACCAGTGCAGCCTATCCCGGATCTACGGCGGTATCCACCCGCCGGTGGACGATATCCCCGGACGCCTGATCGGGATAAAGATTGGGTTGGAAGCATTGGATTTTGCGGAACGGTATTTTACCAAAACCACCCTGCCGGATACGGTCGCCGGCTTCAACCTGTTCCCCAACCCCAGCACCTGCGCCGTGCAAATCGAATATGAGATCGATGGCAGCATGCCCGTTCGCGTGTACGATATCAGCGGACGGCTTGCGCTGCGCACCGACCTCGCCTTTGCGGAGCGCCGCGCCATCCTGAATCTGGAGACGCTGGCCCCGGGCGTATATGTCGTAATTGGATTGGACGACAAGGGGGCGAAACGCTTTCAGACGAAAGTCGTGCGTTTGTAGCGGCCGTCCGGGTCAAGTTTTTTTTTACACAAAACCCGGCATTCCATACCCTACTTGCGCTATGTTATTTTTTGGGCGCTTCGGCACATTTTATAGGGCAAGCGCACCGGAAGGCCCCCGAAATGCGTTAATTTTGTGTCTTTATAGAATCTATACGAAACAAACTGTTTCCGCGTTTACCGACGAGAAAATTACCAATGTCCTTGCTTTATGCACATACTGAAAAAAATTACTTCTTTTCTGTTATCCACCTCGGCCGCCGGACTTTATCTGATTTTAATCGCAGGGGCTATCGGCGCGGCTACTTTTATTGAAAATGACTTTGGCACGAGTTCGGCCCAGAAGGTTGTCTTTAAAACCCGCTGGTTCGAACTGCTGCTCCTGTTGTTTGGTCTTTCCCTGATCTTCAACATCGTGCGATTCCGGATGATCCAGCAGAAAAAATGGACCATCTTCACCTTTCACGCCGCCATGATCGTGATCCTGCTGGGCGCCGGCGTTACCCGGTACTTCGGCTATGAAGGCATGATGGGCATCCGCGAAGGCAGTACCAGCAACACCTTCCTCTCTTCCGAAACCAGCCTGCAGTTTGAAGCCGTTCAGGGCGGCAAAAGATTCCGCTTTTACGAACCGGTGCTTTTTGCCACGCTGGGCAACAATCACTTCAAGCGCTCCTACCGCCTGGGCGGGGAGGATATCGGCGTTGAAGTGCTCGACTTTATGCCCAACCCGACCGAAACGATCACCGAAGACGAGGCCAACGGCGTACCCATACTAAAAGTGGTGATCGGCGGCGCCAATGGACGGGAAGAGTTTCCCGTGCGCTACGGCGATCAGGTGACGATCTATGGAACCCTGTTCAACTTTGGAAATACCGAAGTCCCCGACGCTTTTAATATCCGGTACGAAAACAACAACCTGAGCTTCAAAACCAACCGGACTTATACCCAGATGGTCATGGCCACCCAGCAACGGGATACCATTCTGCCGGGAGAAGAACATCCGCTGATGCTGCGCAGCCTGTACACCGACGGACAAGGGAGTTTTGTTTTTGGCGATTTCAAGCCCAAAGCCCGCGTGGAAATGACTTCCTCCTCGCCGAAAATGACCGGCAACAGCCGGGGCGCCCTGCGCCTTAAAGTCACCGGCAATGGCAAGAGCCAGGAACTGTACGTGACCGGCCGCCAGGGCGAAGAAGGAACGCCGCAAATCGCCGAACTGGGCTCCACCTCGCTGGCGGTTTCCTACGGATCGCGGCGCGTCCAATTGCCTTTCGCGCTGAAACTGAACGATTTCATCATGGAGCGCTACCCCGGTACCGATAACGCCTCTTCGTATGCCAGCGAAGTCACGCTGATCGATCCCGAAAAGAAGTTACAGACCAACCAGCGGATCTACATGAACCATATCCTGAATCACGGCGGCTACCGCTTTTTCCAGTCGTCCTACGATCAGGATGAACTGGGCACCTACCTGAGCGTCAACCACGATTTTTGGGGCACCTGGATCTCCTACATCGGCTATATCCTGCTGACGATCGGCATGGTGCTTACCTTCTTTGACAAAAAAAGCCGCTTTTCGCAACTATCCAACAACTTGAAACGCCTCCGCATGTCCACTAAAGTGTTCCTTCCATTGTTATTCGGTTGTTTGCTGGGCTTTTCCACCCGGACATTCGCCGAAACGCATACCATGCCGACCCATGTCATCAGTAAAAGCCATGCCGCCCGCTTTGGCCGCGTACTGGTGCAGGACTACCAGGGCAGGCTGAAGCCCATGAACACGTTTTCCAATGAAATCCTCCGGAAACTCTCCAGAAAAGAAGCGCTCTACGGACAAACGGCCGACCAGATCGTACTGGGCATGACGGCATACCCCCAGGAGTGGTACAATGTCCCGCTCATCAAACTGGGCAAGAACGAAGAGATCCGGAAACTGATCCCGATTGATGGCGATCTGGCGTCCTATAACGACTTTTTTGACGAAGCCGGGCAGTACAATCTGCGCGAAGCCGCCCGGGCTGCTTATAACATACAACCCAGAGACCGGGGGACTTTTGAAAAGGAGATCATAAAACTCGATGAAAAAGTGAACATCTGCAGCATGGTGTTCTCCGGCCGCTTCATGAAAGTATTCCCCGTTCCAGGCGATGCCAACTATACCTGGGAAACCCCGCCGGAACAAGGCCATACGCATGACTTTTCGGAAAACAGCCCCTTCTCGGCAAAATACTATCCGGCTTATGTCATGACCCTGCAGAAAGCGCTGCACGACAACGACTACAGCCTTGCCGACCGGCTGGTGGAGGAACTCGATCGCTACCAAAAACAAAACGGCGGCGATATCCTGCCCTCCGAATCCAAACTCAATGCCGAGTTGCTGCTGAACAAACTGGACGTTTTCAACCGCCTGGGCAAAATCTACGGCCTGCTGGGCCTGGTCTTCCTGGGACTTTTATTCACTTCGGTGTTCAAGCCCCGCCTGAACCTGGACCGGGCATTCAAGGTGTCTTTGGCCGTGCTGGCCGCCGGGTTCCTGTTCCATACGCTCGGACTTGGGCTGCGCTGGTATGTTTCCGGCAGGGCGCCCTGGAGCAACGGTTACGAATCGATGATCTATATTGGCTGGACGACCGTGCTGGCCGGTCTGGTCTTTGCCCGAAAGTCAATGGGCGGCCTGGCTGCGACCTCCGTTTTGGCCGCTACGATCCTGATGGTCGCCGGACTGAGCTGGCTCGACCCGGAGATCACGCCGCTGGTGCCGGTGTTAAAATCCTACTGGCTGACCATCCACGTGTCGCTGGAAGCCGGAAGTTATGGCTTTCTGGTGCTGGGCGCCATAATCGGCGTCCTGAATCTGATTTTCATGATTTTCGCCAATCCGAAAAACAAGGACAATGTGTACCGGATGGTCCGGGAGCTAAGCCATGTGAGTGAAATGACCCTGATTGGCGGGCTCTTCATGATCAGCATCGGGACCTACCTCGGCGGTGTGTGGGCCAATGAATCCTGGGGGCGGTATTGGGGCTGGGATGCCAAGGAAACCTGGGCGCTGGTAACCATCCTGGTTTATTCCTTTATCCTGCACATGCGCTTTATACCCGGGCTGCGCGGTATTTATGCGTTCAACGTGGCCACCCTGTTCGGATGGGCCTCCGTGATGATGACCTATTTTGGCGTGAACTATTACCTCTCCGGCCTGCACTCCTACGCTGCCGGCGATCCGGTGCCGGTGCCGCCGTTTGTGTATTACACCGTGGCATCGCTCATCGTTATCAGCCTGCTGGCCTACTGGCGGCACCGCTGGTATCTGCGTTTGGGGAATAACACCGGGGCTACTTTACTATAGTAGCCCCTTCCATGATCACGTTGTACTTGTAGCCGGCGCCAAAATCCTTGTTCAGGGCAATGGTGCCTTCCATGGTCAGGATACTACCGGGCGCCACATTTTCGGTGGTGGTGATGGTCAGGTCAAAGTTGTTGGCCGTGCCGTCCTGAAGATGTACCCAGTTTCTGCCCATGATCATCGGGTTCAACTTTACCACCTTGCCGGTCACTTTGATCGTTTTACCGTCAAATTTTCCGGGGTTTCCGAGAATTTCAGAAATTTTCACGGCGCCGGCTGCCCGTTTTATTTCTGTCGTCGGGGGGGCAAGGTCGGCGCTTTGCGCCTGGCCAAGCGCCTGATCGACTGCGGAACCGGAGGAGCTGCCGGGCGCTTCTTTGGAAACGCCGGAAACCAGGTAGATCGTTTCAAATACGCGGTTGTATTCCCGGCTGGCAAAGTCTTTTTTCAGAAGGCCTCCCTGATAATAGTACGTAGCGCCGATCTCTATTGGCGTTTTTGGAATGGCAATCCAGAAACTTTGGCCATTTTCATTAACCCGTACATACGTGTACTTTTCCGTGGGGAGCGCTTCTTCCGCCACAACCTTGTGCTCTTCGGATACGGTGGCCTGTTGCATACCCGGCACTTCCTGGAATACGGATGCGCCGCTGCCGCCCGTCTGAGCCGGCTCGCTCTCGATGACTTTAGGGCCCGAGTCACAATAGGCCAGTAAGAACGGAAG
>CAYVDV010000283.1:0-3674 GCA_964450465.1 uncultured Saprospiraceae bacterium
GCGCAAGTGGAACGGGAAGGGAGTGTTTCCGGCAAAGTGATATACACAGGCGAACAGCACCAGCGTCAGCGGGCGGTAGCGCCCGCCAGATACCCGGGTTTCCTTGCCTTCGACCTTGAAAAATCCAAAGAATGTATCCTTGGTCAGGATACCCGGGATGCCTTCCGTGCCCTTCGTGGTGAACATATTATCGGTGATCACGATGGCATCGTCTTGCACAAATCCGTGCGTAAGCGTACCGGCGTACAGCAAAAAGGCAAAGCCGAAAAGCAGGAGGCTCTGCAGACGGACATTGTGGAAAAAGTCCGGAACAGACCATTGCACTTGCGGCATACGCGCCGCTGTTGGTTTTGGCGCCGGTTTTTGTTTGGCTGCGGGCTTGCGTGGTGCTTTGGACATAGCAAAGGTTGTTTTTGTTGTACCGGTATTACTGCCCGGGCGGTAATTGGTTCAGGATTTCGGTTGCCGCTGCTGTTTCACCGGCATTGGTATAAGCCTGGGCCAGGGCTTTGGCTGCTGCCGGGTTGTTGGGCTGCAATTGCCGCCAGGTGGTGAAATATTTGATCGCTTCCTGGTACTGCCCGGCAAACATGTAGGCATTGCCCAGCAGGCTTACGGTTTCCGGGTCGGTACCGAACAATTCGTGGGACTCAGTCAGTTCATCGATGATCTTTTTCAGGTCGCCGCGTTGCTGAATCTGTTGTTTGGCCAGCTCGCGCAGGGACAGCGCCAGATTGTTCCGGCTCATTTCATGCTTGGCATTGAGCTGGTAGGCATTTTTGTAGTTCTCCACGGCCGCCGCGTAGTTTTGGCTCAGGTAGTAGGCATTGCCCCGCATATAGAAGGCCTCGATATACCAGGGAAAGACCTCCAGGGCTTTGTCCAGGTGCTTGATGGCGCTGTTTAAAAGCTGCTGCCGTTTGACCGGATCCTTTTCCTTCATGGCGTCGTCTATCAATAAATAGCCGCAGCCGTTTTGAATCTTGGCGCTGTTCCCCGATACTTCCACGTCCTTGAAAAACAGGGTGCGGTTGCTTTTCCAGTCGAAGTTGCGCCATACCGTTTTCACGGAAAACAATACCAACACCAGGCCGGTCAGGCCCAGCGCCAGGGTTTTCCGGCCCCCCAGTGCCAACCCGGCCAGTAGAGCCCCCGCGGCCAGACAAAAGCCCCAGGACGGCATAAAAATAAAGCGCTCGGCCATGTTCGTGCCGATGGTGAAAAAGAGGTTGGATACGATGGAGAGCGTGATGAAAAAATACAAAATGCCAAAGCGGACGGGATCTGTTTTGCCTTTCCGCCAGCCTGCCAGCGCATACCAGGCCCCGGCGATGTACACTGCGAGGCTGAGCCACACCAGCGGACTGCTGAAATGCATGACCGGGATCATGCGCGGATAGTAATCACTGGTAAGGGGATGCGGAAAGATCAGCAACTGCACATATTTGCCCAGCGTGTAGAACACGGTGGCCAATCGGTCTGCCACTCCAAGCGCGACCCATTGGTTGTCCTTCATCTCGATGAAAGGGTTGTTGATGAGGCTCATAGGCGCGGCGTCCGGTGAGCTGACTACTTGCATGCGAATGAGCAGCCAGACCACGGTCGCTGCCAGCGCCGGCGCCAGCAATACGGCGACCTGACGGAAGGAAGCCTTGCGGAAAAACCACAGCGCCAGCGGGATCACCGCAAGGAAGGTGACAGTGTTTTCCTTGGCAAACAAGCCGGCGAAAAATACGAGTCCGCCCAGTCCGGCAAACAAGGTTCTGCCGGAATCAAACGCGCGCAATATCAACCACAGGGCGCCCAGGCTGAGTGCAAGGGCCGCCGTTTCGTCGCAGCTTTTAATGTTGGCCACCACTTCCGTATGGATCGGATGGGCAGCGAATAGCCAGCCGGCCAGCGCGGCGGTCAGCAGGGCCCCGGCGCCGCTGTCGTATTTGGAGAGCAATGCCACGGCAGTGCGGTAAGCCAGTACTGCCGTACCGGCAAAAAGCAGCACGCAAAGCAGGTGATAGGGCCAGGGTTTCTCCCCCACGCCTTCGTACACGATGGCGAAGAGGGCCGGCGTGAGCGGCCGGTAGCGGTCGCCATACACGATTTTTTGGGTTTGCCCGGTAAGGGTGAACTGACTGAAAATGTCGCCGATACCCGCTACACCCTTTTTGACAAAAGCATTGTTGGTGACAACAAGCTCATCGTCCAGCACAAATCCGTGGGAGACCGTATTGGCATACAAGGCGCAGGCAAAGACAAAAAGCAGGATGCTTTGCAAGCGGACATTCAGGAAAAACAAAGGGGCACTGCCGGTTTCCGGGCGACTGACCGAAGCGGACTTGCTGGATTTGCGCGGTGTTTTAGCCATAACAAGCAATTAGAATAGGCGACTGTTTCGCTATTTGCACCGCGAAAGAACGAAAAATCCTGCACATGCGCGCTTACACGCCCAGAATGCTTGTTTGCTCTGTCCGCCGGAAGGCTTTATACCGGCCTTTGCCGAATTTAGATCCGTTGAATGTTTCCGTTTTGCTGCGGTTTTTGCGTTCCTCATCCGGCAACTGGTTAAAAGAACAGCACTTGTCGGAACAACATCCCTGGTATTTTTCCCGGCATTCGGGGCACTGAATAAAGAGGATGTGGCAGTATTCGTTGGCGCAGTTGGTGTGGTCGTCGCAGGGGGCGCCGCATTGGTGGCAGTGCGCGATGACCTTGTCGCTGATGCGCTCGCCGAGCCGTTCGTCGAAGACAAAGTTTTTGCCGATAAATTTGTTGGGCAAACTCCGGGCCTTTACCTGGCGGGCATATTCGATGATGCCGCCTTCCAGCTGAAATACGTTCGGAAAGCCCCGGTACTTCATGTAGGCGCTTGCTTTTTCGCAACGGATGCCGCCGGTGCAATACATCACGATATTTTTGTCCTTGTAATTGGCCAGCAATTCCGCCACATAGGGCAGTTCGTCGCGGAAGGTATCGACATCGGGGGTGATGGCGCCTTTGAAATGGCCAACCTCGCTTTCGTAGTGGTTGCGCATGTCCACCAGGATCGTATCGGGATCGTCGGTGAGGGCGTTGAATTCCGCTGCGCTGAGGTGTTTGCCGTAGTTGGAGGGATCAAATTCCGGATCGTCAATGCCGTCGGCCACGATCTTGGGCCGCACTTTGATGATGAGGGCAAAGAAGGATTTGCCGTCGTCCTCGATAGCGATGTTCAACCGGATGCCCTGGAAGAAGGAAATACTGTCCATGGCGCTTTTGAACGCTTCAAAGTGCCGCTCCGGCACGGAGATCTGGGCATTGACACCCTCGCCGGCGACATAGATTCGGCCGAGGACCCCCAGCTCGCTGAACAACCCATACAGGTGGTCGCGGAAGAGCGGCGGATTTTTAAGGGTGACGTATTTGTAGAAGGAAATGGTGACGCGGCGTTCGTCGCTGTGTTGCAACTGCTCCTTCAGCGCACGCCGGTTGACGCGGTTGTAGAAAAATTTTGTCATACTTTTTTTGCCCCGGTGTCCGTTTGCAGTGCGGATGGGCAGGGCAAAGGTAATAAATGTGCGGGTTAAAGTCTTTGGGGTCATTACGGGTCATTGGGGTCATTATGGGTCATTATGGGTCATTCGAAGGTCATTGGGGTCATTATGGGTCATTTGGGGTGATTGTGATGGAGGGGGGATGGC
>CAYVDV010000283.1:3774-7363 GCA_964450465.1 uncultured Saprospiraceae bacterium
GGTCATTGGGGTCATTATGGGTCATTTGGGGTGATTGTGATGGAGGGGGGATGGCATACCCGGCTAAATTTTTCGACATTTGCAGACTACTTCCATAATCCGTAACGATTTTTATCACGTAAAACACAATTCAGAAACCGAGTACATGAAAAAAATCCTCCCTGTCCTTCTGTTCCTTTTTTGTCTGAAGGCGCAAGCGCAAATGCGGGATTATCCGCACTATCTGGAAGCCGGGGTGATGCTGGGCATTACCAGTTATTCCGGCGACATCACGGCCAAACGTATCGATCTGCAGGAGATCCGGCCCGGCTACGGCGCTTTTGTCCGCTATCATTTATCACGGCATTTTGCCCTGAAAGGGCATGTGTACGGCGGTGCGATTTCCGGTGACGACAAATACTCGTCCACCAAGGCGCCGCGCAGTTTCCGGTTCGGCACGTCCATATTTGAAGTAGCCACCGTGCTGGAGTGGCACCTGTTCAGCCGGGAGCGTTTTTCCGACAATTTTTTTATCGCACCCTACGGCTTTGCCGGCATCGGGATCACGTTCGCGGATGCCGAGGCGTTCTACTACGGTCCGCCCGACCTGCGCGACAAATTTCTCGTGGTGCCAATTCCGGAAGCGGGGCTTAAGTCCACTTTTTTGCTGACGCCCATTGGCGGCGGTATCCGTTTTGATTTCCACAATAACCTGATTTTCGGGGTGGAAGGCGGGTTTCGCCCGGTCTATTCGGACGACATCGATGGGGTGTCCCAAAACGGCAATCCGAAGCGCAACGACTGGTACTATTTTTTCGGCGCCACGGCATCTTTTGTGCTCAATGGCCGGGAATATTGAAACCAGGGCCGGCAGATTCGTTTTTTGCGTTCATAAACGCTCTACCTTTGGCGGCTTTAGTAAATTAGCCTGTAGTAGGATCACATGCAAAACGGAACACTGCTCGGATTTATCACCCTTTACCTGTTGGGTACGCTGGGGGTTGGCTGGTGGGCTTCGCGGCGTGTAAAAACCACAGCCGACTTTGTAGTGGCGGGCAAACGCCTGCCCATGTTCGTCGCGGCCTGCGCGCTGTTTGCCACCTGGTTTGGGTCGGAGACGGTAATGGGCGCCTCCTCGGAGTTTATGGAACACGGGGTGTTGGGCATCATCGAAGATCCTTTTGGCGCGGCGCTTTGCCTGTTTTTGGCAGGGCTGCTTATCGCCAGGCCCTTGTACAACCTCAATCTGCTGACCTTCAGCGATTTTTTCCGGTTGCGCTACAACAAGGGTACGGAAGTGGTGTCGGCTGTTTTTATGGTGCCGTCTTATTTCAGCTGGATCGCAGCCCAGCTGATCGCCCTGGCTATCATTTTACAGGCCGTGTGCGGGCTCGATCGCACCTGGGGGGTACTGATTTGCACCAGTCTGGTACTGGTGTACACCTATATTGGCGGGATGTGGTCGGTTACGATCACGGACTTTGTACAAACGATTGCCATAATCATTGGTCTGCTTGCGCTGGCCGTCGATATGGTCCTGCAGGTGGGCGGTTTCGGGAATATGCTCGATGCGGCGCCGCCGGACTTTTTTCAGTTTTTTCCCAAGGCCGAACCGATCCATATCGTCCAGTGGATGGCCGCCTGGATGACGATTGGACTGGGCAGTATTCCGCAACAAGACGTGTTTCAGCGCGTAATGGCCGCTAAAAGCGTGCGCGGTTCTGTGAATGCCTGCTATACGTCTTCCCTGATGTACCTGAGTGTGGCTGCGCTGCCCCTGATCATCGGCTTTTGCGGCCGGATGTTGTATCCCGAACTGCTGGAACGGGGCGATTCTCAGATGATGATCCCGCATCTGGTGTTGCAACATACGGGCCTGGGCATCCAGATCCTCTTTTTCGGGGCCCTGCTTTCCGCCATTCTGAGTACCTGCAGCGGCGCCATGCTGGCCCCTGCCACGGTCATTGGGGAAAACCTGGTAAAGCCCCTGTTTAGCTATGTGACGGATGCCCAGTTGTTGCGCATCATGCGCTATTCGGTAATCGGTGTAGCCGTCGTGACGGGGGGCATGGCGCTATCGCGGAATAATATTTACGAATTAGTGGGCGAGTCCTCAGCCTTTAGCCTGGTTTCCTTGTTTACTCCCTTGCTGGCAGGGCTCTACTGGAAACGCGCCTCCGCACGCGGGGCTATCGCCGCGATGGTGGTCGGGTTTTCGGTGTGGCTGCTTGCCTTGCTTTGGACGGGTACTGTTGCACCACCGGAGGAAGGACAAGCGGCGACAGCCATGCAGACCCTGGCACAAATACCGCCTATGCTTTATGGCCTTGGCGCCAGTATCCTGGCTATGCTCATCGGCAGCTGGTGGTATCCCGAACGCCGCCTTGACCCTATTGCTGACCGGTAATCTTTTCAAACTCGAATATTGGCTACATGGATAAGAAACAAACCCTGACGCTCTGGCTGGAAATCATTTGGTGGGCGCTCACCGCCCTGATCGTTTGGGCTCTGCTGTATCCCATCCACAAAGCCATGTATGTATGGCCTTTCCAGGGCTGGAATATTGCATTTGTCGTCGTGACGATTACCCTGACCCGCTACATCTTTTTGCTGAAGCACACCTTTCTGGCCTGGCAACAGGAGATCAAGGTTGCGCTCCTGTTGCTCATGTTCCCGCTCACCTTTATGATGGTGGATGCCCTGCACGGCTTTATGGTGTACATCGAAGAGAATACCTGGGAGGGCCTCACCGGCCACCTGCCACCCAGCGACAAGCGCGCAATCGAAGAGTATATGTGGACGGAAATGCTCTTCTTCGGCGTAGGCAGCTTCATCGCCCCGCCCGTTTTTGCCGTGCGCCTTTTCTTGTCTGTTTGGCGCACGCGGAACCGGGGAACGGTTTAGAATGATGAATGATGAATGATGAATGATGAATGATGAATGATGAATGATGAATGATGAATGGGGAACGATGAATTGTTAGAGTAGCAGGATTGCGAACAAGCATATTAGCAATAGACCTGCGCCTTTGGCAGCCATATTTTTCTTTTTTGTAAGTATGGAACTGCGGAGCAACTTCATGACCTCTTCCGTATCGGCATGTATGGATTGAAACTCTTTTTCCGTTAAAAAATCGGTTTCATAAAGCAATTCCAGCCAGTACTGGGTTTCTCCAATTTCTTTTTGAGCAACGGCAAGCTTATGAATAAAATCCAAGCCGCTTTCAGCATTGGCCGCTTCCCTTACCATTGCACCGGGATTAGTACCCGATTTAAGAAGTTGCCTGCTGATTACATACTCGCATTTGTCTTCGGTTAAAATCCGGCACAAACGAACGATCCGAATGGCTAACGAAAAAGTCTTTTCACGTAAAGGATCCCCCTGCGAACTTCCCTTACCTGATATATTTTTTGGTTTCATATTTAAAGTGTTGTAAAAAATTCCTCATTCATCATTCCTCATTCATCATTCATCATTCATCATTCCTCATTCATCATTCCTCATTCATCATTCCTCATTCCCTACCCCTCTCGTAGCGCCCTCCGCAGGATCTTTCCCACATTTGTCTTGGGCAGTTCCTTGCGGAACTCCACGTGTTTGGGCACTTTGT
>CAYVDV010000284.1:0-7300 GCA_964450465.1 uncultured Saprospiraceae bacterium
CCGCCCTTGGTTGGAAGGCGGTGGTGGCTGTGTTGTACGCGGTAGGCTTCGATCACCTCATAGTCGTTGCCGACGCGAACGGGGAAGCGAATTTGAAGGACCAGGTTGCACACTCTGATCTGCTCCACCAAGCCCTTGGGAATATCCGTGAAACTGGCGGCCTTGTCAACGTAGTGCTCTACGCTTTTAAAGAAACTGATTTTTGCACTCATTGATCATCTTTTGTTTGGTGCTCTAATTTGGTTAGTTTTCGATCCAGCCGGACGAGATACCACACGATTCCCAGAAAGATGACCAAAATGACGGCGACTACTACATTGATCTTTCCTGTTTCGCGCATGAAATCGCGGTTGCCTTCAGCGAAAGTGACTGGCAAAGATATTGCCAGAAACAAAATGATTGTAAAAAATATTCGTGTTTTGAAAAATTTCATCTTCCCAAAAAACATAAAAGTTAAAAGTTGCACGGTTTTGGGGCTTGTTATTAATCCAAACCCAGCGCCCGGTCAAATAAACGCTGGTAGCGGATGCGTAAATTGGCAATCCAGAAACCCAATAGTGTCCAGCCAATGATTGCTGGATAAAAAACAGCGCGCATCGTGTTGTCCAGATCCTGACTTCCAAATGCCGGATTCCCGGTGGCGCCGGGATGGAGGCTGGCAAACATTCGCGGCACAATGTACAGCAATGGAACCAGGGAAGCGAACGCAAATATGTTATAAACAGCGGCCAGCCGGGCTCCTTTTTCGTATTCGTCGAACGAGCGCCGCAAAATGAAATAAGCGAGGTAAATAAGCAGCGCCACGGCGGTCATGAGCTGCTTAATATCATTGCTCCAAGGTTTGCCCCAGGTGTAATTTGCCCAGATCATGCCGGTCGTAAGGCCGAGGAACCCGAACAACAAACCCGTTTCAGCAAAGCCTGAGGCTTTGCGATCATCTTCAGGATTTGCACTCCGGAGATAGCGCAGGCTGTACCATACCGATGCACTGAACAGAAAGAGCAACACAAACCACATGGGGACATGAAAATAGGTGTTCCGGATACTTTCGTAGATCACATTCTGGTAGGGAAAGGAAAATCCGGTTTGCACATGTAAATGCTGGATAGGCCGGGCTGACCAGGCACTGTCCAGGGCCACTGCCACCATCCCGCTGTCTTGGCTTAACTCGATGGCTGCCGGCAGAAGTGATGCTCCGGCATCCGGATGGTCGATCACGGCATTCAGATAGGCGGATTGTTTCCCTTCGGGTAAATTGTCGGGCATTTGAAACGTTGCTTCCAGGATCGTATCATTCAGTGCAACATAGTCAGATGCCGCGAGGGCATATTCCTCATCGAGGTATAGCCAAATCCGAACAGGCGTTTCAGCAGGCCTGCTGAAAAATGTATTATACCCGTAAAAGCGGAGGGTTGCCTCCTGCCCCGTGCGGGCATATGCCGGCTCCACGCGTTGAATGCCGGACTTCAGCGGTACCAGCATGCCGGCCACAATGACGTACAAAAGCAACACGACCGAAAGTGTTTTCCACCACATATTTTGAAGTTGTCTTGTTCTAAATTCCTAGTCTTTCCATATATATGGAAATAAAACGAAGGTCAGCGTAAGCAGGATCGCATCGATGGCCAGGAGGTTTATAATGTCATGGGAATAGGAACTGTCCTGGATGAGCCGCAGGGCAATGGACGAGAGCCGCACCAGGGTTAATAAAATCGGCAAAATGACGGGGAAGCTTAGAATAGCCATCAGTGTCGCGCTGTTACTGGCCTTGGCGGCAATCGACGCGATGAAGGTAAACGAGATGGAAAACCCCAGGCTTCCCAAAAATAGAACCAGTGCAAACAAGGCGGCATCCTTGACCGGATTGCCGGCCACCAGACTGTAAGCGCCAAAAGCCAGACCGCTGAGCACCAATAATAATAAGGTGTTGTAAATGATCTTGGCAAGGATCAGCATGGCCGGATCGGCCAGTTGATAATAATACAACTGGCGGGCACCGCTTTCCTGCACGAAACTTTTCACAATGGCATTGATGGAAGCAAACAGCACGATCAGCCAGAATAAAACATTCCAGACGGGAGGTGTTGCCCGGATGGAGGCGATATATACGACAAAAACCATGCTGAATACGTACAATACGATCCCGCTGATGGCATAGCGTTGCCGGAATTCCAGTAAAAATTCCTTGCGAAGCAAAGGAAAAAGGCTTTTCCAGTTCATAGATTATGCGACAAAGGTAGAACAGCCGGCAAATAATAAACTTTTACGGGTAAAATTTTTGAACAGGGCAGTAATGAAAGACAGATTGGGCAGCAACTTGGAAAATGCTAAGCCATGGAAATACCGGCGATTCCAGAACTCTGCCTATATTTGCTCCCCCGATCTCCCCAAACCATTGAATACACCGGAATGAGTGCTTACGGCCAGGCTGTATTTCCTGTTCAACAAACCAGGTAACATGAGTTGGTTTAAACGACTGAAAGAAGGCGTCACTACCGCCACCAAGTCAAAAAAAGACGTTCCCGAAGGACTTTGGTTCCAGTGCAAAAAATGCAAGGAGACCAGCACGTCCAAAGCGTTGAAGGAAAACTTTTACAAGTGCCCGAAATGCGATTATCACAGCGCTATCGGCTCCCGGGAGTATTTCGAGATATTGTTTGATGATCAGGAACACAAGCGTCTGTTCGACGATCTGGTTTCGGTTGATTTCCTGAATTTTACGGACCTGAAACCCTATTCCAGACGTATCGAAGAGACCATGTCGAAAACCGGTCTCAACGACGCCATGGCCGTAGCAGAGGGAAAAGTGCTCGGACACAAGCTCGTCGTGGCTGCCATGGATTTCCGCTTCATCGGGGGGTCCATGGGCTCAGTGGTAGGCGAAAAAATCTCCCTGGCCATTGACCGCGCCATTGAAACAAAATCGGGTTTGCTCATCATATCCAAATCCGGCGGTGCGCGCATGATGGAAAGTGCTTTTTCGCTCATGCAAATGGCAAAAACCAGTGCAAAACTGACCTTGCTCGCCAAGGCAGGGCTGCCGTATTTTTCCCTTATGACCGATCCGACCACGGGGGGCGTTACAGCATCCTATGCCATGCTGGGTGATATTAACATCGCGGAACCCGATGCCCTGATCGGATTCGCAGGCCCCAGGGTAATTCGGGAGACGATAAAACGGGATCTGCCGGAAGGTTTCCAAACTTCCGAGTTCCTTATGGAAAGCGGATTTCTGGATCTGGTGATCAATCGCAAGGATCTCCGGGAGACGCTGGGCGACTTACTGGGTATGTTTGCAAAAACAAAGCATTGATTTCCGGTATTTCAACATGCACGCTTACACGTTAAACCGGAAGTGCATGATGTCTCCGTCTGTAACCACGTATTCTTTGCCTTCAACGGCCATTTTTCCAGCCTCTTTTACCTTGGCTTCTGAACCAAAGTTCAGAAAATCCTGGTATTTAATCACCTCGGCGCGGATAAACCCTTTCTCAAAATCAGAGTGAATTACCCCTGCAGCTTCGGGTGCCTTTGCGCCGCGCCGGACAGTCCAGGCCCGCACCTCTTTTTCACCGGCGGTGAAATAGGTGATCAGGTTGAGCAGGGAGTAACAGGCCCGGATCAACGTATCTCTTCCGGGCTCGTGCAAGCCCATCATTTCCAGGAATTCCGCCCGCTCATCTGCCGAGTCCAGCTCGGCAATTTGCGCTTCAATACCCGCACATATCAGGATCACTTCAGCATTTTCACCGGCGACGGCAGCCTTCAGCGCCACCGAATGGGCATTGCCGTTGTGAATGGCGGCTTCATCCACATTGCAAACATACAGGGTCGGCTTGGCCGTCAACAGCGATAACTCCTTAACGATCAGTTGTCTGCCATCTTCATCCAGTTCGGACAATAATTTCCGGGCTGCATTGCCGGTTTCCAGATGTTGTTTTACCCGGTTCAGGATCTCCAGGGCTTTCAAATCATCCTTGCTCCCTGCTTTGGCGGCCCGAACGACTTTCTCCAGGCGTTTTTCCACGGTTTCCAGGTCTTTTAACCCCAATTCCAGATCGATGATCTCTTTGTCGCGAACAGGGTCCACATTGCCGTCCACGTGAACGACGTTGTCGTCGTCAAAACAACGCACGACGTGCACAATGGCGTCCACTTCCCGGATATTCGCCAAAAACTGGTTGCCCAGGCCTTCGCCTTTGCTGGCGCCTTTGATCAGACCGGCAATGTCCACGATCTCCACGGTGGTGGGTACGATACGTTGCGGGTTGACCAGCTCGGCAAGCTTGTCCAACCGGGTGTCCGGAACGGTAATAACCCCGACATTGGGGTCTTTGGTTGCAAACGGGTAGTTGGCTGCCAACGCCTTTCCGCTGGTCAACGCATTAAAAAGAGTGGATTTTCCGACATTGGGCAAACCTACGATGCCGCACTGTAAAGCCATTTAATGAAGTATTGAGTGATTGAGTGATTGAGTGATTGAGTGATTGGGCGATTGAGTGATTGGGCGATTGTTGCCGGTCTTTTAAAGGCGAAAATATGGATAGATAAGGTTACTGAATTGCGGTAAAAAACGCCTCCAGTTTGTAAGTGTCCAGTTTTCCGTTGGTGCGCACGCCGCTGCAAATGTCGAGTCCGAAGGGCTCCACGGTTTCGATTGCAGCGCGGGCATTTGTTGCATTAAGCCCACCGGCAAGAAATACGGGCACTCCTGATTTCTCGCGGATTTGACGGCTCAGGCGCCAGTCATGTTGCCGGCCGGTGCCACCCAATTCCTTGATTGCAAGGTTGGGATTGCCGCTGTCCAGCAATAGTGCATCCACCATAGGGGCTACATCCAGGGCTTCTGTTACCGAGGAATCGTCAAGTACATGGATGACCTGAACGATCTTCAATTGGGGCAGCGCCTGGCGAATCGCCGGATAAACATCCGAACTGACGCGGTCAACGATCTGGACCGTACTCGGGTGTGTCCGTTGGATATGCCGGATGATCCCGCTCGCCGTAGTTTCGCTGGTCAGCAGAAACGTTGATACCCCGGGTGGAGTTGCTGTTGTGATGCTGGCAATGCAATCATCGGCGATCACCCCCGGCCCGCTGGGCATATTTCCCACGAGGCCCAGTGCGGCGGCACCGAAGCTGACCGCAATGCCGGCCTCTTCCGGACTGCTGATGCAACATATTTTTACTCTGGTATTCATGCGTAATAGCCTCTTCGTCCTGAAAAAGACATACTTTGGGCGAAAGCGGGCGCAAAGGTAAGCGAACATTTCAGAAGTTTGCAGGATGCGTTTGCCTACAGCAAATATGAAACTGGATTTATGAACAATACAGCGCACTGCTTCCTTTCCTATGCTGATCCGGATTTGCTTTTAGGCAATTTTATCGGCGATTTTGTCAAAGGAAAGACCTGGCAAAAATACCCGGCCGGCGTACAGCAGGGTGTATTGCTGCATCGGGCAATTGATAGTTTTACGGATAATCACCCGGCTACCCGCCAAAGTGTTGTCCGGCTCCGGCCTGTTGCCGGTCGTTTCGCCCCGCCTTTAGTGGATATTCTCTATGACCACCTGCTATGTTGTTATTGGGACCGCTTTGCCGGTGTCGATTTTGATGTATTTGCGGCGTGGACCTACCGCGTACTCGATGCACGATTGGCTGAAATGCCGGAAAAACTGCAGAAACGCTGGCCGTTAATGCGGGAGGGGCGGTTTTTGCACGGCTATCAAACCCGGGAAGGACTCGCGTGGGTGTTGGAGCAATTCAGCCGGCGTTTGCCGGGAGACTTGCGTGTAGAAGCCGTGGCAGGATGTTTTTTTGATGATATTGAAGCGTTTTCGGCCGATTTTGAAGTTTTTTTCCCGGACTTACAGGAACATGTACAGCAATTTAGGGCAGGCCTCTAATCGCGGTTTTTCAAATCCACATTCAATTGCCGGAAGTTGATGCGGCCGTGATTCATTTTGAGGTGTTCGATGATCGCAAGCGCTCTGTGTAAACGAAGATCCTGGTTTTTTACGGACCCGGCAATGTAAAGCAATGTTCGCTGTTTGCCCGGGGTGAGTGCGTGAAAAAGTTGATTGCCTTCCGTGTCCTGTGCCAGCACTTCCTGGAGTTCTTCGGGCATGGGAAGACCATACTCGCTGTCATCTTTACACAGGCTTACCTGCACCGGCATGCCCAGTTTTAAGCCCAGCTTGTCCCGAAGTCTTTTATTAATATTGATAAAATAAGATCCTTCACCCTTCGGCATTAGAGCGCACTGGAAACTTTCTTTTTCATTCAGGGTACAGACCAGACGGCGGATATCTGCGGCCAAAAAGACCCCGGAAATGGCGTCTGGAACATTCAGGTGAAACCCCCACAGATTGGAGTTGAACCGTTCCAGGGATGCAGTGAAGTGGTAAGTCTGGTCCATGGCGCATTATGGTTTGGCCCGTAACACGGGGAGCCCCGGAAATGGCGTTAATCCGAATACAATACGCTCCGGTCTATATGATCCGGTAAGGGGCCGAAACTGCCTATTTTGAGCTCTGCCAGGCGCCGGCCGGCCAAGGCGCGCTCCTCAAGCGAGCGGTTTTCCAGAAAAGCGGTCAGGTAGCCGGCCCAAAACGCGTCGCCGGCGCCGATAGGATCCTTGATCTCGATCGGGCGGGCGGGGATAAAATGTCTGTTTCGTTCATCGGCAACCCAGGATCCGTTGGCTCCAAGCGTATAGCAAATCTCCTGGGCGCCCATTTTCAGAAACTGGTCCAGCACAACTTCGGGGGCAGACTTTTCTTCGCCGTACAGGTTTAGAAAATCGCTGTCACTGATCTTTATGATTGCGCCCATGCGGCAGTATTCTGCTACAATGCGCTGGGCTTCCCGCCGATCGGGCCAGATCTTTTCGGAGTAGTTGGCATCGATGCTCAGCTGCATTTTGGCCCGATGCGCTTTTTCTGCCGCCTCCAGCAGGACATGCTGGGCCGGGTTTTTGCTGAGCGCAAAACAGGTCGTATAAAAAAGGGAAATATCCTCAAAGCGGCTATACGGAAACTGCCGTATGGACAGCAGGTAATCCGAGGTCCGGTAAGTTTGTAGGCTTGCGCCATTGGCTGTGCGCATTTCCAGAAACAGGGTCGTGGGTTCTTCAACCTGAGCCACACAAGAAATATCCACGCCAAGCCTTGCGACGTAGTTTTTCAGCACATGGCCCATGTCATCGTTGCCAACTGTAGCCGCCAGCATGGCATTGTTCCCCAGCCTGGCCATGTTCATGCTCAGATTGGCTGGGCTCCCACCGGGTATGCGGCGAAAA
>CAYVDV010000285.1:0-7292 GCA_964450465.1 uncultured Saprospiraceae bacterium
GGACCGCAGCTCCTGCATCCTCTTTGGCGACGGCGCCGGCGCCGTACTGCTGGAAGCGGCGCCCAAAGGCAATATTCTCGCTGCCGTCACCGGCAGCCAGGGCGATGGTGGCAAGGACTTGTATATGTCGAACATGCGCAAGCAGATCAACGGCCAGGATGTGATCACGGACAACAAGATCCACCAAAACGGTCGCGCCGTGTTCAAATGGGCAGTCAACACGGTTACTGCGCAAATGTCGGTGCTTCTCGAACGCAGCGGCCTGAGCATGGACCAGATCAACTGGTTTATCCCGCACAGCGCCAATATGCGCATCATCGAAGCGCTCTGCAATCAAACCGGTTTTCCGCTGGAAAAAACGCTGGAAAGCATCTCCATCTACGGCAACACCTCTTCCGCCTCTATTCCCCTGGCCCTGCACCGCGGCCTGCGCGAAGGGAAAGTCCAAAAAGGCGACCGCATCCTACTGATCGGCTTTGGCGGCGGATTGGTGTATGCAGGGATTATTCTGGAATGGGGAATATAGCAAAGGGCGAAATTTAATTACAAGGCTTTTGCCGTTTATTCGGGAGTTTATTTATCATTGCGCTTGTATTGCCAATGGTAATTTGGCAATTAGCGCCTTTTCCCGGAACAATTAAAGCCTTTGAATTATGGAGCCAATGCAAAACACACAGCTGGAGGAAACCCAGAAAGAAAAACACCTGCGCTTATTTCAGCGCGGGCTGAAATGGCTGGGCACAGGTATCTTTTTCATGGCGCTGAGCTTTGGCATTAATTTTTTCAGCCAGGAATCCGTCCAGTCGGTGGTCATCTCCATGTATATCCTGACCTCGCTTGGCGCGGTCTGCATCACGAAAGGTCTGGTGGATATGCTGGGGTGACAGGTTCCTTTACATCTTGCTGACCCGTTTTACGCCGACTCCTTTCCCACTCTGCAGCGTTACCACGTACATGGCCCGGGGCAAATCACCGATGGCCAGGGAGAGACTTGTCTGGCCGGCGGGAAGCGTCCAGCTGCGAAGTAATTTTCCCGACAGACTAAAGAGCTGGATTCTCGCATCGGAAGGCAGGGGATCTGTCCATACCTGCAGCGTTTCGGTGGCTGGATTGGGTGCCAGGGTAAAGGGAAGCGCCACTCCCGGCGTTTCTGCGCCGAGCGGGAATTGCTGTATCCGGAACGCTCCGGCTGCCAGTCCGCCATCACCATCAGTTACGCTGAAGCGGAACGAATCGCCGGTGTTCACTACGCCATAGTCAAAGTACCGGATATTGCCATTGTCGATATCAGCCTGGGTGAATTGATCGCCGGGTTGCATGGCGCCGGTCCAGGAGCGCTGGAGCTCGCCATACCGGGGAGCCGTCATCAGGGTATAGAGCAGGGAAGCCGGCGGCGTATCCGTATCTTCGGTCCGGAGCAGGTTGGTGTCGATCACGGCGTTGTTGCCCGGCGCGAGTTGCAGGGTTTCGTTGCGGACGATCAGGGGCGGGTTGATCGCTACGTCGGAGCAAAATTCAAGGGAGAAACCGCTGAGTTGGCCGCCCGAACTGATCACATTGTCTTTAACCCTGAGCGTCCATACGCCTGCGGCATCCTGTCCTTTGAAAGCGTTCAACAGCCCCTCGGGCCGGTAGGCATTGCTGTTTTGTGGCGGCGGGCACCCAAAGGCCAACGGAGCGTCGTCATCGAAACCAAGTTTGAACCCTCCGCTGTAACTACCGCATTTGCCTTTGAACAACAGCACCTGCGTGCCGGACGGACCGACGATGTACGCTTCCAGGTCTTTAAAAAAGTCGTGGTTGCCTTCGAAGTTTTTTATTTTCAGCTGGCTGATCGGCCCGCTGGTATTGACTGTGATCTTCGATTCTACGGTAGGTGTCCCGTTGGCCGTAATAGGTTTCGGCAGGTCATTGGCATCCAGAGAGGCGCAGGTTTTGGTCACCGTTGCAAAAACAAACGGTTCCGTCCAGGCCCCCGGGCCACAGGGGTTGACGGGCCGTATGCGCCAGTAGTAGGTCCGGCTTTCTTCCAGGGCCAGGTTCCATTGCAGCGAATCCACTTTGAGGTTGGAGTAGGATTTGACCAGATTGGCCGGCTCGAATCCGGGGCTGGTAGCCAGCTCGATCTCGTAGCTGTCGGCATCGGGCACACTGCTCCAGCGGAGCAGAGGCCAGCGCGTGACACCGGAAGTGCCATCGGCCGGCAGTATCGGTTTCAGCGCGGCAAAATCATTGGATACCAGGGTCAGGCGAATCGTTACCGTGGCGGTGTCGCCGCCAGCTGTGGCAAGTACGGTCAGGGGAAACTCCCCTTCCGCCAAACCGGCCGGAAAGTCCACCGTGATCGTTGCGATGTCGCCGGGAAGCAGTTCTGCAGCGCTCAGGTCGGCGCTTGCGCCTGCCGGCAAACCGGCAACGGACAAGGCCAGCGGCGTGCCGGCATCCTGCCAGGCATTTGCCGATACCGTAAAGGAATACGTCTGCGGCAGGCAGATTTGCGCGCGGTTTTCATCGGAACAGATCGCGAAGTTTTTCGCGGGCAAATGATTGAGGTCGTATTCCCAGATACCGCGGCCGTAAGTGCCGGCGCGCAATTTGCGCGAGGCGCGCTGCAATTCGAGGTCGCTGACGACGGTGACCGGCAGGTTTTGATTCATACCCACCCAGTCGCTCATGGTGCTTTTGCGGTACCATACGCCCAGGTCGTTGCCGGTAAACAGCGTAAAGCTGCCATCGTTGGCGACATCGAGGTACAGGCAATTGGTGGCCACATTGGGCAGTGAGCCGGAGATATTGGTCCAGGTGCTGCCGCCGTCATCGGAGCGGAACACCTTGGCGCCGGCACTGAAACCGCCGCGGGTGATGTACACAATGGACGGGTCGTTCGGATGTACGGTTATGGAGGTGATAGCCGTTGATCCGGGCGGGAAGAACGAATTCCAGTTGGTCCCCAGGTTGGAGGTTTTATAAATCTTGTTATTATCAGAGGCGTAGATGATGTTTGGATTGGAAGGGGCGATCGCCAGGGCGTCCAGTTTGGCATCGGGGCTACCGGTCAGGTTGTTGCTGATCTTGGTCCAGCTTGCGCCCCGGTTGGTGGTACGATACACTTCGGCATAGCCCAGCACCAATGTTGCGGGATTGACCGGATCGATCTGATAAGGCGCCACCCAGGAGCCAGTGAGGTCGTGCTCCGGGGTTTGGCCGGGCAGGTTATCGCTGATGCGGTAATAGGTATCGTTGTTCCATCCATCCATCGAGCGGTACAGCTGGCCGCTGACATACGTCGTATATAAAATATTGGCGTCGGTGTAGTCGATGGCAACCTCCATGGCGTCGCCACCGTTGGTGGGTTCCCATTCGCCGGGCCCCACGCGTTTGCGGCCGCCGTTGTCCTGCGTTCCGCCGATCATAAAGGTTTCATCGGTTTGCGCCACGGCAATATGGTAGAACTGGGTAATGATCAGGCCATTGGAAAGTTCCGTAAAGACCTGCGGCACTTCTTCATAGCGCCATACGCCGCCGTCGTTGCAGAAAAAGATATGGTTGGTGCCGGGCTGCCAGTTGACACTGCGCTGGTCGGCATGCACCGTCGGCTCGGGTTGCCCGCCGTGCCAGTGGCTGATCTTGGTCCAGGTGGCGCCCTGGTCGTCGGAACGGTGGATATTCACCCCGCCGCAATAAATGACAGTAGGATTTGCCGGGGAAACGAGCAGTACATCGCTTTCGGGGCATTCGGAGCGATAGGTAAAGGTGGCGCCGCCATCCCCGGAGAAATAAAATGCGCGATTGTCGCCGTACCGGCAAAGAGCGGTCAGGAGATCGGGGTTGGCCGGGCTCACGGAAATACGGATCCGGTTGTTGCCGAAGGCGAAGTTGCTGAGTTTTGACCAGGTATCGCCTCCATTGACGGAGCGGTAAATTTCGCTGCCGGAGCCGGAATTATAGAAGGCCGCATAAACGGTATTGGGGTCGCCGGGGCGGTAAGCCACATCGGTATAGTTGCCGGCACGCACCATAGCCCAGGTGTCGCCCCCGTTGGTGCTGCGCCACAAGCCGTTGCTGGCGGCAACCAGGAGCACGGAAGGGTCTTGCGGGTTCATGACCATGCGGGAAACGGTTACGCTTTGGGTCAGCGACCAACTCAGGCCGGTCGGTTCCCAGTTTACCCCACCGTCGGTGGACTTGTAAATGCCGGTGTTGTAGATGAAAAAACTGGAATAGTTTCCGTTCGACAGGTATAAAATATCCGGATTGTTGTAGTCGACGACGAGGTTGGCTGCGCTGTTATAGGGCAGGCCTTCGCTGATGGCGCTATAGGACTGTCCGCCGTCGGTAGTTTTCCACACGCCGCCACTTTGTCCACACACATAATAGATATTGGGATCGGTTGGATGGAAGGCGACGCTGTTGGTGCGCCCCATCCCGCTGTAGCCGCCCGAGCAGGTGGTTTGGGAGATCAGTTCCCAGCCGCAATCGTTGCCGCTGCCGCGGTTTTGGGCGCCGCCCGCTGCACCCGGTCCCGGACGGAGCCGCCCGGTCTGGCGAACATCGGGAAAACTGCCATCGGCATTGACGCGGGTGGACCAAAACCATTTCCAGGCCATGAACTGATTGTAGGCAGAACCTTCATCTGCACCGGGCTCACCGGTTTCTTCGGGAATGCCCTGGTCTTTGTTTTGTTCAAAATACCGCTCCACATCGGTGCAGATCTCGTAGTAATTGGGATTTTCCCGCAAGAGGAATTGTTTCCAACCGTCATTTTCCTGGGCAAAGAGCGCGCTGAAAAGACAGATTTGGGTCAGAAAGGCGAGGAAGATTTTGGTACGCATAGCAGAAGAAGTACTGTTTGGGAATGATGAAAAAACAGCGAACTTATTTTTCCATCGTTCCCTATGGAGTTAGAATGCGGAGCAATGGGATACGCAAAAATAGCGGTGACCCCGGTAATTCCGGTCATTTCGGTTCACTTTGCTGTTTGGGGACAAAGATAATGTCAGCCTTTTACGTGCTCCCATTTCCAGATCAGGCCGTCCTCCGGGTCATGCAGTTCATCTACCTGTGCAAAGCCCAGTTTTCGCAACACGGCTACGGAGGCATTTTCTTCCGCCAGGGTGTGTGCCTGTATGGTCCGGACGCCGGTTTGCCGGAAGGCGTGTTCCACCAAGGCTCCGGCCACTTCGGTGGCCAGGCCCTTGCCCTGATAGCTCCCGGCAATCTCGTACCCGATTTCCACGATGCCGTCCGGCGTGGGGCATCCTTTGTAGCCGCAGGTACCGATCAGGCGGATATCTTCCTTGTGCACGATCAGGTAACTCCACCAGCCGAGTTCATCGGGGTGTTCGGATAAATAGATGCGCATCCAGGCCAGGGCTTCGGGAAAGTGCATCCACTGTTCCGCAAAGCCGGCGCCGCCCAGCAAGCGGGACAGGGTATGCCAGTCTTCGGTGTGGATGGCATCCAGGGCAGGTAATGTGGCCGGCACAAGGAAGAGCCGGTTGGTCGTTATGGTCATGCGAGTTGTGATATAGCGGAGTAAAGAAAGGGGTAAATGGAGGATCCGGACAAAAAGCGGTTATGTCGCTTTTTTCCGCTTCGTTGAAAAAAGTTTGTACTTACCGGCAAAGTTTCGATTTTAGCGCCGGAATTGCACGGGCAATGGAACAAATTTCCCGGTCAATCCATCAATCGGAAGCTAATCCTTTCTATTGTATGAACGGCGCCGTCTGCTCCCTACAGCAGCCGGCGTTTTCATTTTTTGTTAATCCGGGGGTATTATTCCAAATTTTCTTTCTCCCGGGAAACTTATTTTACAGAACCGCAGTTTTTTGTTTGGAATGGTCGCGATTGCCTCGCAACCTTTTCCGTTTGATTCCGGTCCTTTTTATTGTACGTCCAAACTTCCTTTTTCATGTTGTACCGACTTTACTCCCATTGGCGGGGTTCCTATTCCGGCATTCCGGTTCGGATCTGGTTCCTCTCGCTCGTTAGCCTGGTCAACCGCTGCGGTTCGATGGTCGTGATCTTTCTGACGATTTACCTGACAACCAAACTGGGCTTCGGCCTGGAACAAGCGGGTTACGTATTAGGGGCCTTTGGCGCCGGCGCACTGGTTGGCGCCTTTACCGGTGGCAAACTGACCGACCGCATCAGTTATTATCCGATCATGTTGTGGAGTCTGGTGCTGAACGGTTTAATGCTGATCGTGCTCATTTGGTTGCGCAGTTTTTGGGTGATGTGCGGTGCTGTCTTTCTTCTGAGCATGATCTCGGAGGTATTCCGTCCCGCGAACTCGCTGGCTATTGCCCGCTACAGCACCCCGGAGACGCGGACGCGTTCGATCTCCCTGTACCGGATGTCGGTCAACCTCGGTTGGGCGGTGGCCCCGGCTCTGGGCGGACTTTTGATTGGCCTGGGTTGGCACTGGATGTTTGTGGCAGACGGGCTGACCTGCATACTGGCTGCCGTAATGCTGTGGATTTTCATAGCGCCCAAGCCGGCCACAGCCAAAACCGCCCAAGCCACGCCGGAGGCCAACGCGCCGGCCAAGGCTCCTGCTGCAGGTTCACCCTACCGCGACCGGTTCTTTCTGGCCTTCGTCCTGCTCACGGTGCTCAATGCCATTGTATTCATGCAATTTATCTGGACGGTCCCGATGTTCTTTAAAGACGAATACCACTGGGACGAACATACGATCGGCATGGTGGCTGCGCTCAACGGCCTGATCGTATTTCTGGTCGAGATGCCGTTGATCTTTCAGGTCGAAGGCCGGCGCACCCGCCTTCAGTATGTACGGCTGGGACTTATCCTGTATGCTACGGCCTTTCTGGCCTTCCTGTTTCCGCCGGGCGGAATGGTCACGGCACTGGTATTCATTGTGGCCATTTCCTTTGGCGAAATGTTCGTCATGCCGTTCAGCAGCAACTTCGTTTTCGGCTATGCGGAAAAAGGCAGCGCCGGGAGTTATATGGCCCTCTACACCATAGCCTACTCCGTGGCTAACATAATCGCCCCGCTGCTCGGCACGCAGGTGATCGCACACTGGGGGTATTCCACGCTATGGTACCTGCTGGGTGGCATGGCCGCGACCAGTTGGGTCGGATTCCGGATCCTGGAACGGCGGGAGGGGTAGGTTTTGGGGGCATTTGGGGTCATTGGGAGTCATTAGGAGTCATTGGGAGTCATTATTAAGTCATTAGGAGTCATTGGGATAAAAACCGATCAAAATAAACAATTGCGAGTGCTTCCATTGTCATCTTGTAAAGATCCGTTCGATCAAGCAGGGTAAATTT
>CAYVDV010000286.1:0-7288 GCA_964450465.1 uncultured Saprospiraceae bacterium
TCATATCTTCCAGCCTCGCGTCATCTCCCGCTTCCCCGGCGGGCCTTCCAGGCGTTCGACTTCGAAGCCGACTTTTTTGAGGGTCCGCTTGAAGTCGCCTTTGGCGCAATAGGTGACAAATATTCCGTCGGGATTCAGGGCTTTGTACATCAGGCTGAGGATGCGTTCGGTCCAGAGTTCGGGTTGGGCCTGGGGGGCGAAGGCGTCGAAGTAGATGAGGTCGAAGGATTCCGTGGGCCGGTAGGCTTCCAGGCGGATCTGTTTTTTGCGCAGCGAAAAATGTTCGGAGAGTTTAGCGGTCCGGTTCCAGGCGCACTGGTGCAGGCGCCGGAAGTCGGACTGCCGGCTGGGTACATCAAGTTGTTCGGCAAAATTAAACAGGTCTGTTTCTTCCGGGGCAAGCGGGTAGGCCTCGATGCCCACATAGCGCACGTGCAGGTTGCGGCGCTCCGCCTCCAGCCAGGTCATAAAGGCATTGAGCCCGGTGCCGAAACCGACTTCCAGGATGGCCAGTTCGGGCTGCACCACTGCCTTGAAGCGCAGCCCGGCGTCGATAAACACATGGGCCGACTCGGTAACGGCGCCGAATTTGGAGTGGTAGGTGACCCCATACTGTTCCGCAAGAAGGGTATGCGAGCCGTCTTCTGTGACGATAAGGGCCATGTGGGAACCGGTTGTTGGTTGGAAGTGAACGTTTCCAAATGCCAATGTAAGCCGCTTTGCGCAATCACCCAACTGCCGGTAAAAAAAACAGCACAACGGAAACATTCCGATGTGCTGCTGGTGCGGGAAGCGAGACTCGAACTCGCACGACCGTGAAGTCACAGGTGTTTGAGACCAGCGCGTCTACCATTCCGCCATTCCCGCTTAATGCGGCGCAAATTTAGATAGTTTTTCGCGAATGCGCAACAGATACCGGTTTTTCAAAAAATAATCCAGCACGGCGTTCAGGTCTTCCTGGGTCCCCGTGGTTTCGTTGTACCGTTCCATGATGGGTCGTATGTTCTGGTAGATCCGTTGGGAGAGATCTTCCAGCGCCCGGGCGGTTGCCTGGAAGCGTTCGGGGTCAAAGTCGAACTCCAGTTCCATCAATGCTTCGTTGAGTTCCATTACTTCCAGCAGGAACTCCTGCGGCATGCTGTGTTTGTCTTCTTCCTGCAGCATGCCTTTGATTTCCAGGACATAGCGCATCCGTTGTACGGAGTCGGCCAAAGTCGCAAAGGCCTTGTTGTTCAGCGTTGCCATTTCCAGCATTTCTGCCTGCTGTGTCTCGTCGGCAAGGGTATGATAGTCAGGATGGTATTTTTTCAGGTTTTCATAAAAAATACGGCGCAACGCGACTTCATCCACCTGGAAGGCAACGGGAAATCCGAAGAATTCAAAGTAGTTCATGATGCCGTCAACCGTTAAAAAAATGCCGCCAGAGGTCGAGGCCGAAGGCGTAGATCATCAGGCCGATGAGCAGGAAGAATCCGGCGGTCACGGCTTTTTCCATAAACTTGTCGCTCACCTTGCGGCCGGTCACAACTTCCCAGAGGAGAAACAGGACATAGCCGCCGTCGAGGGCGGGAATGGGCAGCAGGTTCATAAAGGCCAGCAAGATGCTGAGGGATGCGGTCAGCGACCAAAAGCGTTCCCAGTCCCAGGTCGTGCCGTACATTTTACCGATGCTGATGAGGCTGCCGAGGTTGTCTTTTACGGCCAGCTCGCCGCTGAACATTTTACCGAAGGCTTTCAGCTGGTTGTTGAGGAAATCAACGCCCATTTGTACGCCGCCCGGAATGGCTTCCAGCAATCCGTAGCGTTCGCGTTCGAGCTGATAATAGCCGGTCTGGCGGGCCAATACGCCGATCTGCCCCTCCGGGGTGAGCTTGAGGCTGATATTAAGCGTGTCATTTTTCCGCAATACAGTGAGCCGGGCCTCCTTGTCTTTGCTCTGCATAGCCAGGGGGCCAAACTGATCGTAGAACAGGGTGGGCTGGTCGTTGAAGGCAATGATGCGGTCGCCGGTTTTCACGCCGGCTTTATCGGCCGGTTTGCCTACGGCGACCTGCTCGACGATGAAGGGGATACGCGGGCTGAGCAGGAGTGTTTTCGGCACTTTGCGGCTGGTCAGTTGCCTGGCGGCATCGTCCGGCAGTTGCAGAATCTGTTCCTGGCCGTTGCGGATCACGGTGACCTGGTGTACGTCGTTCAGCACGATCCCTTCGATCAGGGCGCCGGCGTCTGCATGGTCGATCGGCGTGTTGCCCAGTTTGACGATCAGGTCGCCTTGCTGAAAACCCTGGTCCAGCAAAATCTGGTTAAAAGCGAGGCCGTCTTTCAGCTCGGAATTAGGTACGTACGCTTTACCGAAATGCCAGAGCATCATGGCGAAAATTGCGAAGCCGAGCAGGAAGTTGACCGTCACGCCGCCGATCATGATGATCAGTCGCTGCCAGGCGGGCTTGGAACGGAATTCCCAGGGTTGGGGCGGCAGTTTGAGGGCTTCGGTGTCCATGCTTTCATCCACCATGCCGGCAATTTTTACATAGCCGCCCAGAGGAAGGGAGCCAATCCCGTATTCGGTATCGCCAACCTTGATCTTCCAGAGCGATTTGGGCCAGTCAAAAAAGAGATAAAACTTCTCTACGCGGGTTTTGAACCAGCGCGCCGGGAAGAAGTGCCCCATTTCGTGCAGGATAATAAGCAGCGAGAGGCTGAGCAAAAACTGACTGACATTTACAATCGTATCCATTCTAAAATGTTAAGCGGCGCAGCCGGAAAGAGGCTGTTGGCCGCTGATCTTTTTTTAGGTGTACAAAACACGTGGCTGTAAGGCACGCAGCATAAAACAAAAAAGGGCTTCCGAAGTTGGCGCAAAACTACGGAAGCCTTTTCGTCAAAAGGCAAAATGCAAGGGCAAAATGCAAGGATCAGGAACCGATTTCCCGGTAGCGCTGGCTGTTGGCCGGGTCGATCTTGGTCATGATCTGCAACACACGGTCTTTTTGCGGCTTGGGGCCGATCTTCCACATTTCAACCAGTTCGTCTTTTTTTGCATTGGCAAACATCTGGGTGATCATGCAGTTGAAATAAGCGGTGTTCACTTTGTCCACCTCTTCCAGCGCCTGCAGGATAGCCGTTTTTCCGGCATCGATATTGGTGGTGAACAGGTCAAGCCCCTTGCGGTGATAGGTGTACATCGCGGCCCGGTAGGGGCGTACGCGGGGGTTGAGCAGGTTTTCGATGATCCAGTAGCGGTTGCGGTTTTTTCCGCCATCGCCGGGGCGCCAGCCCGAGCTGCGGTTGGTGGGGGAGTTCTGGATGTTGGTCACGATCTGCTGCGCGGTCAGCAGGTACGAATCGCCGCCGTACAGCGAAAAGGAGTCGTAATCCAGTCCCAGAATCGTATAGGCATAAAAGGCCAGCAAAACGGGCAGGTTCTGGTTGTCGGTGGCATCCGGCAGGAATTCGATCGGCTGGTCCTGGCTGTACTGGAAGGTGACATCTTTATCCAGGTGGGAGATCAGCGGGGTTTCGTAACCGCTGCCGTAAACCGGCCGCACGGCTTGTACCGCCAGTTCGGCATCGAATACGCTGTTTTCCTGTTCTGTTTTTATCGTAAAAATAAAATTGCACTTGATCCGCTCTTCCGGTTCAAACGCATCGTTGGTCCACTTGGTGGTGTTCAGAAATTCACGGATCGAGACTTCCAGCTGGTCAAACACCCGGCGATCCGTGTTCTGTAATTGCGGGGTGCTGATCCGCACGGTGCAGTTGAGCTCGCCCTGAGCGAATGCCTGCGCCAGGGTGAATAGCAGTAAAAGGGTGGGAATTATTCGGTTCATTGCAAATGTGTAAAAAGCGTTTTAAACGTTTGGACGCGTTGCCTACTGTTCCTTGACGCGTTCCGGTGCGTTCCGGTTGGCTGAGCGCGCGATTTCTGCGACAATATCCCGGGCAACATCCGTTTTTGCCTTCAAATCAAATGCCGTTTTACTGCCGTCGCGCCGTAAAATGACAATTTTATTCGTGTCGTGGCCAAAACCGGCGCCGGCATCGCGCAGCGAATTCAGCACGATAAAGTCCAGGTTTTTCTTTTCGAGTTTAAGCAGGGCGTTTGACTCCTCGTCGTTGGTTTCGAGTGCAAAGCCGATCAGAAGTTGGTCCGGGCGCTTTTCCCGGCCAAGAGCAGCGGCGATATCGACGGTTTTGGCCAGTTCGATCCGCATGTCCTCCTCTTTCTTTTTGATTTTTACTTCGGAATATGCCTTTGGACGGTAGTCGGCCACAGCAGCGGCCAGGATAGTGATATCCGATTCGGGGAAGATCCGGGTGCAGGCCTCGTACATATCCTGTGCTGATACGGCGGGTACGACCTGAATGGCGGGGTTTTCCGGTCGGAGCTGCGTTGGCCCGAGCACCAGAGTGACGCTGGCTCCCTGTTCGGCAAGGGTTTCCGCGAGCGCGATGCCCATTTTGCCGGTGGAGTGGTTGCCGATATAGCGGACCGGGTCGAGTGGTTCAAACGTGGGGCCTGCGGTGACAAGGGCTTTTTTGCCGGCCAGTAGTTTGGGCTGCCGGAAAAACCGGTCCAGATACGCAACGATCTCTTCCGGTTCGGCCATCCGGCCATCGCCAACCAGTCCGCTGGCGAGTTCACCATGCCCGACCGGGATGAGGTGCACCCCGTGCGCTTTGAGTCGCTTCAGATTGGCTTGTGTGGCCGGATGATGCCACATGTCCACATCCATGGCCGGCGCTATAAACACCGGGCAGCGGGCGGACAAATACACGGCGCTCAGGATATTATCGCACAGGCCGTTGGCCAGTTTGGCCAGCGTGTTGGCGGTAGCGGGTGCAAGGAGCAGGGCGTCAGCCCAGAGGCCGAGTTCGACGTGGTTGTTCCACGCGTCTTCAGAGCGCACCTCGGTCAGCACCGGGTGTTTGGAAAGGGTGGAAAGCGTAAGCGGCGTGATAAAAGCCGTCGCCGACTCGGTCATCATCACCTGGACATCAGCGCCTTGTTTGACCAGCAAACGCGTCAGGTACGCCGACTTGTATGCCGCTATCGAACCGCTGATGCCAAGGATGATCTTCATCTTACTCTTTCTCGTCTACGAAGCGCCACTGGATTTCGTCCTGCAGGAATTCCTGGGTAGCGATAATGGCTGTGTTGGGCAGGCGCTCGTAGAATTTGGAGATTTCAATTTGCTCTTTGTTTTCCTGCACCTCCTCGATCGTGTCGGTGCTGACGGCAAATTCTTCCAGTTTGCGCTGGATCTCCCATTTCAGATCGCTCGAGATCTGGCGGGCGCGCTTGGCGATAATGGCGATGCTTTCGTAGATGTTGCCGGTTTTTCCGACGAGTTCGCCGACATCACGGGGTTGTACATTGGGGTCGAGGCCTTGGGCTTTGCTTTTGATATCGCTCATTTAGAAAGAAAATTATCTAAGATAATGGTTAAACTAAGTCGTTTTCAATCGCTTCCGGAGTGCTTTTTGGGCGTCTTCCGCATCCCGGCGGAGTTGTTTGATCTCTTTGGTATATTTTCCGGTGGAATATTTGTCGAGAAAATCATTGCAACGGGTAACACACTCGGCGTAGCGTTCCAGTTTTTTCTCAATTACACTGTTTTCACTGAGCAGGAAGGAAGATTTGGCGATCAGGAAACGCACGCGCTCGGCGTCGGGGCTTTCCGGATAATCGCGCAACAAATTGTCAAAAGAGATTACGGCAGACTGGTATTGCCGCAGATTATAGTACAATTCGCCTTCGGCAAATGCTTTCTCCTCCAGTTTTCGCCGGAGCTCATCGATCAGTTTGTTGCATTCCTCCACGCGCTTGCTTTTCGGAAAGAGGTTGGTAAACAACTGAAACTCGTCAATGGCCGTGCGGGAACTCCCCTGATCGAGCCGGTAGGAGGGGGAGAGCAGGTAGTTGGAATAGGCCGACATATAGGCGGCTTCCTCCCGGAAAGCGGAGGTAGTAAAGGTGTTGGAAAAATTCTTGAAATAGTACGCAGCGAGGGTGTACTGCTTTTGGTAGTAGTACGTGTACGCGTAATAAAAATAGGCGCGTTCGGCAATCGTGTCGCCCCGGATGGTATTGAGCACCAGATCAAAAAGGGTTTGCGAGCGCTGGTACTCCGCTTTGTCGTAATATTCAAAAGCCTTGCGCAGCACCAGTTGCGGATTTCCGCTCACGCGAATGCGTTCAAATTCACTCTTACAGGCGCTGAACAGCCACATGGATCCAATTACCAGCAGCAAGACATGCGTTTTTTTCATAGCGCGCAAAGGTACGTGTTTTGTTTAAAATTGGGATGGTTTATTTCGGTACAGGGTTCTCTTTTGCAAAGTGTTACCAAAACGGCTGCGATACCCAAAAGGTGGCGTTGTTGCCGGCAACTTTTTTCTTTCGGTGCCGGAAAACCGGAAAGCCGGGCTTGGTGTTATCCGATTGTCTGCAGCGATGTTCAAACGCATGAAAGCAACGCAGTTCGCACGGTTTCCCCGAAAAAAACGAACTTTGCCCAACCAAACGTTTATTTAAACGCATTGTTATGTCCCAACCAGTAGAAAAATCGACGGCTACCCACTCCCTTGAAGCGCAATTTCAGGCTAAAATTGACGAAGATGTGCGCATCGAGCCGAAAGACTGGATGCCCGAGGCTTACCGCAAAACCCTCATCCGGCAGATTGGCCAGCATGCGCACAGCGAAATTGTGGGTATGTTGCCCGAGGGCAACTGGATCACCCGCGCGCCCTCGCTCAAGCGCAAAGCCATTTTGCTGGCCAAGGTGCAGGATGAAGCCGGGCACGGACTCTACCTTTATTCCGCCGCGGAAACGCTGGGTGTGGATCGCGATACCATGCTGGAAGAATTGCACAGCGGTAAAGCCAAATATTCCTCGATTTTCAATTACCCGACCCTCAATTGGGCCGATATCGGCGCAATCGGCTGGCTGGTGGATGGCGCGGCTATACTGAACCAGATCCCGCTTTGCCGCTGCTCCTATGGCCCCTACGCCCGCGCGATGGTCCGGATCTGCAAGGAAGAGAGTTTCCACCAGCGCCAGGGCTTCGAGATCCTGCTCGTACTGTCGAAAGGCTCGCCCGAGCAGCGTGCCATGGCCCAGGATGCCATCAACCGCTGGTACTGGCCTTCCGTGATGATGTTCGGCCCCTCCGATACCGATTCGGTGCACTCGGCGCAAAGCATGCGCTGGAAGATCAAGCGTTTCAGCAATGACGAACTGCGCCAGCGCTTCGTCGATATGATCGCCGAGCAGATCAAAGTGCT
>CAYVDV010000287.1:0-7254 GCA_964450465.1 uncultured Saprospiraceae bacterium
TACTTTTACTGTCGCGGCCGTTATCGGTACTACCTACACCTTTTTTGTGTGCCATTTTTCAATGAGAAATTTTCAATGAGTGAATGAATGGTTCGGAGTATGGCGCCTTTCGGCAACCAACTGACTTAGCCCGCGATGGACTCGATTTTGATTTTGGTAAACGATTGGCGGTGGCCGTTTTTCTTGCGGTACCCTTTGCGGCGCTTCTTGTGGAAAACGATGACTTTATCGCCTTTCACGTGGCCCAGAACGCTGGCGCGAACGCCTGCACCCTTGATATTGGGCGTGCCGATGGTCACTTTACCGTCGTTCTCGATGAGATGCACGGTGTCGAAGGAGAGTTTCTCGCCTTCCTGAGCTGCCAGCCGGTGGACGAAGATCTGCTGACCTTCCTCAACTTTGAATTGTTGACCGGCGATGGAAACAATTGCGAACATGTTGATAATCAAAAATTTGGTGAAAATGAATGTCCTTTCTCTAAAAAGGCGGGCAAAGGTACAACACGAAGTGTGAAAATCCAAGACAGGAATTGAAATTCATCATTGCCGCCAATAGATGTCGTGTAGTTGAAAGATGTTTATTGGCTGATTGATGAAATACATCCATAGTTTTGCCGCCGATCCCGTTACAGCCGATGACGAATGACGACAATGACCAGATTCAAACTCACCCTCGAATACGACGGCACGCGCTACGCAGGCTGGCAATTGCAAAAAAACGATCGCTCCATTCAGGGCGAACTGCTGCAGGCGGCCTTTAAAGTGTTTGGTACCCAACAAGTAGAGATATATGGCGCCGGCCGCACGGACGCGGGTGTGCATGCCCGCGGGCAGGTGGCACACCTCGCTGTGGACGACTCGAGAATCACGCCCGAACAACTCCGGATGCGGATGAACGACGAACTCTCGCACGACATCAATATCCTGTCCGTGGAAAAAGCGCACCCGAAATTCCACGCCCGCCACGACGCCAAAAACCGCAGCTACGTGTACCAGATATCAAAACGCCGCGATGCCTTCGGCAAAAAGTACGTGTGGTGGGTACGCGACACGCTCGACATAGCCGCCATGCGCGCTGCCGCCGGCCGCCTCGTTGGCTTCCACGACTTCCGCTCCTTCGGCGATGTGGAAAAGGAAGATCAAAGCACGTTCGTCGACCTCACCCGTCTCGACATCCGTGAGGACGCCGACCGGATTTATATCCACATCAGTGGTTCGCACTTCCTCTGGAAAATGGTGCGCCGCATCGCCGGCGTACTGGTGGAAGTCGGCCGGGGCCGCATGAGCGCCGATACGGTGGAAGGTTTTCTGAAAAATCCGTCGCGCGAGCCGGCGAAGTTTACGGCGCCGCCGAGCGGGTTGTTTCTGGAGAAGGTGGAGTATTAGGGGCACGAGGTGGAACCTCGCTCGAGCAGTGGCGGGCGGAGCCCGATGGATCGTTGACGCGAGGTGGAACCTCGCGCCAGCAGGGGTGGGATGTGATATAACATTCACAAGCACCAAAGGGATTCAATCCATTAAACGGGTGAATGGCTGGCCAATGCGTTTAGAATCAGGGCCCCAATTTGCAATGATGAAGATATGATCCCTGTCAACCCATTCAACTACCCCCTCTAAAGGTCCATTCGACAGGCTGGATTTGTCAATCGTTAATTTATTTCCGGACAAATGCCATTTACTCGTGGTCATGTGCCATGTGCCTTCGAAAAATCCGCTTCGACAAACCCCGCCCGAAAGGAAGACAAGTTTCCAGCCTGAGGTTTTGGCTTCGTCTGTAACCCACGCACCACCAATGCTGAAGTTTGGGGTAATTTTAGATATACCTGAAGAATCTTTGGCGTTTGATTCAGGTTTTATCAGCACAACAGGTTTTGATCTTATTTCAGCCGGTTTTATTAAAGATGGTTTTCCGATTCGCCATAAAGTATCGGCTAATGGCTTCGGCTTTACTGTTCTCAGATCAACAGGTTGAGGTGCCTGAGAAGTCTGGTTTTCAACAGATGAAGACGTTCCTGTGGCAAGGCGAAAACCATAATCAATGCTCCTTCGGTCCGGGTAATATCTGTCCCGGTTGGCGACCGTTGTATTGACAAATCCGAAATACCATGACCCACCTCTCAAGACACGACAGCCATCACATTTATCGACTTTGCAGCCTGGGTATGGTTGAGATTCATTTTGACACCATTCCCATACATTCCCTGACATATCGTAGATACCTAATTCATTGGGTTTTTTGAGACCAACAGAATGCCTCATTCTGTTTGACACCTTGTCGTACCAGCCAACATCCTGCGGATTGTTGCCCCCCGCATACGTATATCCTTTTGATTTGATCCCGCCACGGGCTGCAAATTCCCATTCTTCTTCTGTTGGCAGGCGATACTGTTTTCCTGTCAGGGCGTTTAGTTTTTTCAAAAAAGATTGCACATCGTTCCAAGAAACATCATCTACAGGGCAATCAAGGCAATTGTTTTTAAAAGAAGGTGTATTTCCCATTACTTTTTGCCAGTCTGATTGTGTGACTTCATACTTCCCGATCCGAAAATCCCTGACTGTTACGGAATGCGGGCATTCATCATCCTTTCCTTTTGCGCTACCCATAATGTAGGTGCCTCCTTTTACCCAGACCATCTCCAGACCCGATTTGCTGATAGAATCGGGCAAAATGAGTGTCGATCCACACCAAGCCACCCCTCTTGCAATGTTCAAATCAACACTGTCAAAGTTCACCGCGGAATGAAAATAATAACAGGCCGAATCCCGATACCAACCCTCGTTGTATATCAGAGCTCGATTAAAGAGTGCCGTAGCTATATTTTTATCTCCTTCAATATAAATCTGCTTTGTAATGGAATCACTTTTCTCCGAAAGGGCGACTGGTGAGAGATTGGGAGACGGCGGCGGCGGCGGCGGGTTATTCGGATCAATATCCGGTGGTGGGCCCAGCTCCTCTACCACGTCCTTCGGACTATTCTGTATTTCACTCCTGATAAAAGGCTTTGACCGCTCTATTAATAAGCTGTCCGCCAATTTGAGATTGCCTTTCAGAATTGCATCCCTCACCAGCCATTCAAAATAAACCACCTTCTTCTCCGGCAAATCCAGACAAAGAGTAAGCGCCTCATTTTTAACCATATACTGCACTTTTTCGCCTTCACACTCATACAACTTCATTTCCCAGGGCCACAATAACAATACTACCACCAGCAGCCACACCGCCGCTGCCCAGCGCAAATCTCTCCACTTCCCATACCAGCCCAACCCGCGATAACCAGACGGGTACACGTATTTTTTCCAGGTATCAGGTACAACAAAGTCAAGTGCTGTGCGCGGGCGGTCCAGGTATTTCAGCACGGTAAAATCCACTTCGGCACCATTCGCCAGCATTTGAGTGATCTCTTTTTCCAGTTCTTTTCTTCTATGCCTATCCGGTGTGCCGAGCCATTCATTCACAGAAATAATCATCTGATAATCGTCAAAAGAAGCAGAGCCTTGCGGCGGCGGATTGTGACGGAGCAACAACGCCAGTTCGGCGCGCAGATGCAGCAGCAATTCCGGATGCTCCCGCTCCATCCATTCGAGCAGGGCGGCACGTGCAGGAGGGGGTATCTCACCTTCCACGAACCAAGACAGGCGGGAAAGGAGAAGCACATTCTCTATGCTCACGAGATCTTCGTCGAGTTTGGGTTGGCCCATGGTCGCAATCTGCCTGCCCAGCCAAATCGTAAGATCCCAATGCAACGAAGGATAGATGGCGCAGCTAGCGATCCATTGCAGTTTGGGTGCGTCATAATATACTTGCAGCAAAGGCACAGGGGCATGATCATCGGGATGGATGGGTAATTGTGGGGCATCCTTTACCCCTGTTCGCCACTCCTCGAAACGAGCATCCTGACCATCTTCAAGCGATTCTATCCAGAAGCCCAGCCCCTGCAAAGTGGCAGGCAGAATAGTAAAAATCTCAGGCAACCGGCGTTCCGGACGTCCCCATTCGGAGAGGGATTTGGGTGTGAACAGAGCACGTTGTTTCCATGCGGAAAACAGACTTGCCCAGGGCTGGAGTTTGCCGGTGAACGAACTGATGAGTTGTGTGCCGGTGCCGACCACCAGCAGGCGTGCCTGGCTGAAATGCTGTTGGAGGTCCTGTAAGCCAATGCCATGCGGATGTTCTTCGTTGAAATAAACACGCATGTCGCTGTCATAGAAAAACCGGGCCATCTCGATTTCCTGCTCCCGGAACGCGTGATACAGCGAATCAAACAGACGGGCGCGGTGATTCTGCACGTTTTGCCGATCAATGAGCAAGAGATATTCCACCGGCTGTGTTTGTTCGCGAAAGCGAAAATCGGGCAAGCCGCCACGCTCAGCAGTGGCGTGGATAGTACGCGGCAGGTCAATCGCGTAAGTATCGGTGCCGCTGCGGCGACGCATTGCCTGCAAGACATACGTGAGAGAATCTCCGGTTGAAATTTCCGCTCCGTTTTCGATCCGGATATTCCAGAAATAGGGCGGCAGGTCATTGTGCCCGCGTTCGGCTATGAGCTTACGCCGTTTGTATTCCAGGTAGCGCCAGATTGCGAACAGCAGTGACGTAAACAGTGCAAACAGAGCCCAGTGCAACCACCACCAGTGGGCGATCAGCCATTCCTGCCATGCAGGCGGTGGGGTGATGGCGTATTTTGCAAGATCGTGGTCGTAGGGGTAAGGTTTGGGCTGGAAAAGGGTTTGCGGGTTTCGGGTTTCGGGTTGCAGGTTTTGATCGACGGAATCAGAATCCTTTTTGGGTAAATTTTCAATGATATCCTGAACCGTTTCAGTCGGTTTTGGCACTCCCCAAAAATAATAATATGCGCCAATTACGATGGCCAGAATCAATGGCGCAGCCATTATGATAATGCCCAAGCGCCGCTTTTTCACCTCTTTTACGGCAACATTCGGCACAGCACCAGCGGCGAAAGCGGACGCTTCCGGGACAATTGCTTCTACTCGCTTCCTGCACTCATCAAACAATTCGTACACATGTGCCTGCTCCTGCGGGGTGCGTGCAAACAGTGGACATAGCGCCAGTCGCAATGCTTCAGCGTCGGAATTTGGCGAAAGTTGATGCAGGAGTTCCTGAACTTGCAGGTGTTTGCCTGTACCCAAAGGATAACCTTCCGCTTCGAGGGAAGCGAGCAACTCGGCAGAAAGGCGATATGTAAAGGTGTTGTTCAATCTTTGGATCAGTGCTTGCGATCTGGCTTTTCCAGAGGCTAGGAGAGGCTCGAAATCAACATGCCCAAATCTTCCTTCCCCTTTGCCAGCACGGAATAAGAGATTCGCAAAGACTCCTTTTCCGGAGCGGAAAGTTTGTCAGGAAATTCCAGTTTATGAGCCGGAAATTCCATTCGGTGCAGCAGGGCAGCCCATTGAATGAGTTCGGCGGTTGCGGGGCTTTTCCTGAGTTTCCGGCGGCGTATATCCTCAAAATGGTTAATGAGTGGGTTCAGGTCTTTTTCGCCATATCCGTCTACTTTAGCAGCCACGATGCGAAGCAAGGCCTCGCTGTCGGGAAATGAAATATGGTAATAGATCACCCGGCGCAGGAAAGCATCGGGCAAATTTTTCTCAGAATTGGAAGTCATCACAATAATGGGGCGGTTGTCGGGCGAAGCCTCATAATGCTTCCCTATTTCAGGCACATCGAAACGGAGTTCTTCCAGGGCTGCCAGCACATCGTTGGGGAGATCGCGTGGAGCCTTGTCGATCTCGTCGAGCAGGACGACGGTGCGAAGATTTTGCCGGATGGCATCACCCAGGGCCTGATAGCGGATAAAACGTGTCTCGATATCATCCGACGTGAGTGATTTTTGCTGGGTTTGGCTATATTGAAAATGCCCCAGTGCATCGTAACGATAGAACAAGTCTTTCGCCACTGACGTCGTTTGGGCGTTGAACACAAGGGGCTTCCCCAATTTGAAAAAATAAGCGACATGTTGCGCCAACTCGGTCTTTCCCGTACCCGGCTCACCGGTGAGCAGGAGTGGCTGGCCGAGATTAAGCGCGACATTGAGTGCACTGACAAGCCCAGCCGAAGGCACGTATAAGCGTGGGTCGTGGAGTTTTTTATTAATGGCGATAGACGGCAGTTCAGCCTGTCCGGTAGATTGGTAATGGTGAAAGTTGCTCATAAGGTTGCCTTTGACATGTATTGGTTTTTTGAGAGGCTTGTCAGGGTTTAATTAATGATTGAACTTAGTCCAGTCTATTTGATTGCGATATCATAAATCATTTTTTGCACAGGTTCGATGTCCTTCATGTGTAGGGTGCCATTCGCCTCAAATCGTTGACGTTCAACCGGTTCAAGAGAATGTACAAGTGCACGTACTACGTCGCGCGTTTGATTGGGGTTGCGTATATCAAGATCATTGAGCCAATCTTCAAAATCGGTGGATTCTACCGGGTAAAGTTCAGTAAAAAGTGTAGTTTCGTTATCCGTGCATAGGCTCTCCAATTCGGTCAATATTTCACGTTGGCGAGTAGTACGTTTCGACTCATCATACAGATTGCGGGCATATATGACGAAGAAAAACAGAAAAGTCGGCACGTCGGGATGCGGGCATTTAAAAGTGTCGATCATCCATTGCAAGTAATTCCGGATATCGCCTTCGTCGCCTTCCCATTCTTTCTCTGACAGATCAAATACAGCAGTGACGTACTTGTAAGGCAACTTCGGGACGCCCGTTTCGATAAACGCTTCAAAATTTTGTGTATCAGCAAACCGGAATCGCCGAGCAACGTAGGACTTGAATTTTTTACGGCTCGATTCCAGGTCGCTGCCGAGCGGGATTTTTTCAATTTTTATATGGTTGCCGTTTTCTTCCCGAAACGGATAATTGATCGCCCCTGCCTCGCCGGCGAGCTCTTCCTCCATGATTTGGTAGATCAGTCGTTTGGAAAAAGAATCGGGCATTTCATTGCGGCATGCGGCAATGAAATAAAACTGGAATGCGTGTTTCGCATCCCTTTTTCGATTGAATACCTTTCTGAATTTTTTAACCCCCGCTTCACGATCGCAATTGACGAGGTGCATAGCACCAATCTCCGCATCAGGGTCAATATCGAGCGACTTTACCGCTTTTTGGAGCACTGACTGGTCGCCGCCAGGGTTCCAGCGATCAAGGATGGTTTTGATACCGTAAACGATGCCATTTCTTGCGAGTTCTTCTTCGTGGAAGGAGATGAGCCGAAGCGCCTTCTGTGATTGGAGATT
>CAYVDV010000288.1:0-7243 GCA_964450465.1 uncultured Saprospiraceae bacterium
TTTAATTCTCCTGCTTCAAGCGCGCTTTGATGGTGGAAGGCGAGACGCCCAGATCCTTTTCCGTGGCAATAGCCGGATGATGGCAAACCAGGCCGATACGGATGATGGCCAGATGGTGGATGGCGTGGTCGTACACGAACAAGAGTTCGCGGCCGACGGTACTGTCGTAACAGGGCCGCTCGTCGCTGCCAAACTCGGCCCGCACGCGGACCGGGAGTCCCAGGTCAAACCCGGGCAAGGCATTGGAAAATGCCGCAAAGGCTGCGGCTGTGGTAACAGGATTGGTTTCATATACCGGGTTCCGGTTGCGCGCGGCGTAGTCCACCATACCCGACTGTACGCCATCTTCCAGGCATTGAAAAAACTCCAGAATATGCCGGAAATGCTGCCCAAGGCTGTTGCCCTCAAATTCCGGCAAAGGGTTCCGGTAATCGTCCGGCGCTAATTGAGCGATCACATGGTTGATCTGTTGTACGATACCCAATAAGGCCGTGTTTGCTTTCATAATGTCGTAAACTCGTTAAATGCAAGAAGAAAAGGTATTTTGGTGGGGTAAAAATAGATACGATTTTCAGGTTTTCGCGGATTTCATGGATTTTTGGTCCTGCAATTTGTCCGCGCTATGACACCAGACAAACAGATTTCCCTCCCTACGGAGTTTATCGAACAGATGCAGCGGCTGTTAGGCAGCGCCTATCCCGACTTTATTGCTGCGCTGGCGGAACCTTCGCCGGTCAGCATTCGCTGTAACAGTTCCAAGTTTCCAGGCGGATGCACGGCGCTTTTTCCCGCTGCCGCTCCTGTTCCCTGGCATCCGGAAGCCTGCTATCTTCCCGAACGGCCGGTTTTTACCCTGGATCCCCTGTTTCACGCCGGCGCCTACTATGTGCAGGAGGCGTCATCCATGTTCCTGTATGAAGCCCTCCGGCAACTGGCCGATTTTTCCCTGCCGCTACGCGCGCTTGATTTGTGCGCGGCCCCCGGCGGGAAAAGCACTTTGTTGGCCGCCATGCTTTCCCCGGACAGTCTGCTGGTAGCCAATGAAGTCATCCGCCCGCGGGTGAGCGTGCTGCGCGAGAACCTGGAGCGCTGGGGCGCCCCCAACGTTGCCGTCACCAGCGCCGAAACCGAGGCATTTGGGGCGCTGGAAGGTTGGTTTGATATCGTCGTCACCGATGCGCCCTGCAGCGGAGAAGGGCTGTTTCGGAAAGACCCCGATGCAATCGGGGAATGGTCGCCGGCGCACGTAGATCTTTGCGCTGCGCGGCAAAAACGCATTCTCGCCGGTGCGGTAACAGCCCTGGCCCCGGGCGGCCTGCTGGCCTATTCCACCTGCACCTACAACCGGCAGGAAGATGAAGAAAACGCCGCCTGGCTGCTGGCGGAGTTTGACCTGGAACAAGAGCGCCTGCAAATCCCACCGTCCTGGGGCATCCTCGAAACGGAGGGAGGCTACCGGTTCTTCCCGCACCGGCTGCAGGGCGAAGGTTTTTTCATCGCCCTCTTCCGGAAAAAAGGAAACCGGCAGCCGGATCGCGCTGCACCTGGGAGTTTTCGCAGTTTGCAGGCACTGCCTAAAAAGCAGGTTGCCAACCTTTCGTCCTGGTTCAACGCCAAAGCGCGGGTGTCGTTTTTTCAAACCCCAACGGGCGAGGTCCTGGCCCTGCCGGAACAATTGGAACAAGACTTTCGCCGGCTGGACCATGCCCTGAAAATCAAATGGTTTGGCGTCCATGCCGGTGTTTTCAAAGGCGCCGACTTTGTGCCCTCGCATCCCCTCGCGCTCAGCACCCTGATCGCTCCCGGTCTGCCCGGTGTTACGCTCGCGCGCGAGCAGGCGCTGCAGTTTCTCAAAAAAGACGTATTCGATCTCCCGGCCGGCGCACCGGCCAAAGGCTGGGTCCTGGCCCAATATCAGGGGCTAAACCTGGGCTGGCTCAAAACCATGCCCAACCGCTGGAATAACTATCTGCCGAATGAGCGGCGGATCCGGATGGATATTTCCTAACCTGACAGGCCAAAAAACACGGGGTATAGGCTTCCGCGGCGGACGCCCATACCCATTGTTTTTTGGCCTGTCAGGTTTTACAAGCGCACCATCTTCCCCCGCTGCACCATTTCGCCAATTTGTACCCGCCACCAATACACGCCAGTTTGCGGCATAGCCGCAGCGGGAATCTCCAATTGCCCCATGCCGGCATCAAGCCGGTTTTCCCACTGGTACAGCAGCCGGCCGTTTGCGTCAAACAGCTCCAGGCGTACCGGCCCGGACTGTGTCAGGCTGAGCGGAAGTACGGCAGCTCCGGAAGTCGGATTCGGGCGCGGAGCAAACACCGTCGCATCGCCGGCATCCGCCGGCACTCCGAAAAGCAGCGCGAGGTTCTGCACCCGCTCTTCTGCAGTGTACGCCTCCGGATGCAGCCGGGAGGCGCTGAAATGCAGTGCGTTGGAAAGACGCACCGGTGCTTTTGCGCGCCAACGGAGCTTCAGGAATACCGTGCCGGACTCCAGTTGCAGCGGCTCCGGCGTAAACCAACTGAAAGTGAGCAAGCCGGGCCGGGGACGGGCGTAGGCATCGGCACCCAATCCGGGGATATTTTCCGGGAAAACGGCTTCGAGTTCGAGCCGGGAAGGGTCAAACTCCAGGGCAAACTGCATGCCCGCCCAGGTAACGGAAAGCGGGATGTACAGCGGTGTTTCCAGGGTTTGTCCAGCGCCCAGGGTCAGGTCAGGCAAAGCAAGCGCTGCGGTAGTCCGGTCTTCCGGGTCGGCCTGAAGATTTACAACGGCATTGCCGTTTACATCGCCAATTTTAATACCGAGAAACTCCGCTGGTAATGCGGCGGCGGTGCTGATGCTTTCCGGAAAAACCTCCTGGAACGGGTTGGCGGGATTAGGGAAAGCATAATTTTTGGGTACAAAACGCCAGGAGGTATTGTGCGGAAATTCCGTATAAATACCGAGGATCAGTTTGCGGAGTTCGATAATGTCAAAGGTCGTGATCGAACGGCTGTTGTTCGCGTCGGCGGCGATCAGCTTGTACGGGTTATTGAGTGGCTCGATGGCCAGGATGTGTTTGTTGATCAGGATCAGATCGAAGGTGGAAACGCCGTTTAGGGGATCGTTGTCCTTTAACGGCGTAAAGGTGTAATCTGCCCCGAAAGGAATGGCGCCGGGGGACGACCAACAACCATCCACGCCGGTCTGTTCCTGCCCGGTCGGCCAAAATACAGGCGGCAGGGATGGGTTGCTTCCTTCGATAGCGATGCCTACCCCCTCCATCGGCAGGTTGTTATACGCAGTTTGTACACAAACCAGTTCCGGTCCCGGATCTCCCGTACAATTACTCGCATTGTCCTGTACAATTACATAGGTTTCACAATAATCGGCATTACCTGCCTTGTCGCGCGCCCACAATTCGATGAGTTGGGTGCCGAGGTCATTGCAGGTGTACTGGACAAATGCCTGCGGCGTCCCGTCCGGATTGACGGGAAAACCGGCGCCCGTGCCGCTGGCCCGGATCCCGATCTCCAGTTGACTGGCTGGCGAGACATTGTCTTCCGCATACTGTAAAAAGTCGGTGTTCCATAAAACGACCATCATGGTAGGCATGATATTCACATTCAGGCCGTTGACGCAGACGATGGTTGGCTTTTGACAGTCTGTAATAGTGAAATCCCAGCCGCAGGTCTTTTCCACGCCGCCCTGGGTTACGGTCCAGACGATGCGATGCGTGCCGCCATAGGGCAGTTCCGGCAGCACGAAGTTGTCCGGCGCTTGTTGGGTATTCCAACGCACACGGGCCGTGAGCGTATCGCCGCTGACAAGGGTTTGCAGGGCAAATCCGTATTTTTGTTCCGGCAGGACCGGCCGCTTGTCGAACTCCCGGGCGGTGCCGCCGGTGAGGCTGTCGGCATTGGCATTGTTAAAATAAACCCGGTTCCAGCCGGGCAGGCTGTCGCTGTCCACCAGGGTTTCCCGGGTGCCGTCGGCATCCAGATCGAGTTCCAGGGTGTAGCGGATGTGGGTATTGCCAGCGTTGCAGGTGTCGAGTACGGACAAACTCAGGTCTGCTGTTCCTTCCGGCAGATCGTGCAGGCTGTACACCGGATCCCACCAATAGGATGCGTTCCAGAGCTGGGAATTGTTGGGACTTTGGTCACAATAGTTTTGCGGAGCGGCCGGACACTGGAGCAAGACCGGCGGGCATTGGGCGGCAGATGAAGCTGCCAGCAATAAAAAAGCCAGGGAATGTAACAAACTGTTCATGAGCGGATGGAATTATATCAATTAAAAAAGAGCTGCAATTTAAATCCAAAACCGCTCTTTTACAAGTAGTTACCACCGCAGCAGGCGCCCTGATTTCGTCGCCTGGCCGACCTGAACACGCCACACATACACCCCGGGCGGTAAAACGGTGTCCGCCGGAAGTTCCAATGCGCTTGCGCCGGTGGCCATTTCCACTTCCGCATGATAAACCGGATGCCCTGTTGCATCCCACAAATCCAGCAGCGCAGTTGCCGGCTCTTCCAGGCGGACCGGGAAGCGGGCCCCGCCGGTTGTCGGGTTTGGCTGCGGTGGAAAAACATTGTCTGAAGCAGGTGTTTCCGGCGCCTCCTGGCGAAAATGCAGGGTCAGTGAAGCCTCTGCGCCGGTTGCATCATACGCTTCCGGACGAAGGCGTTCCGGCGAGAGTTGCAGGGCTTCGCTCAGGCGCAAGGGCGCAAGCGCACGGCCTTTCAGGTAGAACAGGGGTGCGTCCGGAAGCAACCAATGCGTTTGCGCATCGGACCAGCTGAAGGTCAGCAGGCCGGGCGCCGGGCGGGCGCTCATGGAGGCATCGAAGCCGGGCAGGACTCCGGGCAGGACCGTTTCTATTTGCATCCGCATCGTATCCCAATGGAAAGCTCCCTGGCAGCCGGCCCAGGCCCCGGGTTCATCCAAAATAAGCGGTAACTCGAAGGACTCGCCCGCTGCGAGCACGCGATCGGGCAGGGAAAGTACCTGCCTGGAACGCTGTTCCGGTTCCGCTGAGAAAGCGTTCAGGTGGGCATTGCCGTTCACGTCACCGGTTTTTATACCGTAAAACAGGTATTGGTTGGGAGGGAATTCCGGCACAAACACAATCGATCCCGGACAGGCGGAATTGAAGGGATTCAGCGTATCGAGGGCGCAATCTGCCATAAAAAACTTCCAGGCAGTGCTGTGCGGCAGCGTGTCGTACACACCCAGAATGAGTTTGCGCAGTTCGATAATGTCGAAGGTGCTGATGGTGCCGCTGTTGTTGGCATCAGCGGCGAGATATTTCCAGGGTTTGTTGAACAATTCCACGCCAAGGATATGCCGGTTGATCAGGACCAGATCGAAGGTGCTGACGCCATTCAGGGGGTCGTTGTTTTTATGTGGCGTCACTGCCACTTCTTCAATGAAATAAGGGCTGAAGTCCGGCAGTTCCACGCATCCGTTTGCGAGAGGGGTCGCAGACAGGTGCACCGGAGGCAGACCGGTCTCTACCAGCGTTTCCAAACTATAGGTCACATCCTGAATGGTATCCTGCTGCACAAATACGGCCGCTGCGCAGACCATGGGAATGACCGGAGGGACACAGTACCCGTGTGCGTCGAAAAGCACCACATCGCCTTCGCACATGGCGGTATTGCCCGTCAGGTCGCGCACCCAGAGTTCCACAAACTGTTGCCCCTGGTCTGCGCAGGTAAACGGCAATGCCACAACCGGCTGCTCCTGATCATTCAGGGGAAATCCGCTGCCGGTGCCGGAGCGGCGCAGGGAATACTCGAGCAGGGGCAGGGGCGTGATATTGTCCGTAGCCGATTGCAGAAAATCGCTTGCCTGGAGCCAGAGGGTATCGCTGCTGGTCAAAGTTTTAGTCCACCCGCTGTTGCAGCTGAGCATGGGCTCCTGGCAGTCTTTTACCCGGAATGTGTATTCACAAAACGCTTTGGGAAGACCGTTTTTTACGATAGTCCATAAAATCCGGTGCCGCCCTTCCGGATAGCGCGGGGAAATATAGTTACCCGGCGCGCTTTCCGTTTCCCAGCGCAAGAAAGCTTTCACAGTGCCGGCATTGTTCTGCGTTTCTACAACAAAATGAAATTTCATCGAATCCGGAACGGCACGGCTGTCAAATTCCAGGGTATCCGTGCCGGCATAGCCGGGATTAAAGGCATTGCCGGCGAGCATTTTTCCGGGCGGCAAAATCTGATCGCTGCTGAGCACGGACTCGCTCAGGTTGTCGCCGTCAAGATCGAGGAAAAGTACAAATTTGACCGTCAGGGTGCCCGGGCAGGTATCCTGCAGTTCCAGACTGAGATCGGCCGCACCTTCGGGAAGATCGGCATCCTGAAGCCCCGGGCTCCAGGTAAACGGCGGAGCATTCCAGAACAATTCGTCGTTGGAAGTCACATCGCAAATATGCACGCCGGCATTGGGGCAGGCTACCACAGGCAGACAACCCTGGGCACGCAAGGTAGCGGGCAGTACAGCGGCAAAGAGCGCGAGAAGTATCGGTGTAATCGGTTTGGACATAGGTTTCCGTTTTGAAAAAGGACACCGGAACACGTGAACACCGGGGGATATTATGGCAAAAGATTAAATGAAAATTGCCCGTCCGGAGCGGTTTGCCCCCGGGCACAATTGGTTTTTGTCTTTAAGAAAGTATAAAGTTACAGAAAGCGCAGAGAATACCGCCTAAAATCGACCTAAAATTTGAGGGAACGGTCAGTTTGAAAATTTAAAAGTTGGTGATCTGAACGCTACGTTGGCACGTTATTGTGTATTTTGGTTGCCAATCCAGGGGTATAAACATGGCTCATCCCAAATTTTATGTATTCGCACTTGTAGCGCATTTTCCCGCTGATCGCCGCAGAAAAAAACCGCAGATGCTCGCAGGAAACGCTGGAAGTAATCCCTCCTTGTTATAACCCACAAGGGAATTACGTTAAAAAATCGAGCGCGTTCACCAAATCCTGTCACCGATATTTTGGATTCCCCTGAAACACCGTGCGCGGGTCTTTTGACCCAGATTGAGGCTAGAAGCCATCTCAAAAATACCTGCCGGACTGAAAAGGCGTCTGATGGCCGAATACGACGTTAATTTTTTTCACCATAGCACCACTATGCCTGCAAAAAATTGCCTTGTCTTCGCCCCTCATCCATCCTTTTCAGTACCAGCGCCATTTTTGAGATGGCTTCTAGTGAAACAGTTTAATGAACACGCTCGATT
>CAYVDV010000289.1:0-7211 GCA_964450465.1 uncultured Saprospiraceae bacterium
TGATAATCAAGCGGTTGCTGTGGGGTTAAAAGACCCGCGCACGGCGTTTCAGGGAAATTTAAAATATCGGCGACACAGTTTGGCGAACACTCCCGTTTTGGGGCGCCACATTAAATAAAATTTTCACCATGAAATCGCTTAATGCACATCAACTCCGGAAAACCTATTCGGCGGCGGACGTCGCCGCTTTACCCGATGACCTGCCCCTGCACCGGAAAACGATCATCGGACAGGACCGCGCGGTCCGGGCCCTGAAGTTTGGGCTCGGCAATCGCGGCCATGGGTTCAATGTGTATGTATCGGCGCCCGATGGCGACCGGAAAATCAATGTCGTCCGGCAATTTCTCGAGGCGCTGGCGCAGAAAGATCCGGCGCCTCCGGACTGGTGCTATGTGAACAACTTCCAGGATCCCTACTGCCCCAAAGCCCTGCGCCTGCCCAATGGTCGGGCCCGGAAGTTCAAGGCCGATACGGAGCGCTTTATCAGCGATGCCAGGATTTCATTGGTGAAGACCTTTGAAAGCGAAGAGTACGCCCAGAAACTAAGCGCGATTGAGGAGGAAATGAACCGGAAGCAGCGTGAGGTTTTTTCCGCAGTAAACGACATGGCCAAACGCGAAAATTTTATCATCCGGCGCACACCCATGGAGATCATGGTTATCCCGAAAGTAGGCGAGGAGGAAATGACCCAGCAGCAATTTCAGGCACTGGGCCAGAAAGAACAGGAAACCGTTTTGAACAATCAACGGGAAATCCAAAGCCTGCTCCAGACAGCCGTTCGAAAAGCGCGCGAAGTGGAAAAAGAAACCACGGAGGCCTTGCTTGCCCTCGAGCAAAAGGTAGCCCTGTTCGCTATCGAAGACCTGCTGGAGGAACTGCTGAAGGAATACGAAAACATACCGCAGGTACCTGAGCATTTTCAGGGTATGAAAACGGATATCCTCGAAAACCTCGGCCTTTTTTTGCGCAAGGACCAGGATGAAAACAACCCGCTGCTTAACCGGCAAAAAGAGGTGTTAGACCTGCGTTACGAGGTCAATATCGTCATGGACAATTCCGGGTTGCAGCAGGCGCCTATCGTCGTGGAACTCAACCCCACCTACTACAACCTGTTCGGCCGGATTGAACGGGAGTCTGAATTCGGTACCCTGATCACCAACTTTACCCTGATCCGGGCGGGTGCGCTGCACAAGGCCAATGGCGGTTACCTGATCCTCCCCGTCGATGACCTGCTGATGTCCCCCTTTTCCTGGGATAATCTGAAGCGGGCACTGCGCAACGGCATGATCGAAATCGAAGACCCCACCCAAAAGTACGGGTATATCACCGGCAAAAGCCTGCAGCCGCAGCCCATTGCCCTCGATACGCAGATCATTCTGGTGGGCCGCCACTACCTCCTGAACCTGCTCTATCAGCTGGACGACGATTTCAGGGACCTGTTCAAGGTCAAAGCGGATTTTGACGACGTTATGCCGGCCAACCAAACCAACCTGGGTGAGTTCTGCAGCCTTATGCACAGCATTGCCAGAGAAGAAGGCCTGCTGCCGGTGAGCGAGGGCGCCCTGGCCAGCCTGGTGGAATACGGGCACCGGCTGGCCGAGCACCAGGAAAAAGTCAGCACCCGTTTCTCCCTTGTCGCCGATCTTCTGCGCGAAGCGCAGTTTTATGCGCGGGAGAACGGTGAAAAGGATATTCAGGCCGCGCATATCCGCAGGGCTATCCGGGAAAAAGTGTACCGTTCGGATCTGGTACACGAAAAGATCCGTGAACTCATCAAGTCCGGAGTCATCCTGATCGATCTGGACGGCGCAGCAGTGGGGCAGGTCAACGGCCTGTCGTATCTGGATATGGGGGACATTGCTTTTGGCCAGCCCAGCCGCATCACGGCCAGCATTAGCGTGGGCAAAGGCAGCATTATCGACATCGAGCGGGAAGCCAAGCTGAGCGGCCCTATCCACTCCAAGGGTGTGATGATCCTGACCGGATTCTTTTTCGATCATTTTGGGCACAACAAACCCCTGAGCCTCTCCGCTCGCCTCGTTTTCGAACAAAACTATGGCGGGATAGATGGCGACAGCGCCTCGAGCACCGAGTTGTATGCGATTTTGTCCCGGCTGGCCAATGTGCCCATCAAACAGGGCATTGCTGTCACCGGTTCGGTCAACCAAAAAGGGGAAGTGCAGGCGGTTGGCGGGATCAACGAAAAAATTGAAGGCTTTTTTGAGGTATGCCGGCAAGCCGGGTGGAACGGTGAAAAAGGGGTGATGATCCCCCGGAGCAATGTCCCGCACCTGATGCTGAAGGAAGAGGTGCTGGAAGCCGTGGAAAAAGGGCAGTTTAAGGTATGGGCCGTAAGCACGATCGCGGAAGGCATCGAGATACTGACCGGAATGAAGGCCGGGGAGCGCATCGTTGATAAAGCCACCGGGCAGGAAACGTTCGAACCGGATAGTATTTATGCCCGGGCAGACGAGCAGTTGTGCAAGATGGCGGAGGAGTTGAAAAAGTTCGCAGCGGAAAAGTGAACGTCTCCGTTACCTGTTTCCCGAATATGCATCCAGCAACCACAGGATGCGCCGGCGCGCATCCCCGGCGAGATCGGAAACCATACTCCAGTCGGATGGGGCGGAAGGGAACCCAATTCCGGTACATATCGGCATGGTATCAAAAGCCCGGGAGTCGCCGCTGGTACTCACCCAGGTTTGATCGAACGCAGTGCTAAGGATGGCATTGTCCCAATCCACCGTTTGTCCGTTGGACAAATTGCGGAGGGTGAAATAGAGTTGCACACTGGCATCTTTGGTAATGCGGGTTTCGGTGATGGTGCCGCTTACCTGTTCGTAAACCGGAGTGCGCTCGATCACTGCGCCGGTCGAATCGTATTTGATTTCAACACGCACTTCAATATCCTTCTGGAACGTCTGCGTATTTTCCATCCGGTTTTCCATGCCGATGTTGAAGAATGAAAAGGCTATTTCCGCAGCGTAATCATAGGTAATGCCTGCGGCCCGGCTGGTGTGGAATTCCTGCCAGGCGCCCCTGTTAAGGTACCCGTCCAGGTTGATATCCCGCTCCATCTGGTCGCGGTGGAAAAACCAGGGGCCGCCATATTCCACCAAAACATACGTGGTGCCATCGAGGCGGGCTTCTGCCATCAGCGGTAAAACATCGCGGTAGGCGGGAAAGTAGCTGGTCTGGATCTGATTGAGGAGGTTCCAGGCTGTACGCGCGGCGAATTTGTCTCCGTTGCGCCCCTGTTCCACATAGGGCAATGCGCGTTCATACACCTGGGCGGCGGCTTTTTCCCGGCTGTCCAGTTCCAGTGAATCGATGTCTTCCAGCCAGTCAAACCGGGGAGTGTACCCATCTCGGGACCGGATGGGTTGCCGGGCCAGCATGTCGGATTGGCGTTGCCGGATACGGCTGTAATAAACCTGCACTTCCGGCCATTCCGGAACGGGGGCTGCGAGCAGAGCATCTACAGCCCGGAAGTCCCGCTCCTGCGCGAGCCGGTAGGCTTCTTCCATCCCCTGGATATTTTCCGTTTTTGGGGATTTGCGGGCATAACTGTGAATGGCTGCGTCGTAACGCCCGGTCTGGAGGAGTGTTTCAGGAGCGGTGCAGGCCCAAAAGGCCGGCACGAACAGGTACAATACGATATGAGAGCGCATAGACAGGGATATTTTGGTTCGGTACCAAAGGTATCCCCGCCTGTGCAGACCTTTTGTTAAGACAAAAGCGGGATATGCGTTAAAGAGCAGCGTTGCGGGTTAAAATTGTCTTAATCACTTTTTACCAGTTTCCACAGCCCCGATTGGCCGTCCTCCAGGACCTGCAAAAAGTACATTCACTGCGGCAGATCCGCCGTTTACGCTGTACTCGACTTTGATATAGTCCAAGCTGGCTTCCGTACAAGGGTTGCCGGCGACATCGGTATCAAAACCTGCCCAGGACAGGTCAACCGAGAAGCTGACGGTGGGCGCAAGTACGGTATTGAGCAGAGGGCTCTCCCAGCATACTTCCTCGTCCAGGTCAATGCATTCCAACACGCCGGCGGCGGTGGTTTGGAAATAGTCGAGGTCGTCGCGGCCGAAGGCGGCGGGGGGCTGGGTTGCCCAGGGGTTCAGGGTCCAGTCCACGCCGGAACAATCATCCACATAGTTGAGGAGACAGCCTTTGTTTGGGGTGGAAAAGGTTTTCTGGTACTGCGCATAGCTGTTCAAAGTGAGGCACAGGAGCAGTGCGGCCAGTGCCGTTTTGATCATTTGGTACATTTTTAAGATTACCAAAAAGGTATGCTTGGATCGTAAATTTAGGAAAAAAATCAATGCGGCTCCGCCAGAATGGAGTCAATCCGCTTCAATTCTTCGCCGTCAAAAGCCAGGTTGTTCAGGCATTTCAGCGAATCTGCCAGCTGTTCGGGCCGGCTGGCGCCCACCAGAACGGAGGTGATACGCGGGTCGCGCAGCACCCAGGCCAGGGCCATTTGTGCCAGCGTCTGGTTGCGTTCCTGTGCGAGTTGGTGGAGTGCCCGGATCTTGCGCAGGCGGGCTTCGGTGATATCGTTTTCTTTTAAAAAACCGTGCGGCTTCGAAGCCCGGGAACCACTGGGGATACCATCCAGGTATTTGTCGGTAAGCAGGCCCTGTGCGAGCGGAGAGAAAGGGATGCAGCCGGCGCCTTCCTGTTCCAGTACATCGAGCAGGCCATCTTCAATCCAGCGCTGGAACATGGAGTAGTTGGGTTGGTGAATGAGGCAGGGCGTGCCCATTTCCCGGAGTATGCGGCAGGCATCGGCCGTTTCGGCTGCGGAATAACTGGAAATGCCCACATAAAGGGCTTTGCCTTGCCGCACCACAAGATCCAGCGCCGCCATGGTTTCTTCCAGTGGCGTATCGGGATCGGGGCGGTGGCTGTAGAAGATGTCCACGTATTCCAGACCCATCCGCCGGAGGCTTTGGTCAAGGCTGGCCACCAGGTATTTTTTGGACCCCCATTCGCCGTAGGGACCTTCCCACATGTGGTAGCCGGCTTTGGTGGAAATGACCAGTTCGTCGCGGTAACTGCGAAAATCCGAGGCCAGGAAGCGGCCGAAGTTTTCCTCTGCCGAGCCGGGTGGCGGCCCGTAGTTGTTGGCCAGGTCAAAATGTGTAATGCCGGCGTCGAAGGCCAGATGTAAAATGTTGCGGCAATTTTCGAGCACATCCACATGGCCGAAATTGTGCCAGAGCCCCAGCGAAACAGCCGGTAATTTCAGTCCACTGCGCCCGCAGCGGCGGTATTCCATGGCGTCGTAGCGCCGGGAAGAAGGCAGGTAAGTCATAGCGTCAAATCCAAGCGTGGTTTAAAGTGCCAAGATAGCACTTATCGTTAGGGTAGTATACTTTCGCTCCATAGTAGCGGTATCTGGGTAGTAGTAATGGTAGCTAGCATACCCGAACGCCGGCCCAGCGGGCCGGTATTTTGCTCGCGTTTACGGAATGGCGCTTAAAAATTCAAGCAGACAAAATACCGGTCCGCTGGACCGGGTGGCGAAACCAAATGTGCTATTTTATCTCTACTACAAAGATGACGCTCCTCCGGAGCGAAGGCCTGCACGGCGTGATTTTTAGGTAGGGTATGGAAACGGAGAATCAGGCCGTAGATTTCGAAAATTTAGTGGGACAGGATAATGCATGAAGACTTCGCCCAACAAAAGGTATCAAAGTATCCGCTTGGTGACAACACCAAGCGGGGCGGAAAATGCTACAAATATTACGCCTCTCCGAGGCGCTTGTCTGTCTTTGTTATCCCCCAAAACGCACGTTTTTTATCCACGTTGAGGAGGGAGAGGTTAAGGTCAAATTCAGCGGGACAGGATAAGGTCTGAAAACTTTGCCCGGTAAGAGATACCGCTTGGTGACAACACCAAGCGGGGCGGAATGACTCTAATGACTCTAATGACCCCTAATGCCCCCTAATACCCTTCCAATCACTTCTTCCGCTCCGTCACAAACATCAGCAAGTCCCGCAACGACTGCCGGGCCGGGCTGTCGGGCACCTGTTCCAGAATATCGAATGCTTCCTGGCGGAACCGGTACATAGCCTCTTGTGCGTACTCCAGGCCACCGCTTTGGCGGACGAAGGCGATCACCTCGGCCACTTTATCGGATTTATCGCTTTCGTTTTTGACGAGGTTGATGATATGGCGGCGGGTGGCACGGTCGGTATGGGTGAGCGCGTAGATGAGGGGCAGGGTCATTTTTTTCTCCTTGATATCGATGCCGAGCGGTTTGCCGACGTCGTCGGTGCCGAAATCGAACAGGTCGTCGCGGATCTGGAAGGCCATGCCGGTCTTTTCGCCAAACTGGCGGATGCGCTCCACATCGGCCTCGTTCGTGGCCGTGCTGGCGGCGCCGGCACTGCAGGCGGCTGCAATAAGCGAGGCTGTTTTCTGGCGGATGATATCGTAATAGATCTCTTCTTTGATATCGAGCCGGCGCGCTTTTTCCATTTGCAGCAATTCCCCCTCGGCCATTTCCTTGACGGCCCGGCTTACGATCTCCAGGAGCCGGAACTGCTGATGCCGCACGCTGAGCAGCAAGCCCTGCGACAGGAGGAAGTCGCCGACCAGCACGGCGATCTTGTTTTTCCACAGGGCATTGATCGAGAAAAAGCCGCGGCGTTCGTAGGCGTCGTCTACCACGTCGTCGTGTACCAGAGTGGCGGTGTGGAGGAGTTCTACCAGCGAGGCGGCGGTGTAGGAAGGTTCGCCGATGGGGCCGAACAGCCGTGCGCTCAGCAACACCAGCATGGGCCGCACTTGCTTGCCCTTGCGTTGCACGATGTACCAGGTGATCTTGTCCAGCAAAGGCACGTTGCTGCGCATTGCCTCCCGGAAGCGCTCTTCGAAAACGTCCAGCTCGTCGGTAATTGGCTGTTTGATCGTGTCGAGGCTCATGCCAGTTGATAGTTTGAAGGTTGCTGCTTGGAGGGTTGGCGCTTGGCGGTTTTGGAGAACAGGTATTTAAAGTCGGGAATGTAGAACAGCGCGAAGGTAGTAAGGTTGGCGGAAAATGGCGGTATTGTGTGCCAAGGTCTTTGTGTTCTCCCGGGAAAGTGCTGTACTAAGCCCTGAAGATACCTCCCGGGAAATTGTTGACGCCTGAAAACATGCGTCATCCCGAATTTTTCCAGTTGGAAAAATTCGGGATTTTTATTTGCAGGGCATA
>CAYVDV010000290.1:0-7205 GCA_964450465.1 uncultured Saprospiraceae bacterium
CCCAGGTTATTGAGGTGGGCGCCGTCGCCGGCATCGCATTCGTCCTTTGGCATGCCATCGGGTGTGGCGAGACTGTCCCACAGATTGATGGCCCGGTTGCCGTAACGGGCAAGGATGGCATCTTTCAGGCGGATCTGGATCTGCACCTGTTCCGGACTGAAGCGGCGGGGCTGTGTGGTGCAGATCCAGACCGGCACGCCTTGGGCCCGTGCAACCTGGATGATGCGGTCAAAATTTTGAAGTTGCTCTTCCGGTCCGTAATAAGCGGCTGCATCGTTGGATGGGGCATTCACGATCACCGCATGCGGCTGCAGCGACAATGCCTTTGTTATATTCCGTTCGGGATCAGGCAAGGGCCTGGCCCGCACCGGTTTATCGCCGGTCGGCAAGAGTTGGAAGGTTTGCAAGCCTCCTAATCCCAGATTGAACACCTCGTTCTCCGGGTGTTGCGCGATCAGGTAGGCCCGATAGCGGTTTACCCAGGCAAGCTCAACCGGATCGGCGCCGGTGCCGGCAGCCGTGGAAGAACCGATGACGGCGATGCGGATGGGGTAGGGCATGGATCAAACGGACATGGGGTCCGTTTTTTCCGGTTCCACGCCGTATTTTTTCATGAAATCCTTCACGGCCTTGTCGCTCACTTTGCCCTGCTTGTGGAGCAGGCGAACCGCTGCGAACGCAATATACCGGGCGCTCACCTCGAAGTAGTCGCGCAAACTTTCCCTGCTTTCCGACAAGCCAAAGCCATCGGTGCCGAGAGCGGTAAAGTCGGAAGGCATCCAGGGCGCCAGGCAACCGGGAGTCATTTTTACCCAGTCACTGGCTGCGACAAACACGCCGTCTTCTCCCTGCAGCGATTGCTGAACGAAGGGCACTTTTTCCGATTCACCGGGATGGAGGGCATTCCAGCGTTCACAGTCCTGAGCGTCGCGGTACAACTCGCTCCAGGAAGTGGCGCTCCAGATATCCGTACTGACGCCCTCGCCTTCCAGGATTTCAGCGGCTTTCAAAGCCTGGTCCATGATGATACCCGAGGCAAGCAAGTGCGCCTTAATACCGGCCTTCGCTGATTTGCGAGCAGAGGTCTGGTAGCGGTACAAGCCGCGTTTGATCCCCTCTTCGACGCCGGCGGGCATGGGGGGCATGGCCAGGTTCTCGTTGTAGAGCGTGATGTAGTAGATCTTGTGTTCGTTTTGCACGTACATGCGGCGGATGCCATCGTGCACGATCACGGCCAGCTCATAAGCGAAAGCGGGGTCGTAACTGATCACCGAAGGCATTGTTTGGGCGATCAGTTGCGAATGACCGTCCTGGTGTTGCAAGCCTTCGCCGTTCAGGGTAGTGCGGCCGGCGGTCGCTCCCAAAAGGAAGCCCTTGCACATGGTGTCGGCAGCGGCCCAAACCATGTCGCCTACCCGTTGGAAACCGAACATCGAGTAGTAAATGTAGAACGGGATCATTGGGAGGCCGTGATTGCTGTAGGCTGAACCGGCCGCCGTAAACGAGGCAGTGGCGCCGTCTTCGTTAATGCCTTCCTGCAGCACCTGGCCGGTTTTCGACTCCTTGTATTTGATCACGGAAATACCGATCTCCAGCGGAGTGTACAACTGCCCTTTCTGGTTCCAGATCTGGGCTGAATTGAACAGCGGTTCCATCCCGAAGGTCTGCGCCTCATCGGGCACAATGGGTACGACATACTGGCCGAGTTCCTTGTTCCGGATCAGTTGGGTCATGATATCGACCATGGCGGCCGTAGTTGAGAAGGACTTGCCGCCGGCGGCTTCACTTCCCTGGATCTGGCGGTCAAAAAGAGCCAGCTCCGGGAGATCGAATCTGGTGTATTCTTCGGAACGTTCCGGCAAATAACCGCCCAGGGCCTTGCGGCGCTCGTGCAGGTATTTGGTTTCGGGAGCATCCGGGCCGGGGAACCAGAATTTAGCAGCCTTTGCTTCCTCATCCGTGATGGGAATGCCGTAGCGGTTTTTGGTTTCCACCCGGCTTTCCGGGCTGATATCCTTGGTTTGGTGCGCTTTGTTTTTACCCTCGGCAGCCTTGCCCATTCCGTAGCCTTTCACCGTCTTGATGATGATGGCTACAGGCTTGTTGGATCGTACCGCCCGGTCATAGGCGGTGAATACTTTTTGAGCGTCGTGTCCGCCGCGGCGCATCGCTTTCAGCTGATCGTCGGTGTACGGGGCCAGCAGTGCGGCGATACGCGGGTCGTCGCCGGTCAGTTTTTTGCGGACGCCTGCACCATCGAGGTTGGTAATTTCCTGGAAGTCGCCATCCACCATATTTTCCAGGCGGGCCAGCAGCACGCCGTCTTCGTCTTTTGCCAGCAGTTCGTCCCATTCGCTTCCCCAGAGCACCTTGATCACTTCCCAGGAAGCGCCATAAAAGTGGCGCTCCACTTCCTGGATGATCTTGCCGTTGCCGCGCACAGGGCCGTCGAGGCGCTGCAGATTGCAGTTGACCACGAAGATCAGGTTGTCGAGGTTCTCGCGGGAGGCAACGCCGATCGTGCCGTAGATTTCCGGTTCGTCGATCTCGCCGTCGCCGATGAAGTGCCAGACTTTGCCGCCGTTTTGGGGCTTTAGTCCGCGGGATTCCAGATACTTGATGAAACGGGCCTGGTAAATAGCCGTCATGGGCCCAAGTCCCATACTAACGCTGGGCGCCTGCCAGAAACCGGGCATCCGCCTGGGGTGCGGGTAGCTCGATACCCCCCCGAGCAATTCCTGCCGGAAATCGGCGATCTGTTGTTCGGTCAGCCGGCCTTCCCATACAGCGCGGGCATAGATTCCTGGCGCAGCGTGCCCCTGAAACATCAGCAAGTCGCCGCCGTATTCGGCCGTGCGTCTGCGCAAGAAGTGGTGGAACAATACTTCCAGCATGGTTGCAGCTGCGGCAAAAGTGGCAATGTGTCCACCGAGCGCCAGGTTTTTATCCTGAGCCTGCAGTACCATCGCCTGGGCGTTCCAGCGGAGCACATTTTCAATGCGCTGTTCGAGTTCAAGATCGCCGGGATAGGCCGGTTGCTCGTCGGCCGGGATCGTATTCCGGTAGGGTGTGTTCAGCGCCGGGCCGCCGTTGGCAGCGCCGTGACGCGCCAGCAAATGACGCAGGCGTTGAAACAGTTCGGTACTGCGCTCTTTGCCATGTGCTTCAATTACTTCTTCCAGCGCTTCCATCCACTCCTCCTGTTCGAGGCGCCAATCGTCGAGTTGCATGTTATTTCCCATGTTCTGAATATGCAAAATGAATAAGACAAGGGGTAGGGTAAACCGCTACCATTTTCCGTTTTTTAAAAGAAGTCGCAAAAATAGGCCTTTGGGCAGGAATACAACCCAATTTGCTGGAAAAGGTTTGGGGAATCCATCGTCTTCAGTACTGACTGGCCGTTCTGCGGGTTTTGCCGTTTATTTTTTGTACAAATGTACCCAGGTATTGCCAAGGCTGTATTTGCCGGCAAACGCTGATCCGGATTGGGATGGGTCGCTCAATCGGGCAACCTGTTGAAAGGCCTCCCGAACCGAACCATGTGTGTCAGAAGCGGTTTTTCCGGGAATCGCTGCTTCGGCGGCATAGCTGTGGATCAGCGCCGGGTATTGCTGCCGGAACAGATCGGAACGTCCGAAAATATCCACGCCGATGACCTGTCCGTTGCATACCGCAACCACGCCGACGGCATCGGGCAAATTGGTGATCTTTCCATCGAAGAATCGCTGATACGCTTCCCGTTTTGCCTTTTGTTCGTTCTCCGTTTCCAATGCTGCATAGGCTTGCGTGCTCGACCCGGCTGCATTGGCTGTGGTAACCTCCTTGACGGCATCCCACACGCCTTGCTGGTTGCCGTTATACACCGCCTTGCGGACCTGTGGGCTGGCTACGCTGTAGTAACCCCGGAAAGCCGCCACCTTTTTTTCCGATTCGGAAGCCCCCGGGTCGTAATAACTGGAGCGGCCCGCTTCGACGCAGAATACCTCAATATTTTTAATGGTACCGGGTGGAATTACATCGTCATATGCGATCACACGGTCCTGATTTCCCCCGGTAACCACGTCGCCGGACATCAGGAAAATGGTATCCTGGCTTTTGTTCTGCACCGTCAGGGCATTATACCAGGTGTCGTTTTCGCGGCCAAACTTTTTGCGTTCCGTAATGCGGAAGCCCGCAGTTTGCATCCCTTCAGCCAATGCCTTTAATGCCGGCAGCGAAGCATTTGCCCGAAGGGCGCTTTGTTCCGCTATCACCGGGTACAGGCGCAGGTTTTCGTACTGCCACTCCGGGTTCGCCTCCAGGCGGAGTTGCAGGCCGGCGGCGCTCAGGTTGTTCGAAGCAGAAGATGAGCCGGTGGTCCGTTGGTTATCCGTACCGGTATTGGTGCAGGCAAAAAGGGTTGCGGCCAGCAAAGCGGCCAGTATGATACGTTGTTTCATAGAATTCACTTTTTGAATGGATAACGATTTTTTGTGTCAGGGATGGTGTGCGGTTCGGAAAGATAATATTTTTCAAAATTACAGGGAGGAATGGCGTATTCCAAATATTTTTATGTCTTAACCGGCTTTGAGTTGCAGCGGTGTGGTTTTTGAAAAAAAAAACGGATGCCGGCTGTAACATTTTTTTTCTCCAGGCGTCTTCCCTGCAAAACCGGTTGACAGGCCGGGGATTTAAACCTCCCGGACTGTGTTAACGGACAACGGCATGAACTGGACGATCTTCCACCAACAAATTTTTCCCATCCGGCATAAGCTGTACCGCTTTGCCCTGCGCATCACCGGCAATGCGCATGAGGCGGAAGATGTAGTGCAGGAAGTGCTGGAACGCGTTTGGGTGCAATCGGAGGTGCAAACCGGTGCAGTGCAAAATTGGGAAGCCTGGTGTATGACCATGACCCGAAACCGGTCGCTCGACAAAACCAGGATGCTGGCGCAACGCCGTACGGCGCCGCTGGAAGGGGCTTCGGATCAACATGCGCACGGCGCAGATCCCGCCAAATCGGCGGAAGATCGCGACCTGGCAGCCCGGGTCCGCCACTTTATGCAGGATCTGCCGGAAAAACAACGCCTGGTTATGCACTTGCGGGATATTGAAGAATTAAGCTATGAAGAAATCACACAGGTACTCGATATCCCGCTGGACCAGGTAAAAGTAAATCTGCACAGGGCCCGAAAAAACATACGGGAACGCCTACTGCAGGTGGACAGTGTCACCGCTGTAAATGTGTAAAAACGATTTGGTTATGAAACATATTCCGGATATTCAGGACTTGCTAAACCGCTACTGGGAAGGCGAAACGACACTGGAAGAAGAGCGTCAGCTTAAGTCGTTTTTTTCCTCCGGCGCCATCCCGGAGCAGTACCGGAAGGAAGCCGCTCTGTTCCGCGCACTTCAGCAGGAACAGCAAGTTGAAATGCCAGCGGCACCGAAGGGGGCTGTATTGCCTGCACACCGATTCGGATGGTATCGTATTGCCGCTGCAGCATCCTTCCTGGTCCTGCTGACGGCCGGCGCATGGTGGTGGCTGACAAAGCCCGACCCGGCGCCCCAACCGGCCCTTGTGCAACAACAAACAGTGGAAATTCAGACTCCGGCGCCTGTCCGCTCGCCCGCAAAAGCAGATTCGGGGAAAGATCTGCCACTTGCCGTTGCCCAGGTAAAGCCCAAAGTCCGCCACCGTAAAACCCCGAAAGTAGTACCACCCACTGAGGATACTTTTGATGACCCCGAGCAGGCGCTGGCCGAGATCAGGGCTGCGCTTGCGCTGGTTTCCTCCAAGATCAACCGAAGCAAACACGTAATTGACAAGGGTTTGCAGGAGGTGGACAACGTTGATATCCTCCTGAAAAAGAAAAAAGAAACGAATGGATAGGCTCCATCACCGTATTCCGCAATTACACTTCTAACAACATCAATTAAGCTATGAAAAAGATGATCCTGTTGCTGCCGCTTTTCTTTCTGATCGCAGCAGCCCTGCCTGGGCAAAACGACGCCATCAACCGCTTCTTCAACCAGTATGTGGACGACGAGCGTTTCACGGTTGTTTTTGTCAGCCCGAAAATGTTCAACCTGGTTTCCAAAATCAGCACCGACGATGAAGACTGGGAGAAATTCCGTGAGGTAGTGGGCGGATTGACCGGCCTGCGCGTGCTTACAAGCGACAGCCTTGAAAACGGGCTGAAGCTGTACAAAGATGCCCTGAGCAAAGTGCCGGCTACGGAGTACTCTGAATTGCTCACCGTCCGCGATGGCCAGGAAAATGTCCGGATCTGGGTAAAAGACAGCGGAAGTATCATTAACGAGTTGCTGCTGCTCGTCGGGTCGCCGGATGAATTTGTGCTGCTCAGCCTGACCGGGAAAATTGACCTGGACAAGATTTCCGAGTTATCCAAGGGGCTGGATATCGAAGGCGTGCAACACCTGGAAAAAATCAAAAAAGACTAAACGGACTGTTGGTTGGAGGGTTGTTGTTTGGAAGCCTGGCGTTGTTTTTGGTATCTTCGTGACGAACAACCTTCCAGGCAGTAACCCTCCAACCATAAAAATACTAAGCATGAAACAATTCCTTTTTTGCCTGATTATGACTCTGTTGGGCGCTCGCTTGGGTGCCCAGGACCATGGGTTATACTGGAAATACAAAGATTACGACGGGGCAATATCAGTAACGGCGCCGCGCTGGCTGATCCATACGGGGTCCTGGTTTTTGGATAATAAATCGGACCGGAAGCTGCTTCGCAAGGTGCGCAAGGTACGGGTGCTGGTTTTTGAAGACCAGGACAACCCCGTCAGCGACCGGGACATGCGGCGGTTTTACCAAAAAGCGCAAAAGCGCAAACTGGAAGAGCTGCTTTCAGTGCGGGCCGACGGCACCCGGGTAGGCGTCTGGGCCAAAGAACGGAGCAATGCCATCCGCAAAGTCGTGGTGCTGGTCCGGGAAGCGGACACTTTTGCGCTGGTCAGTCTGCGTGGGAAATTGCGCTATGAGGATATCGGCAAGTTGTTGAAGAATATCCCTAAGGATCAGAAAGAAAACGGGGAGGATCAGCCGCTTTTGCCGGAGAATGTGCGCTCTGTGATCCGGATTTAAAGTGTACTTGGCCCAGGAGTCTAAAATGACACACCTGAAACCCGCTGTATTGGCTGTAAACATGAGTCATCCCTCTATGTTGCTAACCAAGCGTGAAGAGCATTTTTTTTAAATTTTT
>CAYVDV010000291.1:0-7203 GCA_964450465.1 uncultured Saprospiraceae bacterium
GCCGGGGGTACTCTGCGTGCTGGAGAAACCGGCAAGCTGGGCCATAGCGATGACATGAAATAAAAACAGGCGTTTAATAATTGTTTGTGTTTTAGGTGAACTCCACCCCGGCGCGCGCTCCACCGGTGTGGAGCGCGGGCGACAGGGGGAGAAATAATAGGATTTCAGTGCCGATTATTGATTATTGAACCGGTTCGGCCCCGGTGCTAAACTTGAGCGGTACATTGGATCCGGCAGGCGATATCCGGATGTACCCTTGCATTTCCTGGTGCAGGGCCGAGCAGAAGTCGGTGCAGTAGAACGGAGTGACACCTACGCGTTCGGGCTTCCAGGCGAGGGTTTGGGTTTCGCCTGGCATGACCAGGATTTCGGTATTGGTGGATCCCCGGATCGTCAGGCCGTGCGGGATATCCCAGTCCTGTTCGAGGTTGGTCATGTGGAAGAACACTTCATCGCCCATGCGTACCCCTTCGATGTTGTCAGGGGTAAGGTGGGAACGGATGGCGGTCATGTACACGTGTACTTTGTTGCCCTCGCGTACCACTTTTGCCTGGCTTTCGCCTTTAGCCACGTAGGGGTGGCTGTTTTCCTCGATTTTGTAAATTTTAACCGATTTTTTCTGCAGCAATTCAGCCGGCACGGCATTCGCATAGTGCGGTTCCCCGATGGTGGGGAAGTCGAGAATGAGTTTCATCTTATCCCCGCTGATATCATACAACTGAGCCGATTGGGTGAGTTCCGGTCCGGTTGGCAGGAAGCGGTCCTTGGTGATCTTGTTGTAGGCGATTACGTATTTGCCCCAGGGCTTTTTCGTGTCGCCGCCCGGTACGCAAAGGTGACCGATGGAGTAGTAGGTCGGTACGCGGTCGAGTACTTCCAGGCTTTTCACATTCCATTTTACGATCTCGGAGGAAACGAACATGGACGTATAGGCATTTCCGTTGGCGTCGAATTCGGTGTGGAGCGGGCCGAGGCCGGGTTTTTGTACTTCTCCATGGAGTACGGCATCGTATTTCAACACAGGAATACCGTTGTATTCCCCGTCAAAATTGCGGTCGGAAATAGCCGACAACATTTTTTCAAAGGAAAATACTGGTATTACCGCTGCGAGTTTGCCGGAAGCTACAATGTACTGACCGGTTGGATCGACGTCACAGCCGTGCGGGCTCTTCGGGCAAGGCATCAGATACACGAAATCCTTCAGTTCCGTCGGATCAAGTGTAAGTACGTCTTCTTCCCATTTTGTCGTTGCGGCATGTACCCGTTCGTCGTACACATTGTGTGCGTAGCGGGCTTTCGACTTCACGCCTTTTCCTGCTTTCATGTATTCTTCCGCTTTTCTCCAGTTGATAGCGACGACAAAGTCTTTGTCGTTTTGCGAAGCATTCACTTCGAGCAGGGTGTTGGCCTGTTCGGAGTTGTAGCAGGAGAAGAACATCCAGTCTTTGCTCGGTCCGCGACCGCCGCGGGCGAGGTCAAAGTCCATACCAGGCATCAGCACCTGAAAAGCCAGCTTCATGCCGCCATTTTGCGGGTCAACGCTGATAAAGGAGAGGGTGCCTTTAAAGTTTTCCTTGTAGGAATCGATGGGCACGTCCACTTTGTCGCCCATAGGGATCGAAAAACGGGTGCCGGCAACGACGTATTCCGTATTTTCCGTGATATACGGCGAAGAGTGGTTGCCCGCCGAATTGGGGATCTCCAGGATCTCCATGGTGCGGAAGGTGCTGAGATCAACCCGCGCGATCCGGGGGGTATTGTTGGCATTGCCAAACAGCCAGCGGGCATCTTGTATGCCATCCGTTTCGGAGATAGAGATGTGGTGCTGATCATCCCAGGGGATCCAGCCGAAGGAAGTATTCAGCATGGATTTGGTTTCCTCGCTGTATCCGTAGCCGTTTTCCGGGAAAACCGAAAATACGGGAATGATCTTCAGCAAGCGGCCCGAAGGAAGGCCGTACACCGATACGTTGCCGTTGAAACCCCCGGATACGAAGTTGTAAAACTCATCGTACGTGCCGGGCGCAACATAGGCTTTACTTGCCGCATCGCTGGAGGATGCCGTTGCGGCGCCTTTGGTTTTGCATTGCCAGAGGGCGGCGATGACAAGCAGCAACCCTCCAATGAACAGGACTAACTTTTTCATATAAAGTAGCGTTTTAAGTTTTGAATTTTTAACGTACTGCGTTGAGTCGTTCCCCCAAAAGAGGAAAGGCAACATGGAAAACTTACTTTTCCCCGTCGTTTTGCCGCATGAATTCCAGTACGTCGCGGGCATCGCCGATGGATACGTTTTGGTTGGGCATGCGGGTAAGGCAGAGTTGCAGGAGTTTTTGTGCCTCCTCGTCTTTATCCAGCATGATATCCACATTCGTGATCATATTCATGATCCACTCCGGTTTGCGGATTTTGGTGACATCTTTCCAGCCTGGACCGACGAATTTCTTATCATCCAGTTTGTGACACGCGGAGCATTTCATGTCGTAAATCGCTTTTCCGCGCGAAACGCGCTCCGCTTCCAGCGGGGTTTTTAACTCTACAAATTTTACTTCGCCGACTCCTTTCCCTTCCGCCAGCATTTTTTCCTCGGGGGATTTCGGAGCTGCGGCCGGAGCGGCGCCGGCTTCCGGCTTATCGCCACCGCCACAGGCAGCCAGACCAAAAAGGAGCAAGAACATGACGCCATACAATGTTTTCATAAACAGTGATTTTGAATGAACAAAATGTTGATATGCTGCAAAGGTCCATGCAATGCGGTCCCACGTTTATGATTCGGATCATAAACCGGTGGCGAGCCCTGGTCTGTTTCGAGAAGACGCATAAATATATTGTTATGCGTTGCTTTATTGCATTTTCCCCAATGCGTTTGACGGGAGCATGACGAGGATCATCTGCAACGATGCGATAAATCAGGCTCTCAGGCCTGTGATAACTCCGGGAGAGAAAGTCACAAACTATAGGCGCGCAGGATCTTCCGGTCGGCGATCTGCAGCAACCCCTGTTCTTCCAGCAGCCCGACTTTCCGGATAACCGTTTCGACGCGAAGGCCGGTCATGTCGGCAATTTCCTGCCGGGTGACGGGAACCACGAAGTGGCCGTCCTGGCTGTATTGTGCTTTGGATAGTTTGGACTTGAGCAGGTCGATTACCGCAAGAATGCGTTCTTCCGGGTGGCCGAGGTTGATCGCCTTGAGAATTTCGGCCTTGTATTGCACCCGCTGGCACATGTGGATGGTAAATTGCAGGTGGATATCAAAATGCTCGCGGAGCAGTTCGATAAAATGTTTGCGCGGGAGCGCCAGCAATTGCACGTTTGTAATGGCTGTTGCAGCGGCAGGGTAGGAGAATTCGCCGATCATCGGCGGCTCGCCGAAACTTTCGCCCTCGGTAAAAATCCCCTGGATGAAATCGTGGTCTTCGCCGTGGTTCACCATCTTGACTAGCCCCTGCGCGATCTGAAAATAGTAGAAAGCGACCTGGTTTTCCCGGAATATGTCATCCCGGCGGCGGTAGTTTTTAACTACAGCGCCGTAATCACGCAAAACATCGAAGGGAATGTTCATGATAATATCTGGTCGTAATGACGTAAATGTAATGCGTTTGGATCAAATCATCCGGATCCATTTTAGCATGCGGCGAAGCACCGCGAGTGTTTCGGGTATGTTTTTTTCCCGTACCCGATCGAATAACAACCTGTGACCTGCGTTATTAAGGTGTATTCCGTCTCCGGAATTGAACTCCGGGGCAATAAGTCCGTTAGGCATGGCCAGTCCCTCCCAAAAATTGATCGCCTGATTGGCGTAGCGGGTCAGGATGGTATCGCGGGCGATGAGCTGGACCAGGACCTTGTCGGCGCTGAAGTTTCTCGGTTGCGTGCTGCAAATCCAGATGGGCACCCCGGCGGCCCGGGCGCATTGAACGATGGTGTCGAAATTTTGGAGTTGTTCTTCCAAATCATAACCCGCAGCGGCATCATTGGAAGGAAGGTTGACGATAATGGCGTCCGGCTTAAAGGCCAATGCTTTGGAAATATTTCGCGAGGTGTCGGGCGCCGGTCTGCTTTTGGGCGGTACAAAGCCGGAGGGCATAAGCCGGTAGGTACTGTAGCCCCCTAATGCGAGGTTCACAACTTCATTGGCGGGGTTAATGCCTTGCAGATAGGTTCGGTAACGGTTCACCCAGGCGCTGTCCACAGGCCGGGCGCCGGTACCTGCAGCGGTGGAAGAACCGATCACGACCAGCCGGAAGGTATCGTCCGGAAAAAAAAGATCAGGAGCCGATTGCCCTACACCCTTAAAGGCCCAAAAGGCAAGAAATGCAAAAACGTTGATATATCGCATGGCAGATGATGACCAAGATAGTTTACTTGCTTTTTGTGCAACAGTACCTTTACCCTGAATTACGAGCGTGTTTAAATTTCAGTCACCGGGCTGCAAGCGGCAAATTTTCTTTCATGCATCGTTAAAATTTTCGCCATAGGCACCCGGCTATGTCTGCAAATTTTGCCTTGCCTGAAATAAAATTTGCTCACTTTCGCTCCGGCACCAAAATTTAAACACGCTCTAAGTCTCTGATAACCGGCAAATGAATGCATTTTAATGTTCTCTTTTCAAAAAAACCGGGCTTTTTTGAGTGAGATCGGGAATTTAGCCCGGTTCACCGTGCGCTTTTTCCGCGAAGCCTTTCGCCCGCGATATGAATTCAGCGAGCTGATTCACCAATGCTTTGTAATCGGGTTCAATTCCCTTTCTTTAGTGGGGCTTACCGCCTTTATTATGGGTTTGGTGATTACGATGCAATTGCGCCCCAGTATGGTGCGCTATGGCGTGGAAGCACAGATCCCTGCCATGGTTTGCATTGCCATAATCCGGGAAATCGGGCCGGTGATCACGGCATTGATCTTTGCGGGTAAGATCGGGTCCAGTATTGGCGCAGAATTAGGGTCGATGCGGGTGACCGAGCAGATTGATGCCATGGAGGTGTCGGGCACGAACCCGTTTAAGTATCTGGTGGTTACTCGGACCGTAGCCGCTACCCTTATGTTGCCGGTACTGGTGGTTTGGGCGGATGCTATATCCTTGTATGGTTCTTATCTGGGTGTCAATATTTACGAAGTACTCAGCCTTCGCTTGTTTGTCAAGCAGGTAATTGATAATCTGGCCTATTACGATGCTATCCCGGCCTTTATAAAAACCTACTTTTTCGGTTTTGCCGTTGGCATCGTGGGGTGCTTTAAAGGATACTACTCGACCAAGGGCACCGAAGGGGTAGGGCGCTCGGCCAACTCTGCCGTGGTCATGTCCTCGGTTTTGATCTTTATTTTAGATTTGCTTGCCGTGCAGGTCGCTGAACTGATTTGGGATTTCTGATGCAAAAAAATGAACCGGTCATAATAGTGGAGGAGCTCTGCAAAGCCTTTGGCGATAATGTGGTGCTCGATCATTTCAACCTGACGCTTTACCGGGGGGAGAATCTGGTCGTACTGGGCAAATCGGGCTCCGGAAAATCAGTGCTGATCAAGTGTATCATCGGTCTCTTGCGGCCGGACAGCGGCCAGATCGAGGTGCTGGGCGAAAACGTAACCCAATTGTCATACGGCGAACTTGATCAACTGCGCGCCAAAGTGGGTTTTTTATTCCAGAGCAATGCATTGTACGATTCCATGACGGTCCGCGAAAACCTGGAATTTCCCTTGCGGCGACATTGGTTGCGGACAGAGCAGAAAGAGGTGGATAAAATGGTACATGAAGTGCTTGAAAGCGTGGGTCTGGCCCATACCGTGGATATGATGCCCGCCGAACTGTCCGGTGGAATGCGGAAGCGGATCGCCCTTGCGCGCACCCTGATCCTGAAACCCGCGATCATCCTGTACGACGAACCTACCACTGGCCTCGACCCCATTACCGGTATGGAGATCATCCAGCTGATCCGGAAGGTGCAGGAACAATACCAAACCTCTGCACTGGTGATTTCCCATGACCTGAAGCTGGCGGAGGTCGCCTCGGAACGGATCGCCATGCTGATCGATGGAAAATGTTATAAAACAGGTACTTATGCTGAACTAATGGCTACTGATGATCCCAAGATCAGAGCCTTTTTTGACTAAATCCTATGGCAAAACGAACGTTAGATAATGTAAAACTCGGCATTTTCGTCCTGATCGGATTAGTGCTGCTGATCCTGTTTCTTTATATGCTCAGCAAAAACCAAAGCATCTTTTCCTCCCGTTTTGAGATCAAAGCGAAGTTCGAAAATGTCAGCGGCCTGGTAGCCGGCAATAATGTGCGGCTGTCGGGGATCGTAGTGGGTATTGTGGAGGAAGTAAACCTCGTCAACGATACGCTGGTTATGGTAACGCTGGGGCTGAATGAAGAAACGCGCACGATGGTCCGGAAAAACGCCCGGGCCTCCGTAGGTACCGACGGCCTTATCGGGAACCGCGTGGTTGATATCGTCCCTGTAAAAGAACCGGCCCCATTGATAGAGCCCGGTGATGTCCTGTTGGGCATTGGAGAAACCAGCACGGAGCAAATGCTGCGGACTCTGAATCAGACCAACCAGAATATCCTGGTCATTTCCGAAGGGCTGAAGCAAACGGTTGACCGGATAAATAAAAGCACGCAACTGGCCACTTTACTCAACGACGAGACTTTGTCCCGCGATCTCAAAGCAGCATTGGCCAACCTGCGCCGGGCCACAGGGCATGCCGCCACTACGATGGACGACCTTCGCACGGTTGTAGCCGGAGTCCGGAATGGCGAGGGAACTATCGGGGCCTTGCTGCGCGACACGTCCATGGCTTATGAACTGGATCAGGTTGTGAAAAGCCTCCAGACGGTGGAAAACCAGGCGGGGCAACTCGCACAGGATATGACGGGGTTGGTTGGCGATGTCAACAAAGTCGTGGATGGACTTCAAACAGACCTGCAACAGGGCCACGGGCCGGCAAATATGCTCATGCGGGATTCTGTGGCCGCTGCCAACCTGCAGCAAACTCTGGGTAATCTGGAAGTCGGAACGGCCCGGTTCAGTGAAAATATGGAAGCCTTGAAACACAACTTCCTGTTCCGGCGCTATTTTAAAAAACAGGAAAAAAAGCAGAAGGAAGCGCAAAAAAACGCATCCCAATAAGCGTCTATCCTGTTTTTATCCAGGAGCTCATCTGAGATGTCTCCTTTCCGCTTATCCTGACCCAGTACAAACC
>CAYVDV010000292.1:0-7196 GCA_964450465.1 uncultured Saprospiraceae bacterium
AACAGCAATATCAGCGGGTCGGGCAAAGTGCGGAAGGTTGTTTAAGGAATGATGAGTGATGAATGATGAATGATGAATGATGAATGATGAATGGTTCACCTTTTACGGAAGTGGAAGTGTTGCGCAATTGTGAAGTAAACCAATGCCGCATCCCATCCACCTACCCTGTAAGGTGAACCATTCATCATTCATCATTCATCATTCATCATTAATTCACCCTGCTTTCGGCAGATGCACATCCATTTGCGGGAACGGAATGGAAACGCCGGATTTGTCGAAAGCCTTTTTGATGTGTTCGTGCATGTAGAAATAGACATCCCAAAAGTGCTCGCTTTTGCACCAGGGGCGCACGGCAAAATTGACGGAGCTGTCGCCCAGTTCACTGACTAAAATATCTACGGGTGGGTCTTTCAGGATGAGCTTGCTGGCATCGGCAACCCCTTGAATGACCTCGCGGGCGCGGTCGATGTCGTCGCGGTAGCTGATCCCGAACGTCATGTCCACCCGGATGATACCGGGGCCGGAGATGTTGGTGATAACGCCGCCGGTAACCACGCCATTCGGGATAATGACCCGCTTGCCATCGGGCGTCAGGAGCAGGGTGTTGAACACCTGAATTTCCTCCACATTGCCCACATTACCACCGATATTCACCAGGTCGCCCACTTTGTAGGGTTTGAAAATGAGGATCAGCACGCCGCTGGCAAAGTGGCCCAGGCTGCCCTGCAGGGCCAGGCCGATGGCAAAGGCAAGAGCGCTGAAGATCGCTACAAACGAGGTGGTTTCAATACCGAACATGCCGGCCACACTGAGCAAAACCATCACTTTCAGGCCAACCGATACGATGGAGGCGAGAAAGGGCAACACGCTTTCGTCCACTCCGCGAACTTTCAGAATAGCCCGGATGCGGTTTGTCAGCCAGTTGGCCAGCCACAGGCCGATAACCAGGGTGAGTACAGCCCCGACAACCTTGGGGGCATAGATGGTGAAGATCTCCTGCAGTTTTGCGAAGTCAAAAAATGTTTCCATGAAAATGTTGTTTGTTGAATTAAGTACCTGGACTGAATTAATTGATAAAATAAACGCAGGGATTTTGAGGCAAGACAAGGCATTTTTTGAGGGCATAGCAGCGCTACGGCTGAAAAAAATAACGCAGTATTGCGGCAAAAGACCAAAGTGGATTTTATCAATTAATTCGGTCCAGGTACTTATATTGATTTACTGCATATTCTAAAACCACCGGCCGGCTGAAAGCCCCAAAAGGAGGATAGTACCTTCGCCGACTTTGGCGCCCTGCGTTTGCACGTTGATTTCCACGCCAAAGGCCACGGCAGGCGCGAGAAACCAGTTCCCAGCCCCCAGTGGAAACAAATAACCGCCTTCTGCGGTCGGCTGCACAACTGTGATCTTGCTGAGGCCGCTGGAGCGCACATTCCCGTTTGCATCCTTGTCCTCCCAGTGAATGCGATTGCGCCACAGGTCCGTGCGGGCGCCCAGAAACCAGCCTTTGCGGTTGTTTTTAAAGAAATAGCGGTAGCCCAGGGTTCCACCAAAGCCGTCGCCCCACTCCTTATCCTGAACGCCCAGATCGCGGTGGCGTACCCAATTATACCCCAGGCGGGCATGCAGGCAGTGCCGCTCCTTTACGGCATAATCGATCCGCACACCGGGGATCAAGCCGGTGGGATAAGCCTGGAATTCAAAGGCCAGGGAGAGCGGCGATTGGGCAGACAGGGCAATAAAACTGGTGCCGGCAATTAAAAAACCGGTCATCAGCAGCGCGCGAAGTGTGATCGTGTGCATAAAGCGGGGTTAACGTTGGATTAACAAGCAATTTCAGTCAAACATAAAATACAATTTCTAGATTTGTGCATTCAACCAATTTTTTCTTCACCAAATGTTTAACTACATGAAAAAGCTGCTTTTTCTCCCGCTGCTTTTGCTCACCCTCTGCGGCACCGCATTTGCACAAAGAAACAGTATTGTCGGTAAATGGGCAGGAGAGTTCCCCGGCCAGGACGGCAAACCTGTTAAGTTCACCATGACCATCACGGATGCCGATTATCAGTTTGATTTCGGCAACGACGGCGTGATCGATATCAAAGGCTCCTACATCGCCAACGGCGACGAGCTAACGGTATGGGACACGGATGGCCAGAACACCTGCCCTTCCGAGCAGAAAGGCGTATACCGGTTCGCTCTCGACGGCGACCAGGTCTCGTTTACCAAAGTTAAGGACGACTGCCCGCAACGGGGCGGGGAAACGATGGTGCTGACGCGGATGTAAAGGGGCTACAAATACCCCTTCACCGCTTCCACAGCATCTTTCAACCCACTTGCATCGCTGCCTCCTGCAGTTGCGAAAAAGGGCTGTCCGCCGCCACCTCCGTTCAGGAATTTTTGCGCGAGTTCGCGTACAATGGTGCCGGCGTGCAGTCCTTTTTCTTTGGCCAGCTGGTCGCTGATGCGGACCGTCAGCATCGGTTTGTCGTTGCTGACCGAACCGAACGCCACGACAGCATTGCCCAGCTCGCGTTCGAGCTCATAGGCCAGCGACTTTATGGCGTTAGCATCGCTGAGCGGAAGTACAGCCGCCAACAGGGCCACACCGTTGACGGTCTCTGCCTTGGTGCGCAGGCCGTCGCGCAGGCTGTTGGCCTGTTCCTGGATAAGCCGCTCGATCTCTTTTTGCAGACGCCTGTTTTCTTCCTGCAACTCATGTACGGCTTTGGCGGGCTCCTTGGCTTTGAGCATGAGCCGTATGGCCGATACTTCGCGTTCGATGGTTCCGATATATTGCTCGGCGCCATCGGCAGTGAGCGCTTCAATGCGGCGCACGCCCGCGGCCACGGCGCTTTCCGCCGTGATCTTGAAGAAACCGATCTTGCCGGTCTGGCTGACATGGCAGCCGCCGCAGAGTTCGCGGGAGTACCCGGGATCGAAGGTGATCATGCGCACCTTTTCGCCGTATTTTTCACCAAAGAGCATCATGGCTCCGGCCTTTTGCGCCTCTTCTATGGGCAGCTGACGCGCTTCCTCAAGCGGGATATTCTCCCGGATCTTGGCATTGACGATCTGCTCGATCTCCGCCAGTTCCTCGTCCGTCACTTTCTGGAAATGGGCAAAGTCGAAGCGAAGGGTCTTCTCATCGAGATACGAACCCTTTTGTTGCACGTGGTGGCCCAACACCTGGCGCAGGGCGGCGTGCAACAGGTGTGTGGCCGAGTGGTTGTTCTCGGTGAGGCGCCGCTTGCGTTCATCGACATGACAATGTACCGTGGGATCCTGCATAAAATGGGGCAGTTTTTCCACGACATGGATCACCAGGTCGTTTTCTTTTTTGGTATCCAGCACCCGGATCTTCTCGTCGCTGAACTCCAGCCAGCCGGTATCGCCCACCTGGCCGCCGCCTTCGGGATAGAAGGGCGTGCGGTTGAGCACGATCTGGTACTGCGGCTGCCCTTTAAGCATGACGGTGCGGTATTTCAGCACATGGGCGTCGCGCAGTTCCAGGTTGTCGTAGCCTACAAACTCCGGGTTGGCTTCGTCGCGAAGTACCATCCAGTCGCCAACTTCCTTGACGGCATCTTTGCGGGAGCGGTCTTTTTGCTCCTGCAGGGCCTTGTTGAAGCCGGTTTCATCCACCGACCAGCCTTTTTCGCCGGCGATCAGGCGGGTAAGGTCGATCGGGAAACCATAGGTATCGTACAATTCAAAGGCTTGCTCGCCGCTGATGGTGTTGTTGCTGATCTCGATCCCTTCGATGCGTTTCAGACCGCTTTCCAGCGTGCGCAGGAAGGATTTTTCCTCTTCGAGGATCACCTTCACCACAAAGTCGATCTGCGCTTTCAGTTCCGGGAACACATCGCTGAACTCCTCGGCGAGGATGGGCGCCATGCGGTACAGCACAGGTTCTTTTACATCCAGGAACGAGTAGGCATAGCGCACGGCGCGGCGCAGGATGCGCCGGATGACGTAGCCGGCTCCCGTATTGGAAGGCAACTCGCCGTCGGCGATCGTAAAGCATACGGCGCGCAGGTGGTCGGCCACCACGCGCATGGCTACGTCCGTTTTTTTCCAGTTTTGGTCAATCTCCGGGTACGTTCCCTCGTATTTGATCCCGGAGAAATTTTCCAGGAACTGGAACAGCGGTCGCCACAGGTCGGTATCGTAGTTGGAGGCAACGCCCTGCACGGCGCGGCAGAGGCGTTCGAAACCCATGCCGGTGTCCACGCTCTTTGCGGGCAGTACATCCAGGGAGCCATCGGCGCGCCGGTTGAACTCCATGAATACGTTGTTCCAAACCTCGATCACATTGGGATTGTCGGCGTTGACCAGCTCGCGGCCATCCTGTTTCGCACGCTCGCTGTCGGGGCGCAAATCGATATGGATCTCGGAGCAGGGGCCGCAGGGGCCCTGGTCGCCCATCTCCCAGAAGTTATCTTTTTTGCTGAAAGCCAGGATACGGTCTTCCGGCACGTATTTTTTCCACTCGTCGAAAGCCTCCTGGTCAAAGGGAAGTTTTTCCTTTTCATCGCCTTTGAACACCGACACATAGAGCCGGTCTTTGGGCAGTTTGTACACCTCCGTGAGCAGTTCCCAGGACCAGGCGATGGCATCTTTTTTGAAGTAATCGCCAAACGACCAGTTGCCCAGCATTTCGAACATGGTATGGTGGTAGCCATCGCGCCCCACATCTTCCAGGTCGTTGTGCTTGCCGGTCACGCGCAGGCATTTTTGCGTATCGGCCACGCGTTTGGCGGGCGGCGTCTGGTTGCCGAGGAAAAAATCTTTCAGCGGCGCCATACCCGAGTTGATAAACATGAGGGTGGGGTCGCTCTTGGCAACGATGGGTGCCGAAGGGATGATCTTGTGCGCTTTGGAGGCAAAGAAATCGAGAAAATGGCGGCGAATTTCGCGGGATGTCATAACGGCATACTTGTTTTTCCCACCTCCCGGACTTCTTTTTTTGTTCGACAGGCAAGGCGGGTTTTGACGCGCAAAGGTAGGGTGTTTTTGGGCAAAAAAGACTGGTGCGATAATTTTCAACTGTGCATGTACCTGAACTTTACCGCTTCGCAAACCGCACCCGCGGGTCTGCCCAGGCATACAGTATATCGGCGATCAGGCTGCCGATGATTGTGACGATGGCGGCAAACATGACCATGGCAAACAATACGGCGTAGTCGTTATTGGCAAAGGCGGACACCATTTTGGTGCCCATGCCGGGGAAATCGAACAGATACTCCACCACCAGCGAACCGCCGAAGACAGCGGGAAAAAAACTGGCAAAAACGGTAATGACCGGAAACAGCCCGTTGCGAAAAGCATGCCACCAGAATACCCGGCGCTCGCTCAGACCCTTGGCGCGTGCGGTGCGGATAAAATCCTGCCGGCTCACTTCAAGGATACCGCCCCGCATCTGCATGGCCAGAATAGCCAGCGCGTGGAGCGACAGGGTAAGCACCGGAAGGATGAACTTTTCCCGGTTGTCCCAGGCCCAATGGCCAAATGTTTTTCCGCTCATCAGCCAGGGCTCGGCATTCATGCCGTGAATCAAACCCAGCCCGATATCCTGACGCGACAACAACAGGATCAAAAGACTGCCCAGCCAGATCACCGGCATAGCGTACAAGAAAAGCAGGCCCGAGCGGAGCCAGCGGTCGGTCCGGCGAGGGTGCTGCTGGGCCATAAATACCCCAAGCGGTACACCAATAAGGTAGGCCAGCAACATGGCCGCGCCGTTGAGCAGCAGGGTGACCAACAGGCGGGGGCGCAATTCAACAAGAAGGGGATTGCCCGTTACAATGGAATTGCCCGGATTGCCCGACAAAAAACCGCTCAACCATTGGTGATAACGGTTGCGCAACCCATGCCAGTGAAAAACCGGCACCAGAAGTTTCCACTGCTGCGGATACTTCTGGATATCGCTGTAGCAGGCATAAAGCCGGTCAAGCTGTCCGCTTGCGGCAATTTTCTGCGGCCCCTCGGCAAGCGCGTCGATTTGCACCCGTGCCGAATCGAGCAGCCCGGGTATCTGATCCAGTTTCCTGATTTTGGACAGGCCGGCAATGGCAACATAGGCAGGGCCGGCAGGTAGTTGGTCCAATATGGGCGGCAATTCGGTGCGAAGCGCCTGCTCGAAGCGGGAAATCATGTACCAGTTGCCATTTTGCTCCGTAAGTTGTACCAGCTGGTCGCGGCGATCCAGGGGGAGTATCCGGTGCACCGTATCCGGAAAAGCCAGGCTCATCATAGAGACATAAAACGCCGGTTGGTCCAACTTGAGCGTGCGGGCTTTGGCCAGGTAGGCCGCCGGACTTTCCGAAAAATCAATCTGCACCGGATCCCTGTTGATATACTGGCTTAACGCGAAGCTGGCCAGTGAAATGATCAACAGCGTGGGAACAGCCAACAAGATTCGGCGAATCAGATAGGTCAACATCGTTGGCAGCTTGCTTAAAAAAACGGATTGTATTCGAGCTCGTGCCGGATAGTAGTGGCGGGCCCATGCCCCGGGTACACCATCGTCGGCCCGGGAAGCACGAACAACTGGTTCCGAATACTGGCGAGCAGCGTTTCGTGGTCGCCGCCGGGCAGGTCCGTCCGTCCAATACTACCCAGGAAGAGCACATCTCCCGCCAGGACAAAGCCTTCTTCCCGGCAATAAAACGATAAACTGGCCGGCGAGTGGCCGGGTGTGAACAGGATTTCGAGCCGGGTATTGCCAAATGACAGCACATCGCCGGGCTCGAGAAAACGCTCCGGCATGGGGGAGGGCTCGGCGCCGGGGATGCCGTACATCCGGCAGGTCGTGGGAAAGTGCTCGAGCAGGGGGAGTTCGTCGCGGTGCAGCTCCGGCAGCACATTCCAGGTGCTGCACACAAAATTGTTCCCGAAAACGTGATCGAGGTGGCAATGCGTGTTGACCAGCCGAACTACCCGGAGTTGTTTTTCAGCGACAAAGCCGCGCAGGATTTCCCGTTCCTCTTCCGTGTAACAGCCGGGATCAAAAATTACGCATTCGCCGCTCTCGTCGTACACGAGATAGGTGTTTTCCGCAAACGGATTGAATTCGAAAACCTGTACCTGGGTCATAGCAGGGCAATATTACGGAAAATGGTTTAGTCGTCAGGGGTTATTGAGGTCATTAGGGGTCATTAAAGTCATTGGGGGGGTCATTAAAGGTCATTGGG
>CAYVDV010000293.1:0-7176 GCA_964450465.1 uncultured Saprospiraceae bacterium
GCTGAGGGCAGCTGGCCTGGGATAGAATGATATCGCTGCCTGGCGGCGGTCCGCCCTTTCGGACGGTCTGTACGGGTTTGTTTAGCATTCGGCTTACAACAAACTATACCAAAACTGAAGGGTATTTGATTGCGAATATTGGTTGTGCTCCAGGACAAACCTACATCGAAGGAAAGTGGCCCAATGCCCGGATTTAATCCAGCAGATACCGTGTGTTCCCAAATAATATCCCCGGATACTGTAACTTTTGTTCCATGCATATTTGAGGGGCAATTAGATGAAAGTGATGAGTACTCCACTTTCACCTTGTCGCTCTCGGTAATACCTACCACCAATATGGACAGCCCCCGGGTATCCAGATTACCTTTCAGGTTATAGGTTATGGCAACCGGTCCTAACCATGCCTCGGTTTCGTCCGGGCCGATACATCCATAACTAAAGCTGACTGTATATTCCATTTCAGGAACCCCGCACCCCTTTCGGTAAGGTTTCTGCGCGACTGTACTGTCAAAAACCTGCGTTCCATACCGTAAACCTGACGGATCGAGCCAGTTTTGCGGATTTCCCCTGGCGTATTCATACAAGTTCATTCCTTGTTCGTATCCGACCGGATCCCGTTGCATAAACCGTCCCTGCTCCGGATTGTAGTATCGCGCCCGGTAATAGTACAGCTGCGTTTCCCAGTCCCAGCGCCGGCCGGTAAATAAGTACGGATTGTCAATGACGGATATGGGCAAGGGGCTAGCCGCGGCATTCAGGAATTCCGGTTTGCCATAGGCATCGTATTCATATTGTTCTACAACAGCCCCGCTGGCATCCGTGACGGCTACCACGGAACCGAGGGCATTGTGGTAGTAATAGTATTCCTGCCCGAAGCGCCGGCTGTACAGGATATCGTCTATCCAGATGCCGTAGGCGTATGTGGCGAGTATTTGGCCGTTGTCCCGGCGCTCCTCGATAACCCGCGCGCCGTCGTAGAAGTAGTTTTCTGCGGCATCGCCGGCAGCTTTGCGGATGCGCCGGCCGAGGGCGTCGTAGTCGTAGAGCGCTGTGGAGCCGTTGTCAACAGAGACGAGCCGGTTTTCGTAGTCGTACTGGAAGGTATGGATACCGTTGCTCAACAGGTTGCCGTTGGCGTCGTACACCGGGTCGGCTTGTCCACTGATAGCCGTGTATTCGTTCATCGCGTTGGCCGAATAGGTCGTGGCCAGGCCGTCCTGAATGAATTGGGTGCGGTTACCCAGCTGATCATACTGGAAGGATTGTTCGAAGGAATAAATTCCCGAATTCGGCACGCCGCGTTGGAGCCGTGTGAGCCGGTACAGCGCGTCGTATTCATAGGCGTCGGAGCGTTCGGGCGCGTGCCGTTTTTGTTCGCTGAGCCGGTTGCCTTCCGGGTCGTAAGTGTATTGAAAATGGAGGAACGGAGTGTAATCATCGCCAAAAACGTCCGGAGCATTCGGCTTGTTCGGCATTGCGGTGGGCGCTTCGTGGGTGAGGTTTACCACCCAATTGTCGGGATTGTATTGGAAATTGGAGACCGTAGCGTTCCCGTATTGCCGGCACTGCATCCGGCCGGCCATGTCGTAGCGCCAGCTGGCGAGGAAGATACCATTGTTGTCAACAGTCGTCAGGCGGTCGCGTTTGTCCATTTTCTCTTCCACTACCGTTCCGCCCGGGTACGTGAGCGTGCGGGTGCGGTTGGGGATGTTGTACGCATATTGGGTGCTGAGCCCGTTTAGCGTTTCGTTGGTAATACGGCCGACTTTATCGTACGTCAGGCCCACTTGTGCGTTGCTGTTGGTAGCCGTCAGCAGGCGTCCGGCATTGTCGTAGGCAAAAGCATCGTCGTTGCTGTCCGGAAAATCGCGGTTGATCATCCGGTTCCGGGTATCATAGCTGTAGTTGGTGCGGGCGCCGTTGTTGTCTTTCCGGGAAGTGCGGTTGCCTACGGCATCGTAGGTGTATTCCTTCGTCGTGCCGTCGGCGAAGGTTTCCTTCGTCAGCCGGTTATTGCCATCGTACGTGTAACTGGTGGTGTTGCCCCTGGCATCGGTTACCGTCGCCAGGTTGCCAGTCTCGTCGTAGGTGAACAGTGTCGTATTCCCGAGGGCGTCGGTTTCGGAAGCCATGAGGTTAAATACGCCATCCATTCCATGGGCCGTAGTCCGGCCCTGACGGTCTTTGCGGACGGTTTCGTTTCCGTTCGGGTCATATTCAAAGGTCATCGTTGCGCCCATAGCATCCGTTGTGGCAATCACCCGGTTCAGCGCATCGTATTGAACGTGTCGGGCATTCCCCATACCGTCGCTTACGGCTATCAAATTCCCCTGTGCGTCGTAATTCCGACTGCTGCGCATGCCCATGTCGTCGTATTCGGCGATGGGCCGCCCCAACCGGTCGTACACGGTGTGAACGGTGTTGCCATTCGGATAGGAAACCGATTGAAGATTTCCCTGCATATCGTAGGCATAAGCGGTGGTTTCGTTTTCGGCATTGCTGAAGGATACCTGGCGGTTCAGGGCATCGTAGGCCATAGTGGAGGTTTCATTATTTTCATTTGTAGTGGAAAGCATATTCCCCACCGCATCGTAGGTATGCGAAACCGCTTTGCCGTCCGGGAGGGTTGTCTTTTCCAGGCGGTACATTGCATCGAAGGTATATTCGGTTACGCGTCCCAACGCATCGTGTCGGGTGACTATCTGATCGACCTTGTTGTACGTGAAGGTCTCCGCTCCAATCGGGTACTGGACGGATGCTATCCGGTCTCTTGCATCGTACTGGTAACTGGTGGTGAATCCACGTTCGTCAGTAACCGCGATTTGGTTACTGTTTTCATCATACGCCATCGTCATGGTGTCGCTCCGGGCATTGATCCGGGCGGTCAGCCGGTCGAGCGGGTCATACAGGAAGTGCGTGACGATACCGCGCCGGTCGGTGAGCGTCGTGACATTGCCGTTGCGGTCATAGACATACTGAATGGAATAGCCCTGTGCATCGGTGATTTTTGTCGGGCGGTCCAGGGCATCATACGCATAAGTTGTGGCATTGCCGTTTCCGTCTGTCATTTTGCTCACATTCCCGGCGGCGTCGTATTCTGTTTGGGTTGTCCGGAACGGGAATTGGGTTTTGACCAGCCGGTCGAGCGAGTCGTACTCGAAAAAGCCGGAAACGCCGGATGGGCTGGTGATGGCGATATTATTGCCGTTGGCATCGTACGTAAAAGCAGTGGTTTCCCCCAGGGCATTGGTGCTTGCCGTGCGCCGGTTGAGCAGGTCGTAGGTATGCCCGGTGGTACGGCCCTGCCGGTCTGTTTTCCGGATCAGGTTGCCGTTGCGGTCATACTGCCAGTATTGGGTATGGCCAAGGGCGTCGGTTTCGGCGATGAGTTGATTCTTATTGTTATAGGCCCAGCGTGTTTCGTGGCCCGCTGCATCTTTCTGGTAGACCCGGTTTCCAACAGCATCGTAGGCGTATGCTGTTACTACATCAAGTGGTTCTTCCATCCGGACGATCCTGTTATGCGCATCATAGATATAACGAGTGGCGAACCCGCGATTATTTACCCAATAAACGGGATTGCCGTTGCCGTCGTAGCGATAGGTTTCGGTATTTCCCAGGGCATCCGTGAAAGCAATCATCCGGTTCATGGCATCGAACCGGGAATACGCCGTGTCCCCCTCGGGGCTGATCGCCCAGATCTGCCTGCCGGCGGCGTCATACCCGTAGGCGCTTTTTATGTTCAAACGTTGTACGGAGCTCAAATTGCCGTATTGGTCGTAATCGTACGTCGTCGTATGGTCGTTGGCATCGGTATAGGATTTCAGCAATCCGTTGGTATTGTAGCTGTAGTATTCGGAAATACCCAGAGGCAGGTGCACGGCAACCGGGTTCCCATGGCTGTCGAGTTCCTGGGTGGTGGTATTGCCATTGCGGTCCGTCCAGCTCGTAAATTGGTTGAATACCGGATCGTAGCCAAACGATTGTACATACCCCATTGGCGCCGTTTCACGCAGCACATTGCCGCGGGCATCGTAGGTATAATGGTATTCGTTGCCGTTGGCATCGGTAATCCTGGTAATGTTGTTGCGGTTGTCGTATTCGTACAGGACATCGTACCCGCAGCAGCTGCCTTTGATCCCGATCGCGCGGTCCAGCCCGTCGAAGGTATAGGTGGTTGCCTGGGTGGAATCGCCGACGATCTGTGAAAGCAGGGTTTCCCTGGCAACCGTGTCGTATTCAATAGTCATGTTACTGGCGGCGGAGCGCAGGCTTTTTACCGCATGTTGCCCGGTATATTCCAGATCGGCAATATTTCCATTGGGATCGGTAGTCTGGATAATATTCCGGTGGATATCGTAGCGGTAGGAACGGGTATAACCCAGCGGGTCGGTGATGCATTGCAGGTTATTGTCGCCGTCGTATTCCAGGCGAACGGTACGCGCCGGATCGATGTTGGCGTCGGTGACGGTTTGAAGCAGACCATTGGAATACCCCAGTTGGATCGATCTCCCGTAGCCGTCGGTGAGGCTTACTGGCAGGCTTCCCTGGTAGCTAATTTGGATATTGTTTCCGTTACGTCCGGACACTTTGGTCAGGCGCTGATGGGCCGGGTCGTCAAAATAATAGGCCATCCCATATTTGTTCATTAATACAAACCGGTCGGCAAGCAGTTCGATCAAGGTATCCGAAACGCCTGGCGGGGCGATATAGGCACCATTGTCGAGGCTGAAAATATCCCGCCGTCCGTTGCCCCGGCGAATAATGATATCATTTCCCTGGCGTTCCCACAGGAGGTTGTAATTAAAGGTCCAGCCGTTGCCGTAGCCGTGTTGCAGGGCTGTTTTGCCGCTGTTGTAGGCCAGTGTGAAGGCCAAATCAGGTCCCAGAGCAGGAATGTCGATCAGCGGGATTTCCACATAAAGGTTGCCGGTATGGCTGTTTACCGAGCATTCACAGGGACCGGGACCGGTTATGTCTGGTTTCACCATTTTGTCCGGTTCGGAAAGTTGTTGAATATCCGGAGGGATGTTATAGGCGATGTGTGGCATTGTCCTGCCTGTTCCAGTTACCCCACCGGAAGGTTTAGGCGGGGGAGCGGGTTGGGGCGGGTCTGCGATATGCGGCGTGGTCCTGCCTGTTCCACCGGTAGGTTTGGACGGTTTTGTTGCATCCACAACATGCGGCATTGTCCTGCCTGTCCCACCAACATCCGGTTTGGGTTTTGGCGCCGGAGCGGGCGCTGTGGCGTCGGTAAATGCATTATCATCCTTATCAGTTCCGGCTTTAGCGCCTTCCGCAGGGGTGCAATTGCAGCCTTCTTTAAAGTTATCGCTCACCGGGCCAGTCTCCGGTATATTTTCGCCGCTTACTTCGGTCACAGTGGTAGTGGTGATCGCAATATTCCCGCATTCATCTGTAGCGGTAAACGTCACCACCACAGAACTACCGCAGGATACGCTGCTGAAGTCATTCGTCCAGGTAACCGTGCCGCACGCATCGGTTGCCTCGGCGCCGCCCTGCACGGACAACCAGTAGTCGATCACGGCATTGTCATCGCAGGCAATAATAAGCGGGGCTGCCGGTTGGGAAAATACGGGCGGTTTGGTGTCCACCAGTGTGACCACCTGTATGCAGGCTGCTGTATTGCCGCAGCCGTCGGTGGCCGTCCAGGTACGCTCAAACTGATCGGGCCAGGTGTTGGCCCTCGGGCCGTCAGAATAAACAAGTTCAAGGGTTGCCGAACAGTTATCCACTGCCGTAGCGGCGCCAAGCGCTGCCGTATCGGTCGGAGCGCTACACTCTACCGTTATATTGGGCGGACAATACACGATGGGTGCTATATCATCGAGGATGGAAATGATCTGGGTGCAGGTGCCCACATTTCCGCAGGTGTCCGCAGCGGTCCAATTGCGAACGACGGTGTAGTTCCCGGCACAAGGCCCCGCAATGACAGAATCTGAAAAAGTAATATCCGGATCAAGATCCCAGATATCGGTAGCCGTGGCATAGCCGGTAATATCCGGTGCGGGAAAAGTTTCACAGGAAACGGTCAGATTGGCCGGGCAGGTAATTGCGGGCGGCACCGTATCCAGCAGGGTGATCACCTGCGTACAGGTATTTATATTTCCACAGGCGTCCATAACGGTCCAGGTCCGGGTGATTATCCCGGCTTCCGGGCAATTGGCCGGGAGTACCTCGATCACATCCGTATAGGTAGGATTGAGCACGGGATTGCAGGGGTCAGTCACCAAGGGTTGGCCGGTAACTACAGGATCCGGCGCCTCACCGTTCCAGGCAACCGTTACCGGGGCCGGGCAGCCGGGTTGGCCGACGATCAGCACGGCGATAGCCTCATCAGGGCCCGGCGGAAATGTCGGCGTGCCGTACTCGCCGCAGTAATACCAGAAGGTCCCGACCGCTGTGATGTAATATACGCCGGGCACAGCGGGAGCGCTGAAGTTGAGGGCATGCGTTCCGGTGTTTGGGCTGGCGCCCACATAACTCATCAGACATTCTGCAAATACGCCTTCTATCCCTACGTGCAGTTGGTAAATGCAGGTCGGGCACATGCCGCCGGGTAGCAAAGTGGTTCGGCGGGAGAACGACAGCGACACATTGGCGCCGGGCGCCACCGTCGCGATATTATTTCCGCTGCCGGCGAGGTTGATATTCCATAGCTCGGACACCCGGTCCACGTTGGTGATCGAAACCGGATTGGCCACCACCGTCGCTTCCGCATAAACCGGCGGTGTGATATCCAGCACCTGGATTACCTGGGTACAGCTCAGGTAATTGGTACAATCGTCCACTACGGTAAAGGTCCGGAGAATGGTGTAGGTATTGGGGCATCCACCCGGAAGGATGACATCGGTATAGTTGAGCACCGGATTGGGGCACAAATCCACCAGCAGGGGCTCTCCGGTAACGGAAATCGCCGGACCGACATTGCACGGCAATGCAGGCGGGTTAACCGGGCAAAGGATTTCCTGCGCCTTGAGAACAGGCATTAATAAAGCAGCCAGGATAAGCGTGAGAAAAAATCGGCGGTTTTTGGTCCGGTTATGCGGCGCAAAGGTGGAAAATTCGTTCATCGCAAAAGCATTTGACGGATGGAACGGAACGGATGAGGCGCCGTCTTGGAAGCCATGCAACAGCCCTGCTTCAGTGTATGCA